>NZ_CAMHUS010000002.1:0-318513 GCF_946188375.1 Streptococcus mitis
CATTCAAACGTTGTTTTCGGTGGTAAGCTGTCCACATTGCCAATGCTGTTTCTTGCTTCTGGTACTGCTCCATTGTCCACTGTTTGGACTGTTGGTTCTGGTTTGTACGTGTCTGCTTGTCCTTTGACATTGACTTTCACTGGAACTTCTTCGCTTGTGCCATCTGGGTAACGAACGATCACTGTTCCGGATACTTCGCCTGGTTGTCCTACGGCTGTATTTGGTGCGCCATCTTTCCATTCAAACGTTGTTTTCGGTGGTAAGCTGTCCACATTGCCAATGCTGTTTCTTGCTTCTGGTACTGCTCCATTGTCTACTGTTTGGACTTTTGGTTGTGGATTGTATTCATCTTTTTGTGCACGAACATTTACAGTTACATTCACGGTATCTTTTGAGTCATCAGGATATGTTACAGTTACGCTACCTGCTTTATCTCCAGGTCCTGTTGTTGTACTTGGAGTTGTTGCCCATGTATAGGTTGTTCCTGCTGGTAATCCATTTTTATTAACACTTGTTCCTGCATCTGGTTTTACATCATAACTCACCGTTTGTTTTTGCACATTAGGAGTTGCAGTATATTTCGTTGTCATTGATTTGACGGTAATCGTAAATTGTCTTTGACTAGGATTGTCTGCATTATCTGTTACTTGAATAGTTGCAGTATAAGTTTTACTATCTTGTCCAACAGGTAATTTTGTTACTTCTTGAACTCCATTTTTAAATTTAATTGTCTTAGTCGCATTGTCATATACTAAGAAATCTGGTAAGCCCGTTACCGTTGTTGATTTAACACCAGTTCCTCCTGTATTATCAGTAGCTGCAACTTTTATAGAAGGTAATGTTCTATCCAATGCAATTAAATCCCAATTTTGTCTATCACTTGGTGTTGTGATCGTTGGAGCTGTTATGTCTTTTACTTCTAAAGGTATGTCAACTGGATCTGTCGTATTATCTAAATAAGTAACAGTCGCTTTAATCGTTTGAGTTCCTGCATTTGCTGTACTAATCGTTCCAGCAGTAACGGATTTCACCTTACTATTACCGTTATTACTAATAGCAACTGCTGCTTTTAAGTCATTATTTGTAACCGGAACATTTTGATTTCTAACGATTTTATTTCCTGTAGGAGCATATTCATCACTCAACTTACGAACACTTACAGTTACATTCACAGTATCTTTTGAAGTATCAGGATAAGTGACTTCTACTACCCCTGATTTATTACCAGGGCTTGATGTATCTGGTTTTGTTTTCCAAGCATAGGTTGTCCCTGATGGTAACCCTGTTTTATTGATACTTGCTTCTGCGCTTGGTTCATCTTTATAGCTAACTGTTTGTGTTTGAGAATTTGGAGTTGCTGTATATTTGAAAGTTTGTGGTTTCCATACAAAACGAATACGTCCTGGTGCTCCATTATCATTCGCATGACCTACATGTTCATAGTTCGTATTTCCAGCGGGATCTTCGGTGTATAAATAACGCGTGATTGATTTTTCACCGGCAAATGGTTGATTATTAATATTCCCACTCACCGTAATTGTTGCTGGTTGTGCATCTGAACCTGTAGTTTCAGATTTAATCTTAGTTGCTGTTAGATATAAGCCATCTGGGCTTCCCCCACCTAAATAGCTATTATCTTCTTGTCCTAGTCCCTGTCTATTATCTGCTGCAAATGCTAAGTAAACTTTAGAAACCTTTCCATTATTATCTTTTGCTTTTAAAGTAATATTATTATTTTCATGTGAATATACATAAATTTCTTGATTACCAGGATTATCATACGGAATTTCTACTGTCGGTCTAATATTATCAACAATCTCAACAGGAATATCGACTGTTTTCATCGTCGTATTTCCACGAAGAATTTCAATTTGTTTATGATGAACCGTTGGTCTTGAAGTATCTACAGTAGATCCACCTTTCCAACGAATCGTCAGATCGGTCGCAGGTGCTGTTCCATTTGATAAAGTGATATAACTTCTAGCATCACCAAGTTCACCACTTTGATGTTGATTAATACGTTTGTCTTGTTTTCCTACAAAATCTAGCACTGTATATGGTGTCGATACATCTTTAACGGCTCCATTTTGATAAGTTACTGTAACAACAGCATTTCGTGTTCCCGGTTGTTGTAAATTAAATGGTGTTTTCCATTGCACATCAACAGTAGATGGAAGTTCATTTTCTGTTTTTGACTTCACAAGATTTCTAGGATTTTTGTAAAAATCGTGTGGGTCACCGTATAATGCCGTAATACTTTGATGTTTTGCTATAGCATCATTCTGTGCATTTGTTTGGATTGTTTTAGGTGCAAATCCATCTTTAAAGTGAATCGTCATTGTTGCACCATCAGCTGAAACTTCAGCATGATCATAGTCAATGTGAACTGCTCTATTGACTACTCCTGGGTGTGCAGCCTCAAACTTTTTAATTAAAGCTGTTTTTTCTTTTTCCGTTAAATGGCGGACATCATCTACATAAGTTGGTGTTGCCAAATCATTAACCGTATTACGCTCACTTTGAGCTTTTACATGAAATGTATAAGTAATACTATTTTCCGGGTTCTTTCTTCCTGCCGCAATAGTTACTCTATAATCACCCGGTTCAACAGCTTCTCCCGTTTTATCATAACGCCCAAGCCAACCTCTTATAACCGCTTTAACTTCTGGATTATTAACAGGCCATACACCAGATGTGATATCCTGAAAGTCTTCCTTTCCAGTACGAGGATTTTTATAAGCAACTCTCAATGTTATACCTTTAAGCTTATCTAAACCACTAATAACACCTACAGTTTTTAAATAATATGGTGATTTATCTTCCTTACCTCTATTTTCTCCATATTCATACTTATATAAAGGTTCTCCTGGGCCTCTTTGACCTAACACTCTCATAAATGAGTATATCTCATCAGAATTATAATACGTCAAATCAGTTCTAGTTTCATTAACTAACCCAGCTTCTCCTCTTCCATGCTGATTTTGCGTAGGTAAAAAGTATACCGCCCTAAATCTACTCTCACCATTCCCATTAATAGGTTGGCCATTTCTAGGGTCACGTTTACCAGAATGAGCTCTTGTCATTCGATTTGCTACTTTATTTCGAAGACGTGTGACTTCTTTTAGGAGCGACTCTACCTCGTCCTCCCTGTTACTATCCTCAGAAAGTTTTTCAGCTGTTTTAACTAATTCTTTCTCAGCATCGCTGAACTCATAATTTATTTGATTAGCTAAACTGTAAATTTCATTTACAGTTTCTGTTACTTTTGCTATTTTTTCTTTGCTTAAATCTGATTTCTCTTCTTTTTGAGGCTCAGTTTTTTCTCTAGACTCTGAGGCTTTTTCTTTTTCAGGTTTATCCTCTAATTTTTCAAAAGATTCTTTAAGAGCTTTCTCTTCTTTATCTACCTCTTCTTGACTTACTGTCGGACTTTCCATCAGTTGTTGTGCGCGCGACAAAGAAAGATTCAATTTCTCTACTGAATCTATAGTTTTTTTGCTTAAGTCTATATTCTTAATTTTTTCTATTAATTCGATTAAAGATTGTTTATTAACCTCTGTTTTAGCTACATCCTCTTTTTTATCGAGCTCATCAGATTTTTTTGATAATGGAGAAGTGACTCCCAAATTAATCTCATTATCTTCCTGCTTAATTACTTCCTCTTTAGGTGTTTTACCTTTATCCCTATCATCTCCATCTTCTGCCGAGTTCATTGATGTAACAACTGAAGATGCCACTTCATCTGCTCTGACAACTTGTGTTTGTTGCAATCCTATTGCACCAGTTGCTAAAAAAAGAGTACAGCCAAAAAGAAAATGCTTCCCTTTTTTACCATTCTCCAATTCTTTTGATTTATTCCTTTACGATTAAATAACATAACAGAAACCCCTTAATAAAGCATTAATTAATACAGTTCATTATATCAAATTATTCAAAATTACTCTACCCTTTTCTTCCATATTTTATTTTAATTGATTGAATTTAGAGTGGTAAACTGCAACTTCTAAAATATTGCTAGAAATTTATTTGAATTTCCCAATCAGTTTATTCATATTTTACTTCATTCCACTATAATTCTGTAGAGGTTCTAGTATTGATACCGAAGCAGAGTCACAAAGTATTAATTAAATATATTTTTAAGTATAACTTAACATTACTCAAACCCACTATGAATACATTAAATTTATAAAATGTAAACTAGGTCCCCACTCCCAAATCTCTCCTCTAAAGAAACACCTTTTTACGTATACCGCTTAGCATAATTCTTGAAAAATTCTATACTATTTATCTATTTAATACTTTATGAAATATTCAGAACCTAGATTGTCAAATTAAGTTAGATTTTTCATGTAACTCAGAAAAACTTGGTATGGTATTTGATAATTCAAAGACTTTTTAGGAATTCTATTTCTTTTATCAGTTTAGCTGATAAATAATTTTGAGAAATATTAGTAAAATCCATTTGTTTCGGTAGTCTATTTCGTCTTAATAAGCCATTAGAATGTTCATTGAGACCTCGTTGACTAGGACATCCTAGATACGCAATGAAAATATCAATGTCATGTGCTAAGACAAGTGTCACAACGTTATTCAGAATATAGCCTGATAGAGTGACCAACAGATGTACTTTGAATCCTCAGAACCAACGGTACTTAGAGGAATTGTATCCAATGTCGCCTAGTTCATGGAAAATACATGCTCAATGATTACGAATAGGTTGACAAAGTGATAATGGAAAACTATCGATGATGACAATACTATTTTGAGAAAGTTGAGTATTCATGGCTTGCCGAATGATTTAAACTAACCAAATCAGCTGTCTTAACCGTCGATTAAATCGACTTCTTTCAGGGAGACACCCACAGGGAAAGAGTTGGCATATCCGATAGAAATGACGTTGTGATTTAATGCCTAGTTCAGTCTGTAAAATAAGCAAAACTAATAGAGACTGATCTGAAACCTTAGACAAGCTGATATTGTTACGATGTTTGTAAGATTCGGGACATTGTTCACTATATAGCTGAAGACAAATTTTGATAATTATTTCAAAGTCCATTGCAAGTGATGAGATTTACCTGTATATTGTAAGTCGCTCATTGGGGCTAACCTCCTGTTTGTTTCAACACTTACAGTGTAGTCCTTTTGAGCTTTTTATTGTATTTTGAAAATAAATAGCACCACGAGTACAATTTATTAAAATCAATTATTGACTTGTTGTTATGGCATTCAAATTAACAACTCGGGGTTTGGGGATTCCCCAAAATTCAAATCATCCCAAAAGTTAGATTTTTCTGTCTAACTTTTAGGGTGCAGTTCAATTTAACCGCGTTTCCTTATTTTAAAATCCTCATATGTCTTTCTTTTTTATGATTAGCATCGTAGTATTCCAGCATCGTAGTATTCCAGCATCGCATGATACAAACGAGCCTTCGTTTTATCTTGTTGTTTAATTCCATGAAGAAATAATTCTGCTCGCTTTAATTTCAGTATGTATTCGCATATCTGATCAAAATCCTTGTCCATATTACTTTTGAAAATAAACATCTTTTTCCTCCATCACATCAACTATTTTTTGCATCAAAATAGACATATCCATTTTATTCTCATAGCTTATTCTCCCAACTACAGTTGCAAGACGGGCTATAGAATTGATATTCTTTCCGACTTGTTCCAACTCTTCTGTTAAAGGAACTAAACTTTCAGAGGTTATCAGAAGGTTATCACAAAGCTATTTGAGCTCAAAAATCGACAAAAAAGCACTTTGCAAAATTTTTGCAAAGTGCTTTGAAACGTTGATATAATCGTATTGATTAACGTTTTGAGAATTGTGATGCTTTACGAGCTTTCTTAAGACCTGGTTTCTTACGTTCAACTTTACGTGAGTCACGTGTAAGAAGTCCTGCCCGTTTCAATGAATCGCGGAAGTCTGGGTCTACTTGAAGAAGGGCACGAGCGATACCGTGACGGATAGCTCCTGATTGACCAGCGTATCCACCACCTACAACGTTAACGAAAACGTCGTATGAACCTACAGTTGAAGTAACTGCGAACGGTTGGTTGATGACAAGACGAAGGTCAGCGTGTGGGATGTACTCTTCAACATCTTTTTTGTTAACAGTGATTTTACCAGTTCCTGGAACAAGGCGAACGCGTGCAACAGCGTTTTTACGACGTCCAGTACCTGCATATTGTGCTTGTGACATACTTTATTGTTCCTTTCCTTAGATAAGTCCTGAAATGTCAAGAACTTCTGGTTGTTGTGCAGCGTGAGTGTGCTCAGCTCCAACAAATACTTTCAACTTCATACCTTGAGCGCGTCCAAGAGTATTGTGTGGAAGCATACCTTTAACTGATTTCTCAATCAAACGTACTGCATTTTTAGAACGAAGTTCACCTGCAGAGATTTGTTTCAATCCACCTGGGTGGTTTGAGTGAGTGTAGTAGATTTTATCAGTTGCTTTTTTACCAGTCAATTTAACTTTTTCAGCATTGATAACAATTACAAAGTCACCTGTATCAGTGTGTGGTGTAAATGTTGGTTTGTTTTTTCCGCGAAGTACGCTAGCAACTACTGCAGAAAGACGTCCAAGTGGTACATCAGTTGCGTCAACTACGTACCATTTACGTTCAACTTGGCCTGGTTTAGCCATAAATGTTGTTTTGTTCATGATTTCTCCTATATATAGTTCGATTTTTGTTTACGGTGATGGGTGTTCCTTCCCATCGAAAAGTATTTGGAAGGTTCCGGGGCCTTTCAAATGGGGTAAACAATACCGCCTACTATAATACCAAATTTCACCCCTAAAAGTCAATAGATATGAAAAATATTTTTCTGAATTCCACTCTTTTTATCTCTAAAAAACCTCGCTTTCGCGAGGCTCTTCTATTTATAAGATAAGGCACGTTTAAAGGTTTTCCAAGGACCTAAATCATCTGTTTGCAGAACGAGGCTAGCATACATACGTCCGATAAAGACTGTTGCCGTTACTGCAAAAGCAAGCGTAATAGCAAGCGAAATCCAAGTTTCTAACCCATTTGCATAACCATTAATAGCTCTAAACGGCATGAAGAAAGTCGAAATAAAGGGAATATATGAACCAATCTTCAAGATGAGATTGTCACCAGCTGTACCTAGAGCTGTCACTCCAAAAAAACCACCTATAATCAAAATCATCAAAGGCGACAAGGCTTTTCCTGCATCCTCAGGGCGAGAAACCATAGAGCCTAGGAAGGCTGCTAAAACAACGTACATAAAGAGGCTAACCAAGACAAACAATAAGGTGTTGAGCGAGAAAGCCTCTCCTATATGGTTTAAAATACCAGATTGTGCCAAGATTGGTAGGTCTTTAAAGAGAAGAATGGCAGCAATTCCACCCACGACGTAAATGCCAATATGGGTCAAAATCACAAGAAGCAGAGCCAGCATGCGAGCGTAGAAATAATGACTAGCACGGATACTAGAGAAGACCACCTCCATAATTTTGGTTCCTTTCTCGCTAGCCACTTCCTGAGCAGTGACACTAGCATAGGTAATCAAAATCATATAAAGGAAGAAACCAAGCCCTGCGGCCGCAAAGGTTTGAATCATTTTTTTATTTTCCTTGGATTCATCAATTTTCTCCGTAAAGTTAACTGTTTGTCCCAAGCGTTTTTCCTGTTCTTGTGACAAATTGGCTGCCGAACGATTGAGTTGATCTTGAAGCTCATTTAACTTGCTCGTTACTCCTAGCTTAATAGCAATCTCAAGGGAAGTTTCACCGTGATAAACTGCCTTCAAGACACTATCCTCTTGGTCAATGGTCAGATAGCCTTTTAATTTTTCATCCTTGATAGCAGCTTGGGCACTGGCTTCATCCTGATAATCAAAATTGAGACCATTGGTAGATTTAAGACTGTCTGTCACAGCTGGAACAGTGCTGACTACTGCTATCTTGCCACTCTGAGCCATAGAAGATCCTTGGAGATAGCCAATTCCTACAGATAAGGCTAAAAAGAGGAACGGCGAAATCACCATAAAGAAGAAACTCCACGATTTGACATGTCGAAGATAGGTTTCCTTCATTACAACCCACATATTTCTCATACTTCCACCCCTGATTCTAGTTTAAAGATTTCATCAATTGTTGGCGCTTGCTGGTCAAAGGTTGCGATGTATTGCCCCTGAGTCAAGATTGGGAAGAGTTCCCTTCCAGCGCTCTCATCCTCTAAGATCAATTTCCAACTGCCTTGTTTGGTCAAACTTACCTGCTTGACATGAGGAAGATTTTCCAATTCTTCCTTGCTTCGTTCACTTGAAACAAAGAGACGCGTTTTCCCGTATTGATTGCGGACATCCTGAACTGGTCCATGCAAGACCACACGGCCATCTCGAATCATGAGAATATCGTCACAAAGCTCCTCGACGTTGGTCATGACATGGTCAGAAAAGATAATGGTTGCTCCGCGCTCTTTTTCCTGAAAGATGACTTGCTTGAGCAATTCAGTATTGACTGGATCCAAGCCACTGAAAGGCTCATCCAAGATAATCAAGTCTGGCTCATGAATCAGAGTAATGATGAGCTGAATCTTCTGCTGATTTCCTTTTGACAGGCTCTTGATTTTATCTGTCAGCTTTCCTTTCACTTCCAACCTCTTCATCCATTGAGGGAGTTTTTCCTTGACCTCCTTGGCATCCATACCTTTTAGAGTCGCCAAGTAGCGAACTTGTTCAAGGACTGTCAATTTAGGCATGAGACTGCGTTCTTCAGGCAGATAGCCAATCCGAGCGTAGGTTTCCTGACGAATATCCTGACCATCCAGACTAATTTCTCCTTGATATTCTAAAAACTTCAAAATACTGTGGAAAATCGTTGTCTTCCCAGCACCATTTTTCCCGACTAATCCCAAAATACGACCTGGTCGCGCTTGAAAGTCAATACCAAACAAAACTTGCTTGGATCCAAAACTTTTCTCTAGACTTCTTACTTCTAGCATCTTTCACCTCCGAAATGTCTTGCACTCATTATACTCCTTTTTGATAGCCTTTACAATGGTTTATGTCCATTTTTATCATCCTCATTTTAGTAAAAAATCTTAGAGTACTTTGAGTTATGAGTACATTATACACTGGTAAACTCCAATTTATCTTCTCTGTTCCTCAACTGTCTATTTTTGATCCTGAATTGTTATTTGAAAAGCAAAAATCCACCCCAAAGGATGGATTGATACTTTAACGCACTTCTGCATTGACTTTTTCTTCGAGCGATGCTTGGATTTTTTCCATATAGCGTGCGACTTCTTCGTCCGTTAAGCTATCTTCTGGATTTTGGAAAGTCAAGCTATAGGCCATTGACTTCATACCAAGTCCCAATTTCTCACCTGAGAAGACGTCAAAGAGTTTGATATCTGTCAAACGTTTCACACCGGCAGCTTGGATAGCGTCCACAACTTCTTGGTGGGTCACTTCTGCCTTGAGGAGTAGAGCCACGTCACGGCTGACTGCTGGGAATTTGGTGATTTCCACAAATGGAGCAGCAGGTTGAAGCGCTGCTTCAATGGCTGAAAGGTTGAGCTCAGCTACATACGTTTCTGGAATATCGTAAGCCTTAGCAGCGACTGGATGCACTTGACCAAGGAAACCAAGAACTTGGTCACCTAGTGAAATGACTGCTGTACGACCTGGGTGGAGGCTTTCAATTTCAGCTGTAGCTGTATAGGTCACTTCTAGTCCCAAGCGAGTAAAGAGCGCTTCAAGGATTCCTTTAGCATAGAAGAAATCAACTGGAACTGCTGCTGTTTGGAAATCTTTTTCAGCAACCAAGCCGGTCAAGGCAAAGGCAAAGCTGTTGATCTCATTTGGAAGTTCTTCTTTTGGATTACCTGTTTGTTCAAAGACTTTTCCAATCTCGTAAAGTGCCAAGTTTTTGTTCTTACGAGCTACGTTGTAAGCAACTGTATCTAGGATACCTGAGATCATATTTTGACGGAGGACAGAACGGTCCACTGTCATTGGCCACATGAGTTCAGTAAGGTTACTTGGTTGAGCCGTAAACTCAACTGCTTTTTCAGGAGTTGTTAGAGCATAGGTGATGATTTCTGTCAAACCTGCTCCTTCAGCAATCGTACGAACCTGACGGCGGAGTTTTTGTGTCGCAGTCAATTCACCAGCTGTACCATCGTCTTTTGGAAGGCTAGTTGGCAAGCGGTCATATCCATAGATACGAGCGATTTCTTCAAAGAGGTCTGCTTCGATGGTGATATCCCAGCGACGGCGTGGGACGCTGACTGTAAAACTGTCTGCATTTCCAGAAAGACCAAAGCCAAGACGACGGAAGACGTCTTCTACATCAGCATAAGAAAGATCAGTTCCGAGGACACGGTTAACATCAGCAAGAGTTGAAGAAACTTCCACATCAGAGGTATCAAGCTCACCCGCTGAAACGATACCTTTACGCACCGTCGCACCTGCAAGTTCTGCAATCATGCTAGCCGCCGCATCAAGGGCTTCGTTAACAGTTGCCACATTAATCCCTTTTTCAAAGCGAGAAGATGATTCAGAACGAAGGTTCAGGCGACCACTTGTCTTACGGATAGATTTGCCATTGAAAACAGCAGCTTCAAGGACAACACGACTAGATTTTTCAGAGATTTCTGTTGCTTGACCACCCATAACACCTGCAAGAGCTACTGGCTTGTCTGCGACAGTGATGACTAGGTCATTCACGTCCAAATCACGTTCTTCACCATCTAAAGTCACTAATTTTTCACCAGCACGCGCTTCACGCACACGAATGTCATTTCCTTCAAAGGTATCCAAGTCAAAGGCATGCATTGGTTGACCAAAGTAGAGAAGGATGTAGTTGGTCACATCCACTACGTTATTGATTGGACGGATTCCTTCGTTCATAAGAAGATTTTGCAACCATTGTGGACTTGGTGCGATAGTAACATTATCCAAGATACGAGCGGCATAGTAAGGCGCCTTGTCTGTCTCAATGCCCACAGAAAGAGCATCTGCTGCAGCTTGGTCAGTTTCTGAAAGAGTAAATTCTTTAAAGTTGACTGCCTTATCATAGATAGCTGCTACTTCGTGAGCCACCCCACGCATAGAAAGGGCGTCTGCACGGTTTGGTGTGATAGAAAGTTCGATGATTTCATCATCCAAGTCTAAGTATGAGAAGACTTCATCCCCAGGAACAGCATCTTCTGGCAAGATTTGGATGCCATCTGCGAATTCCTTAGGCACAACTGAATCAGAAATTCCCAATTCACCAAGTGAACAGATCATCCCAAGTGACTCTAAGCCACGGATTTTCCCTTTTTTGATCTTGTAATTGTCAGCGATACGAGCTCCTGGAAGAGCCACCATGACCTTAATACCAGCACGCACATTCGGTGCACCACAAACAATTTGACGTGCTTCTTCTTCGCCAACGTTAACCTGACAAACATGAAGGTGAGTTTCTGGCACATCTTCGCAAGACAAGATCTCACCGACGACAATTTTTGAGAGACCGGCGGCCGGTGATTCCACACCTTCTACCTCTATCCCTGTAGTTGACATTTTTTCAGCCAACTCTTGTGATGGCACATCAATGTCCACCAATTCTTTTAACCATTTATAAGATACAAGCATAATTCTAATTGTAAGATCCCACCAAGCGGGACCTTTTCAATTCCTTTCTTTTTCTTCGAGTCAGTCTTTGCCATTCTCATCTAGAGAAAATGACTAGAACTGTATAGGACTGCGTTTCAGGTTTCAATCTTATTTAAACTGTTCTGAGAAACGGACATCTCCTTGATAGAATCCACGGATATCGTTGATTCCGTAACGGAGCATAGCTACACGCTCTTGTCCAAGACCAAAGGCAAAGCCAGAGTAAACAGTCGCATCGATGCCACTCATTTCAAGGACACGTGGGTGAACCATACCGGCACCCATAATTTCGATCCAACCTGTTTTCTTACATACGTTACAGCCTTCTCCACCACACTTAAAGCATGAAACGTCCACCTCAACAGATGGCTCAGTGAATGGGAAGTAAGATGGCCGCAAACGAATCTGGCGCTCTTCACCAAACATTTTTTGGACAATCAACTGAAGCGTTCCTTGAAGATCGGCCATAGAGATATTTTTCCCAACAACCAAACCTTCGATTTGGTGGAACTGGTGACTGTGGGTCGCATCATCTGTATCACGACGGAACACACGCCCTGGTGAAATCATTTTCAAAGGACCTTTTGAAAAATCATGGGCGTCCATAGCACGCGCCTGAACTGGAGACGTGTGGGTACGAAGTAAGATTTCTTCTGTGATGTAGAAAGTGTCCTGCATATCACGGGCTGGGTGGTCTTTTGGAAGGTTCATACGCTCAAAGTTGTAGTAGTCTTGCTCCACTTCAAAACCATCCACGACTTGATACCCCATACCGATGAAAATATCTTCGATTTCTTCACTTGTTTGTGTGAGAACATGACGGTGACCAGTCGCAACTGGACGACCTGGAAGTGTCACATCAATGCTCTCACTAGCTAATTGAGCTGCGACTTTCTTTTCTTCCAAGAGCTTAGCTGTTTCTTCAAAAGCAGCTGTCAAGACATCACGCGCTTCATTGACGTGTTTCCCGATAATTGGACGCATCTCAGCAGAGACGTCTTTCATCCCTTTGAGGATTTCAGTAAGCGAACCTTTTTTACCAAGGACAGAGACACGCAATTCTTGCATCTCTTTTTTATTTTCAGCAGTAATCTGCTTCAAGCTAGCCAGCGTTTCTTCACGAAGCGCTTTTAATTGTTCTTCAATAGTTGACATAATTCCTCCATCAGTCTCTCGTAGATAAAAAGAAAACCACATGCCAAAAACTCCACTCGGAGCGTTGACACGCGGTACCATCCGTTTTCATCTGACAAGTCAGACCTTCATTTCTAAATCCATGCGCAAGTGAATTCACCCAGCTTTCATATAGAGAGCTTGCAGTCACGGCTCTCCTCCCTGATATACTTCCCTTGAGTTACTAGTCTTGCAGATTTCTATTCAATTACTGTATAGTTTATCAGATTTTTACCATTCTTGCAAGACCTATCTCACTTCTGCTTGCCTTTAAATCGCCATTGGAAGCGTAGCTCGTCATAAAAGGGAAACTCTATAAACAAGACTCCCAAGCCGACACAGAGACTGGCAAGAACGTCTGATGGATAATGAACTCCCAGATAGACCCTTGATACCAACACACTGACTAGGTAGAGGCCAAGGACGATTTGTACGATTTTTCTCCAGACTGGATTTTTAATCCGTTGACCGAGAATGACAATCAGAGAGCCGACCATCAAGGTTACAGCCAGAGAATGGCCGCTTGGGAAGGAAAATCCCTTCTCCTCAACCAAGTGTAAAATAGCTGGTCGTGGGCGCTGGTAGATATTTTTAAAGGTCACGATTAAAAGAGCTGCCAAAGCCAGATTTCCCAGCATGAAGAAACTTTCTATCTTCCACCTCTTACGATAAAAGACAAAAGCTGTAATGACAACCCAAGTGATAATCACTGGGATATCAATCAGGCGTGTAATGGCTCGGAAGAGAATAGTCAAATAATCTGGTAAGTCTCCTCGAACGGCAGTCTGTATCGGTTGGTCAAAACCGACCAGCGTTTCAGGGTAAAATTTGACCATGTAGCCAAGAATAACGAAAAGTAAAAGGGCAAAACTGCCCTTCATTAAAAATGTTTGTTTATCTTTCATAGTGTTTTAAGGTTGGTTTCAAAAGGACGTACAACAACCAGAATGAAACGGAAAAGATTACACCCTCAATCAAGTTAAAAGGTAATACCATGGTCATTAGGTAGTTGGAAAGTCCCAAAATTTTTCCAATATCAAAGTTAGCAAACTTAGCGTACAAAGGAACAGCGTAAACATAGTTAAGAACCAACATAGCCACGGTTAAACCAATAGTCCCAGCTAGAGAGCCTAGTAGGAAACGAAGAGTTGTCCGTTCCTTTTTCCAAATCAAAGCAAATACGATGACAAAAACTCCCAAAGCTACGATATTCATCGGCAAACCAATGTAAGTATTCACTCCTTGACTATTAAGAAGCAATTTCAAGAGTGAGCGAAGCAAGAGAATTCCTAGAGCAGCAGGCAAATCCATGACCACCAGACCCACAAGGACTGGCAAGATACTAAATTCGATCTTGAGGAAGGACGCCGCTGGCAAAAGCGGAAAGTCAAAGTACATCAGCACAAATGAGATGGCTGATAGAATCGCAATGGTCGAAAGTCGACGTGTGTTTGTCATAACAGGTTCCTCCAATTTTCTATAAAATCAGAAGAAGTTAGAAAGGATTCCCCTATCTATTCTCACTTTTTATACCCCAAAAGTTCCCTCGCACTCTATTGAGCAAACGGTTACAATTTAGCTATAAATCTATCAGAACAGACAAAGCTATTCTTTCGTCTTCTCCCATCCAGACTATACTGTCGGTTGTGGAATCTCACCACATCAGCTTGCGCTCGCGGACTTCTTTAAAGAGAAGGAAAAGATCATTTCCTAGTTAAAGTCACCGCCGGTCGGGAATCACACCCTGCCCTGAAGACTCTTTTATCATAACAAAAAACGCTTGCAAGCGCAAGCATTTTGTTCATTTTCATTTTTTATTTCAATTTATCTGCTTCATATGTATGAACGAGCTCAAGACCTGCAAAGTTCTGCTGGCGGAGGGCTTCGTAGACAATCATGCAGACGGTATTAGACACATTGAGACTGCGGACATGTTCATCATTCATAGGAATACGGAGAGCTTTCTCAGGATGTTCTCGCATAAAGTCCTCAGGCAAGCCCTTATCTTCACGTCCAAAGAGAAAATAATGGCCTTCGTTAGTCGATAAATCCACCTCAGAATAGACTTTTTCCGCGAATTTAGAAATCAGATAGAGTTTTCCCTTCATCTGAGACATGAAATCCTCCAAACTCTCGTAAAAATAAATCTCTAGCTTATCCCAATAATCCAATCCAGCTCGCTTCATCTTGCGGTCGTCAATAGGAAAGCCCATTGGCTTGATGATGTGGAGGGGAGAATTGGTCGCAGCGCAAGTACGCGCGATATTGCCTGTATTTTGTGGAATTTGAGGTTCAAATAATACAATGTGATTTGTCATGACTTGCTTCCTTTCACCATTGCAAAAAAATAGCCACACTGCCCGGAGTCAAGCTCAGCAAACAGCGTGGTTAAGGCATCGTTAACTTACCTCACAACAGGTTTGAAGTAAATCAGCGAAACTACTTTCTTAGTATAACACTTTCAGAATCATTGTCAATAGAAACGACTTGATTTTTTCAATTTTTTCAAGCTATTTCCAAGGGTTTCTAGGGGAAAATTCTTAAATATCTGCAAAAATTGCTTACTCTTTTATACCTATCTGTGGACTGGGAATGATGATATTATGACCTCGTTATCTCAAATACTGCTGTATGAATCCACTCATTATGAATTTGTAAGTCATTTTCTATAACCCTACTAAAGGTGAAGCCATTTTTTAAAAGCACCCTCTGAGAGGCTAGATTACCTGTTGCCGTTCCTGCAATGATTCTATTGAAACCATAAGTCGTGAAGGCTTTTTCTAAAACGAGTTTAACCGCTTCGCTGGCATAACCTAAATTGCTAACATTTTCCCCAATCCTATACCCAAGCTCTGCTGTTTTTCGATTATTCTCTAAAACACTTAAATTAATTCTTCCGACCATAACGCCTTGCGAATCTCTGATAAGATGCATGTAGACATCCCGATTCTCTTGTTCCCTTAACAACTCCCTCGTAATTTCTTTAAAACCTTCTAAATCAAAATAGTTAGCTGGTCTAGGAGATAAATTTCGTTCAAAATACTCTCGATTTTCTTTTTCAAAAGAATAGACGTCTAAACTATTTTCTTCAGACAACAGCTCTAAACTGATCATTACAAATCCTCTCCCATCATTATCTACATTCAAATTTTCTCATGTTTAAACAAAGTGAAATTAACACGATTTAAATTAAGTACTTTTACTATTTTATATCGTCTCTACATTATGACACTGAACTTAGTTGAAAATGATTATATTTGAATAACTTTGATTTTGTAGTGTAAATTCTACTATAAAGTATTCAAACTAATTCATATTTTGTCAAAAAGTTTCAAGCATACAATTGTTAACTTTATTTCTCATACAATCTATCAATAAAAAGTTATAGAATAATTTCTCTTTACTTATCTAATGAAAACTTTGACAATACTATTTCCAAGGGTTGTAAAATCGTCCTTGATTCTGCAAGATAAGTAGTAAACTAGCTACTAAAAACAATGCTGCCAAGAGCAAGGTAAGATAATCTCCTTTTTTCAAGGCCTGATAACTATACCAAGTGCGCTTTTTCTCTTTTCCAAAGCGGCGAAGTTCCATGGCGGTCGCAATGGTATCAATGCGTTCTAGCGAGCTAAAAATCAAGGGAGTGATAATGCGCAGATTGCCTTTGATTCGTTGCATAAGAGAAGCTTTCTTGGATAATTCCATCCCACGCGCCTCCTGAGACATCTTGATAGTAAAGAATTCTTCCTGCAAATCTGGAATATAGCGCAAGGTCAGACTGACAGAATAGGTAATCTTATAAGGCACACCGATTTGATTTAAACTGGAAGCAAACTGACTAGGGTGGGTTGTCATCAAAAAGATAATAGCCAGAGGAATGGTGCAAAGGTACTTAATGGCCAGATTTAGCAGATAAAAGAGCTCTTGACTGGTCAGAGTGTAGGCACCGATTCCCTGCCAAATCACACTTCTCTCTCCGTAAAGTCCAACCCCATACTCAGGAGAAAAGAGATAGACCATCAAGACGTTTAAAACGGCAAATACCGTCGCAAAAACAGCTACAAAGGAAACATCTTTAAAGCGTATTTCTGACAGATAGAGAAGAAAGACCGAAAAAATGGCAATCAGAACAAGCAGTCTGGTATCATAACTAATCATGGCAGCCAATGACACGAGAATGAAAAAGAGAAGTTTCCCAGCTCCTGACAAGCGATGAATAACAGTATCTCTATGCTGGTAACCGATTAATTTAGCTTGCATCCTTCTCTCCTTTCTTTGTAAAATGCCGTTAAAGCAAGTGGATCCACGTCTAGTTTCTTGGCCAAGTTAAAGATTGAAGTTTCTTTTAGGTTGGCTTTTACTAACAGCTCAGGATTGCTCAACAGACTAGCTGGATCAGTATCAGCAATCAATTCCCCATCCACCATGACAAGGGCCCGATCTGAATAATCCAGCATCAATTGCATATCATGGGTAATCATGACAATGGTATGCCCTTTTTGATGCAGTTCTTCAAGAAATTCCATAATCTCAGTATAGTTCTTCTGGTCTTGACCTGCTGTCGGTTCATCTAAGAGGATAATTTCAGCCCCTAAAACCAAAATCGATGCAATAGTCACACGTTTTTTCTGCCCAAATGACAGGGCAGAAATAGGCCAATTACGGAATTCATAGAGACCACAGATTTTCAAAGTTTCATAGACTCTCGTTTCAATTTCCTGCTCGTCTACACCTCGCAAACGAAGTCCTAGAGCCACCTCATCAAAAATCATATTGGTTGAAATCATTTGATTGGGATTTTGCAGCACATAGCCTACTCGTTCCGCCCGCTCTGCAACAGAATCTCCTTTGATATCCTGTTCTTCCCAAAGATAGCGCCCCTCCGTCTGAATAAAGCTACTTAAGGCCTTGGCTAGGGTTGACTTCCCTGCTCCATTTTTTCCGACAATAGCAATCTTTTCACCTTTTTTAATATCCAGATGAATGGATTTCAAAATCGGTCTATCATCATAAGAAAAAGATACATCCTCTAATTTAAAGAGTGACTGCAATTCTGGGGTTTCTTTTGCCAGTTCATTCTGCAACTGAACCTGACCTTTTGAGATGGACAAGTTGTCCAAATTTGCTAATTGTTCTTCCTTAGCTAAATCCACACCTAATTGACGTAAAGTAGTTAGATAAAGGGGTTCGCGAATCCCATTTTGGGTCAACAAATCAGTCGCCAATAACTGATCAGGACTCCCATTAAAGAGGATACGGCCATCGTTTATCAAGACAATCCGATCCACAGGACGATGCAGAACGTCCTCCAAACGGTGCTCAATAATAAGGGTCGTCGTCCCCTCCTCCTTATGAATCTGATCAATCAATTCGATAATATCCTGACCTGACTTGGGATCCAGATTGGCGAGTGGCTCATCAAACAAGAGAATCGGACTTTCATCAATCAAGACACCAGCCAGACTGACCCGCTGCTTTTGTCCACCTGACAAATCCTGGGGACGCTGAGCTAGTAAAGGGATAAGGTCCAGCTTTTCAGCCCATTTATGAACACGACTTTTCATGTCATCTAGAACTGTCACATCATTTTCCAGAGCAAAAGCCAAGTCCTCTGCCACGGATAAACCGATAAACTGCCCATCTGTATCCTGCAAAACTGTACTGACCAGATGAGATTTATCGTAGATGCTCATATCAAAGGCTGCTTGCCCCTTGATCAAAAATTCTCCAGACATCTGACCCTTGTAAATATTGGGAATAATCCCATTCAAACACTGACCCAAGGTAGACTTACCTGACCCAGATGGCCCAACAATTAAGACTTTCTCTCCCTTGTAAATGGTCAAGTCCACCCCTTGCAAGGTCGGTTCTTGTTGTGTTTCATACCGGAAAGAGAAATCCTTCCACTCAATTATAGCTTCTTTCATCTTACTCTCTTCATTCGCTTCTTCTACTCAATGAAAATCAAAGAGCAAACCAGGAAGCTAGCCGTAGGTTGCTCAAAACACTGTTTTGAGGTTGCAGATAGAGCTGACGCGGTTTGAAGAGATTTTCGCAGAGTATTAGACTTCTATTTTATCATAAATCTACCCCTTCTTGCAGTCTCTTCTCTTAAAATCTTAGCGCCAAAAAATTCCTATCCTAAATTGCTTACCCGACTAGCCTATAAACAGCAAAAAGACTGGTTACCCAGCCTTCCCCATCATTTTATACTCAATGAAAATCAAAGAGCAAACCAGGAAGCTAGCCACAAGTTGCTCAAAACACTGTTTTGAGGTTGCAGATAGAGCTGACGTGGTTTGAAGAGATTTTCGAAGAGTATTAGTCCTTTTTCAAACTTCCTGCACGAGTTTGAGTTCCTGCATAGGCAAGCAAGAGAAGAGTTCCTGCAATAGCTACAGATACACCATTAGCAATTCCCGCAACAATTCCTTGTGCAAATACTTTTTCTGCCGCTTCTTGATAAATCACAACATCTCCAAGTGGTGCCAAGACACCCCAAACAAGGGCATTTGCAAGTAGTTGAATGAGGTTAAAAATGAGAATATCTTTCCAGTCAAAGACACCATTGATTACACGAACGTACTTTCTAAATAGCCCCACAGCTAGACCAAAGAGCCCGCTAGCAATAATCCAAGTCCACCACAGACCGTAACCAGCAAGAGAGTCCTTGATTGCATGACCAATCAACCCGACAAGCAAACCGATAATCGGTCCAAAAATAATAGAAAGTAGCGCTTGTACCGCATACTGAAGCTGGATGCTTGTATTTGGAACAGGGGTCGGAATGTTGATCATCCCGATGACGACAAAGAGGGCCGCGCCAATTCCGACAGCAACAACTTGTTTAATTGATTGATTTTTCATCTATATTCTCCTATTTTATGATTCTATTTTCTTTATTTCAATGGTCCAAGATGAACCGACACCCACATTGTAAGCTTTGGCAAAGGAACCTTGGTTGATAGCCAGACCTAAACGATAGAGAGAGTTGATGTAAAGGATGGGTTGCCCAATTCTCACATCTGCAAATGATTTGCCATAAACAACCTGATTTTGATAGACCAGCATATCTGCATGATAGATAGTCACCTCAAAACGATCACCGAATGCTGGTCCCAGCTTGTAAAATTCTTCTCGTGTGATAGAGGTCCAAAGCGAGCCGAAACGCACATCCAGAATATCAATAGCTCCCTTCACTAGATAATCTTCAATGATGGTCTCTACGACTGGAAGCTCCACAATCTGATCCACACTGAGCTCTGGTCCCACTTCCTCAAAAGAAATGTGACCACTGGCCAGTTTAGCACCAGTATAGGCATAGACATCACGACCGTGGAAGGTATAAGAATGCTCTGTATTTTGACGTCTATTGGCCACTTCAGAAATCTCACGAATGGCTACAATACCAACATGTTTCTTGATAAAAGAAAGCGTCCCATTATCTGGCGTGACAATGTATTGATTTTTTGCAGTCTTGGCAACCACACTCTTACGTTTCGAGCCGACACCTGGATCGACCACCGATACAAATGTCGTTCCCTCAGGCCAGTAATCCACCGTCTGAAAGAGACGGTAACTCCCCTCAAAAATATTATAAGGCGTGATATCGTGCGTCAAGTGATGAATTTTTAAGGTTGGAGATTCTTCTAAAGCCACTCCAATCATAGCCGATACCGCACCATCAACCAGACCAAAGTCTGATTGTAATACCAGTAAATTATTATTCATTTTATCTCCTTGTGTATCCTTTATCATACCATATTTTCTAGAAAGTAGCTAATAGCTATTTCAATTGGTTAGGGTATAGTTTTACCTTATAGCAAATTTCCTACTAAAAACTCTGGTGATTAGCTAGTAGGTGCATTTTTTCTTGAAAAAAGGTATGATAGTTACATAATGAAGAAGTAGGTTTTATTATGAAAATTATCCTTGTCGGAGGGGGAAAAGTTGGTTCTGCCCTCTGTCGCTCCTTGGTTGCAGAAAAGCATGATGTTTTGCTGATTGAGCAAGACGAATCTGTCCTCAATCATATTGTCAATCGCTTTGATATCATAGGCATCCTTGGTAACGGGGCCGATTTTACCATCCTTGAGCAAGCCAGCGTCCAGGATTGTGATATCTTTATCGCCCTGACTGAATACGATGAAGTGAACATGATTGCAGCCGTTCTAGCAAAAAAAATGGGAGCTAAAGAGACCATCGTTCGGGTGCGGAACCCTGAATATTCTAACTCTTATTTCAAGGAAAAGAATATTCTCGGTTTTTCTCTTATCGTTAATCCTGAGCTCTTGGCTGCCCGTGCTATTGCTAATATCATTGACTTCCCCAACTCCCTCTCTGTCGAACGTTTCTTTGGTGGACGGGTCAGCTTGATGGAATTCGCTGTTAAATCCTCCAGTGGTCTTTGCCAAATGCCCATTTCTGATTTTCGGAAAAAATTTGGCAATGTCATTGTCTGTGCGATAGAAAGGGAACATCAAATTATCATTCCAAGCGGTGACATGACTGTACAGGATAAAGATAGAATCTTTGTCACTGGTAACCGTGTTGACATGATGCTCTTCCATAATTATTTCAAGTCTCGTGCCGTGAAGAGTCTTCTTATTGTTGGAGCTGGTAGAATTGCCTATTATCTATTAGGTATCCTCAAAGACAGTCGTATCGATACCAAGGTTATTGAAATCAATCCTGAAATCGCCAGCTTCTTTAGCGAGAAATTCCCAAATCTCTACATCGTTCAAGGAGATGGTACCGCAAAAGATATCCTGCTGGAAGAAAGTGCTCAAAACTATGATGCCGTTGCGACTCTAACAGGAGTCGATGAGGAAAATCTGATTACCTCTATGTTCCTTGACAGGGTAGGTGTACAGAAAAATATCACCAAGGTCAATCGCACCAGTCTCCTTGAGATTATCAATGCGCCTGATTTTTCAAGTATCATCACACCTAAAAGCATCGCTGTAGATACGATTATGCACTTTATTCGTGGTCGTGTTAATGCCCAGTATTCAGACCTTCAAGCCATGCACCATCTAGCCAATGGCCAAATCGAAACCCTGCAATTCCATATCAAGGAAGCTAATAAAATGACTGCCAAACCTCTTTCTCAACTAAAACTGAAAAAAGGGATTCTTATTGCAGCTATCATTCGAAAAGGCAAGACTATTTTCCCAACAGGAGAGGATATGCTGGAAGTTGGAGACAAGCTCCTAGTAACAACTTTGTTGCCAAACATCACCAAGATTTATGACTTGATTGCGAGGTAAGAAATGAATAAAAGTATGATTCGTTACCTCCTTTCAAAATTACTTTTGATTGAAGCTGTTCTTCTTTTGGTTCCTGTAGCTGTTGCTATCTATTACCGTGAATCGAGCCAAGTCTTTACAGCCCTCTTTACAACGATTGGGATTCTCGTATTACTAGGCGGTTCAGGAATTTTACAAAAGCCAAAAAATCAACGGATTTATGCCAAGGAGGGAGTCTTGATTGTTGCCCTCTGTTGGATCCTTTGGTCCTTCTTTGGTGGTCTCCCCTTTGTCTTTGCTAGACAAATTCCCAGCGTTATCGATGCCTTTTTTGAAATCAGTTCTGGCTTTACAACTACTGGAGCAACTATTCTGAACGACGTTTCTGTTCTCAGTCGTTCCCTCCTCTTCTGGCGAAGTTTTACCCACTTAATTGGAGGGATGGGGGTGCTTGTTTTTGCACTTGCTATTATGGACAATGCCAAGAATAGCCACCTAGAAGTGATGAAGGCTGAGGTTCCTGGCCCTGTTTTTGGCAAAGTAGTATCCAAACTAAAAAACACTGCCCAGATTCTCTATCTCCTTTATCTAGCTCTCTTCTCCCTCTTTGTCATCATCTATTATCTGGCTGGCATGCCCCTATTTGATAGTTTTGTCATTGCTATGGGGACAGCAGGTACAGGAGGCTTTACCGTCTATAACGACGGGATTGCCCACTATGGCAGCTCACTGATTACCTATCTGGTTAGTATCGGAGTTCTGGTTTTTGGGGTAAATTTCAATCTCTACTACTACCTCATGCTCCGTCGCATCAAAGCCTTCTTTGGTGACGAGGAACTTCGTGCTTACTTGGTCATCGTGCTGCTTTCTACAAGCTTGATTAGCCTTAATACCCTCTATCTCTACCCAGGATTTTCCAAGAGCTTTGAAATGGCCTTCTTCCAGGTTTCCAATATCATTACAACGACTGGTTTTGGTTATGGAGATATTACTAACTGGCCCCTCTTCTCCCAATTTATCCTCCTTTTCCTCATGGGAATCGGTGGTTCTGCTGGTTCAACCGCAGGTGGACTCAAGGTTATTCGAGGCCTTATCCTTTCAAAAATTGCCAAAAATCAAATTTTGTCAATCCTATCTCCCCACCGTGTTTTGACCCTCCATGTTAATAAAACGGTGATTGATAAGGATACCCAGCATAAGATTCTCAAGTACTTTGTCATCTATGCTATGATTTTGCTTGCGCTTATCTTTATTGTCAGCCTAGATAGCAATGATTTTCTGGTCGTTACCAGTGCTGTCTTTAGCTGTTTCAATAATATAGGACCTATTCTAGGAACTACTTCTAGTTTCTCAATCTTTAGTCCTATCTCAAAAATTCTCCTCTCCTTTGCAATGATTGCAGGGCGTTTGGAGATTTACCCAATCTTACTTCTCTTTATGAAGAGAACTTGGTCTAAAAGATAAAATACAACCACACCTTGTGTCTTACAAAGTGTGGTGTTTTTATTTTCAAATACTTCCCGAAACTCAACCGACTCTTTTAAACCAAGCGAGACACTTCAGATCCTGACTTATACTCAATGAAAATCAAAAAGCAAACTGGGAAGCTAACCACAGACAGTACTTGAGTACGGCAAGGCGAAGCTGATGTGGTTTGAAGAGATTTTCGAAGAGTATTAAGGAATTTAAGATCCAAAAAACAACCCTCAGTCGACTGACCGAGGGTTCCTTATTTCATTACTTAAAAACTTGATTAGCTCAATGCATCCAAGGCGTCATCCATTGAAAGAACTTCGTGGAAGACACGTTGTGTCAATTCAGTTTTTTGTTCTGGAGTGAGGTATTTAGTGTTTACACAGTATCCAGAGATACGTACGATAACGTCTTCACCTGACATAATCTTTTCGTAAACATCGTTCAAGTCCATAACGTTCAAGTTAACGTGTTGTCCACCGTTTTCGAAGTAACCATCAAGGATTGTTACCAAGTTATCAACTTGTTCGTCACGAGTCTTACCAAGAGCGCGAGGTGATACTTGTGTAGTCAATGAGATACCGTCAGCTGCGTAACTAAAGTCAAGGCTAGAAAGTGAGTTCAAGTTTTGCAACCAGCCACCTTTAGCTTTGTTAGATGGGTTAGCACCTGGTGAGAAGAATTCAAGTTTAGACAAGTTCACAGAACCATCTTCGTTGAGGTATACACCTTTGTGGACTGGTGAGTTACCAGTTTGTTTAGAGTAAGCAACGTTAGATGTGATTGTCAAAAGTGATACTGTAGCTTCTGCATCTTTGTAAAGTTTGTGGCTACGTAGACGAGTTGTGTAAGCTTCAATCAACCATTCTGCCAATTCGTTTGAACGAGGATCATCTTCACCCCAACGTGGGTATTCACCGATTGTTTCGTAATCGTAGATGTAGCCATTTTCGTCACGGATTGGTTTAACTGTAGCGTATTTGATAGCTGACAATGTATCAACAGTGTTAGCAAATCCACAGATACCGAATCCCATGTTCGCACGTTGTTTAGTTGGCAAGAAGGCCATTTGAACAGCTTCGTAGTTGTACTTATCAGTCATGTAGTGGATGATGTTCAAAGCATCTACGTAAGTATCAGTCAACCAGTCAAGAGATTTTTCAAAGTTTTCTTTAACTGATTCGAATTCAAGAACTTCGTCACGGATTGGTTCGATGTCAAATACTTTGTAGTCTTTGTGAACATCGTCGTAACCACCGTTCAAACCAGTAAGAAGAGCTTTCAATACATTTACACGTGCACCGAAGTACTGGATGTTGTGGCGTTGTTCTTCATTTTCTGGGTCAAGTGGAGACACACAGCATGAGATACAGCTCATTTCACCGTATCCGTCTTTGGCCATTGTTGTAACACCTTCGTATTGGATAGAAGAGTGTTTGTGGCTCATATGCATACAGTAGCGACGGAAGTTGTATGGCAATTTGTCAGTCCAAAGAACTGTCAAGTTTGGTTCTGGAGAGTTACCGATATTGTCAAGAGTGTTCAAGAAACGGTAGTCCATCTTAGTAACACGGTGACGACCGTCGTTACCCATACCAGCCATAGAAGTTGTGATGAAAGTTGGGTCACCTGAGTACAATTGGTCATAAGCTTTTGTACGAGCAAATTTAACTGTACGAAGTTTCATAACGAAATCATCAACGAATTCTTGGATTTCTGATTCAGTAAATGTACCACGAGCAAGGTCACGTTCTGCAAAGATGTCCAATACGATTGGCACACGTCCTAGAGATGTAGCAGCACCGTTGATAACACGGCAGACAGACATGAAGGCGATGTTAACCCATTGGATTGCTTCTTTAACGTTCATCGCTGGTTTGCGAACGTCAACTCCGTAAAGGTCACCCAAGCGAACAACTTGTTGCAATGCTTGGTATTGAAGGTTGATTTCTTCACGAAGACGGATTGTTTCTTCATCGATTTCTTCGATTGCATTCCAGTCGTTTACTTTTTCTTGCATCAAGTAGTCTGCACCGTAAAGAGCAAGACGTGCGTAAACACCGATAATACGTCCGCGTGAGTATGCATCTGGAAGACCAGTTACAGTGTGAGCGTGACGAGCGCGACGAATGTTTGAAGTGTAAGCGCGGAAGATACCGTCGTTAACTGTTGTTACGTATTTAGTGAAGATTTCGTGAACAGCTGGGTCTGGTTCGTATCCATTTTCTTTCAAAGTGGTTTCAGCCATACGGATACCACCTTTTGGCATGAAGTTCAATTTGAAGAGTTCGTCATTTTGGATACCAAAGATAACTTCGTTTTCTTTATCGATAAATCCTGCAGGGATATCAGCGATAGAAGTTGGACGAGTGTCCATTGGGAAACGAGTTTCTTCGTAGTGAGCCTTAGTTTCTTCTACAATTTTTTTGATGTGAAGTGAACGTTCTGTTGGTCCTGCAAGGAAGCTTTCGTCTCCGTCATAAGGTGTGTAGTTAGCTTGTACAAAGCGTGACACACTTGCTTTTTCTTTCCAATCTACGCCTTTGAAGCCTTCCCAAGCTTTGTCAAAAATATCTTGTGCTTCAACAACTGTCTTAACAACCATGTTAATGTCCTCTTTTTTCTTTCTAGTAACATCCATCTGTTACATTCATGAGACAAGTATACCATACAGTAACCGATTTCAACAAGTGATAAATCCCTATTTTTACACTTTCTTTTCTAAAACAGTCTATATTTTATCCCAAACTGTATTATATTTTTGAAAAAATTAAAGCCTTTTTTCTTTTTTTCAGAAAAAAGGGTATAATAAAAGAAAATAAGCAGTAAAAAGGGGACCAGACATGTTGATTTTTCCTTTATTAAATGATTTGTCAAGAAAAATCATCCATATTGACATGGATGCCTTTTTTGCTGCGGTCGAAATCAGAGATAATCCTAAACTCAGAGGAAAACCTGTCATTATCGGTAGCGACCCTCGACAAACAGGTGGGCGTGGTGTCGTTTCCACTTGTAGCTATGAGGCGCGAGCTTTTGGTGTCCATTCAGCCATGAGTTCCAAAGAAGCCTATGAGCGTTGTCCCCAGGCCGTCTTTATCTCAGGGAATTATGAGAAATACAAGACTGTGGGCCTCCAGATTCGAGCTATCTTTAAGCGTTATACAGATTTGATTGAACCCATGAGCATTGACGAAGCCTATTTAGATGTGACAGAAAATAAACTCGGTATCAAGTCAGCGGTCAAAATTGCTCGTCTCATTCAAGAGGATATCTGGCAGGAACTACACCTGACTGCTTCCGCAGGCGTCTCCTACAACAAATTCTTAGCTAAAATGGCCAGCGATTATCAAAAGCCACATGGTCTGACAGTGATTTTACCTGACCAGGCTGAGGATTTCCTCAAACAAATGGATATTTCCAAGTTTCATGGAGTAGGAAAAAAGACGGTGGAAAGACTTCATCAAATGGGTGTTTTTACCGGCGCTGATTTGCTTGAAGTCCCTGAAGTGACCCTGATAGACCGTTTTGGCAGACTGGGCTATGACCTTTATCGAAAGGCTCGTGGTATTCACAATTCCCCGGTCAAATCCAATCGTATCCGTAAATCAATCGGGAAAGAGAAAACCTATGGAAAAATTCTCCGTGCCGAGGAAGACATCAAAAAAGAGCTGACTCTCCTATCAGAAAGAGTCGCTCTCAATCTCAGTCAACAAGAAAAAGCTGGAAAAATTGTCATTCTGAAAATCCGCTACGAAGACTTTTCAACTCTGACTAAACGAAAAAGTCTGGATCAAAAAACGCAGGATGCTAGTCAGATCAGCCAAATAGCCCTGCAACTCTATGAAGAGTTGGACGAGAAAGAAAAAGGCGTCCGCCTGCTGGGGATTACCGTAACTGGATTTTAAAGCTCAATGAAAATCAAAGAGCAAACTAGAAAGCTAGCCGCAGGCTGCTCAAAACACTGTTTTGAGGTTGCAGATAGAGCTGATGCAGTTTGAAGAGATTTTCGAAGAGTATAAAACCTTGAAGAGTTGCCCCTTCAAGGTTTTTCTTATACAAATAAACGGACAAAGCTGTAAAGTAGTAAGACACTACCAAGCACGATACGGTATTTACCAAAAAGGGTAAAGTCGTGTTTTTTTACATAGCTTGTCAAGAAACGAATAGCGACCATGCTGACTGCAAAGGCTACTCCCATCGCAACCAAGAGCAAGAACAATTGCCCAAAGCTCAAGAGTTGTCCTGCTTTTATAAATTTGAAAATCTTTAAGGCACTAGCTCCAAACATAACAGGAATTCCAAGATAGAAGGTAAATTCCGTCACAACAGAACGACTGGTTCCATTTAACAAACCACCGACAATAGTCGCTCCTGAACGGCTAGTCCCTGGTAAAAGAGCAAGAACTTGGAAGAGTCCGATATAGAAGGCTGTCGTATAAGGAAGCTTGTCCAACTCTGTTACACTTGGTTCGATAGCACGCGCTTTATTGCGCTTTTCCAAATAGATAAAGGCAATCCCGTAGATAATCAACATGAGGGCAACTGAAACCATATTATGGAAGTGGGTATCAAACCAATCATCAAATTTAAAGACGGCAAGTAAAGGCAAGGTCGCAATCAAGACCTTCAACCATAGTCTCCAAGTCTTACGAACTTCCTGCTTGTCCTTAGTCGGTTTGAAGGGATTGAGCTTGTTAAAGTAAATCACCATAACTGCTAAAATAGCACCAAGCTGAATCACGACATTAAACATGGACATAAAGGCTTCACTCTGATTTTGGTATTGGATAAATTCCTCTGCTAAAATCAAGTGACCTGTACTTGAAATCGGCAGCCATTCCGTAATTCCTTCAACAATACCGAAGAAGATAGATTTTAAAATTTCAATAAGATACATAGATTACTCCTTTTTCTATCTTCCATTATAGCATATTTTTTCAGCCATTGATAGCTCTCTTTAAAAGGCACCGATACTGCCCCCGCCGCCACCTCCGGAGAAGCCACCACCAGAACTTCCATTTCCAGAAGATACGGAATAGGTACTTGCTGTGTTTGCGACATTGACATAATGGCTCATTTGTGCTGTTGAATGATAAAACATATTGTGCCAGCCATAAGCTACATAGAGATTGATATCTGGATTTTCCACTTGAATCTGATGAAACTTCATCAAATGACTGACCTTGTCTGCATAGCCAAATAAAGTCGCATAAACCAAGAGGCGATTCCAGACCACAATACTTTCCAATTCAGCCTGATCCAATCGTGCAATCTCACGCAACATATTTTCAAAACTGGTCCAGAGATAGTATACTTCTGCTCCTGCTTCATTTAGGACACCATCACGATTATCTAATCGAAGCTTCCAATAATAGAAAACAGCCAAAACCAAACCTAGAAAACCAAGTATTGGCAAGAGGAGGTAAAGATAGCCATAAACATCCAAACTGTACAAGAACAAACCAAATCCGATAAATAGGGGCAAGATAGTCAAGACCCCCATACCCACTTGCAAGGCCTTTTCCCCACCAGTTAAAGGACGGTAGTAATCCGGAAGCCCCCAGAAGGTAACTCTATTTCTCACTCCTTCTTGCATCTCTTTCAATACTTCTTCAAAAGAAGATTTGAGCTGACGCCCCTTTGCTTGAATCCGTTTTTCATCAGAAACTTTTGCTCTACGATAAAGACTATCAGATACCTTGTAATCCGCAAACAAATTGGAAAGAGTTTCTTCTTTTTTGCCTGAAAAAGCCAGATTTAGACAGTCTTTCTCAAAACTTGACAAACCATCTTCTTTTACTAGCTTCAAACCAACTGCATCTCCTTCT
Source organism: Streptococcus mitis (assembly GCF_946188375.1). Taxonomy (GTDB): domain Bacteria; phylum Bacillota; class Bacilli; order Lactobacillales; family Streptococcaceae; genus Streptococcus; species Streptococcus mitis_CX. Next base: position 29,358 of record NZ_CAMHUS010000002.1, read on the forward strand.
GAAATGATAGAAACATTCCCACGGTCTATCACATCTAGCAAGGTAGCTTGAATAAGTTGGTCAAAGGTAAATTTACCTGCTCCTTTTGTTAGAGGACTCACTTCTTCCAAGGAGGTCGAGTAGACTGCTTCTGATAAAACCATAGGCTCTAATTCCATTGGTGGTTCATAGATACGATGATTTTTGGCATATTTGACGGAAGGAGTGGTCTTTCTTCTATAGATGAAATAGAAGCAAATACTCAATAACAAGGAGATAGAAAGTATCGAAGGGAAGACCCAAGTAACGAGTTGTTTACTTTGCTCTTTTTCTTTAAAAATCGAGTCTTCTATCTTATTAAACTCTTCTAAACGATTTCCTTTCAATCCCTGATCCCTAGCGCTAGCAAAATCAGTTCGAGGCCAGTAGGCATGCAATTCAACTCCACGCTTAGCTGGAAGATTGTCCAAACGAATAGTATAATCAAGGCTACTCTTTTCAATCGTTCCCTCTCTAAAGAGTTTCCCTGTATGGAAAAAGAGTTTTTCAGCCCCCTTGTCTCCCCTTACATGAAATTCAAACTTTCCAATAGCTCCTGAACTATCTGTCAGAGGTTGCCAATTTAATTCAGCGATGTCATCATAAAGGAAAAGTAAATTCTTTAAGTTCCAAACGAGGTCAACTTCAACTGTGTCGCCATCTTGACCTGGATTATAGACTTTAACAGTATAACCATCTGCTCCTTCTATCACTTCGCTAGTAACGTCTGTCAGTTCAGCACCGTTTTTCGAGGCCTGAACCCTTGGATGAGGGTCAATGTCAAATCCACTAGGCATCTTGCCAGCACGTCCAAGTCCCACGATTTGGCCCTTAAAGTCCTCCTCAAACTGATAAACTATCTTTTGTCTAAATTCTGCCGTATTATCTGCATGAATATACAAATCCCCTTGGTAAGAGTTTATCTTAAAATCAATGGCAAAAACAGAAAGTGGCAGAAGGCAAAACCAACCTAACACTAGTAAGAAAAAAGTTTTTTTCATCAACTAAGCCCCCTTTTTATCTTTGCTATCATTATATCATTTTTTCACAAGTAAGGGCTTACCTATATTGAAAAATAAAGTTTTTTTCGATAAAATAGGAGACAGTTATTTTTTAATAGATTAGAAATAGGAGAAATCATGAGAAAAATATACTTATCTATTTTCACAAGTCTCTTGCTGATGCTGGGACTTGTCAATGTTGCCCAAGCCGATGAATATTTACGCATCGGGATGGAAGCAGCATATGCTCCCTTTAACTGGACTCAGGACGATGATAGCAATGGAGCTGTCAAAATCGATGGAACTAACCAGTATGCTAACGGATACGATGTTCAAATCGCCAAGAAAATCGCTAAGGACTTAGGTAAAGAACCTTTGGTTGTTAAAACCAAGTGGGAAGGTCTAGTTCCTGCCCTTACTTCTGGTAAGATTGACATGATTATCGCAGGTATGAGTCCAACTGCCGAGCGTAAACAAGAAATTGCCTTTTCAAGCAGTTATTACACTAGCGAACCAGTTTTGCTTGTCAAAAAAGATTCTACTTATGCAAACGCAAAATCTTTGGATGACTTTAATGGTGCGAAAATCACTTCTCAACAAGGTGTCTACCTCTACGACTTGATTGCACAAATCTCAGGTGCTAAAAAAGAAACTGCCATGGGAGACTTCGCTCAAATGCGCCAAGCTCTTGAGGCTGGTGTCATTGATGCTTATGTTTCTGAACGCCCAGAAGCACTGACTGCTGAAGCTGCGAACTCTAAGTTCAAGATGGTTCAAGTAGAACCAGGTTTCAAAACTGGGGAAGAAGATACAGCTATCGCCATTGGACTTCGTAAAGATGACAATCGTATTAGCCAAATCAATGCCAGCATTGAAACCATTTCAAAAGACGATCAAGTTGCCTTGATGGATCGTATGATCAAGGAACAACCTGCCGAAGCTACAACAACTGAAGAGACTAGCAGTAGTTTCTTTAGCCAAGTCGCTAAAATTCTTTCTGAAAACTGGCAACAACTCTTGCGTGGTGCTGGTATCACTCTTTTAATCTCTATCGTCGGAACCATCACAGGTCTCATTATCGGACTTGCAATTGGTGTTTTCCGTACTGCTCCACTATCTGAAAACAAAGCCATTTACGGCCTACAAAAACTAGTCGGATGGGTTCTCAATGTCTATATCGAAATTTTCCGTGGTACCCCAATGATTGTTCAATCGATGGTTATCTACTATGGAACTGCACAAGCTTTCGGTATCAACCTTGACCGTACACTAGCTGCTATCTTCATCGTTTCAATCAACACTGGTGCCTACATGACTGAAATCGTCCGTGGTGGTATCCTTGCAGTTGACAAGGGACAATTTGAAGCCGCGACTGCACTCGGTATGACTCATAGCCAAACCATGCGTAAGATTGTCCTACCTCAGGTTGTCCGTAACATCCTACCAGCAACTGGTAATGAATTTGTCATCAATATCAAAGATACATCTGTATTGAACGTTATATCTGTTGTCGAACTTTATTTCTCAGGAAATACGGTGGCAACACAAACCTATCAATACTTCCAGACATTTACAATCATCGCCGTGATTTACTTTGTCCTCACCTTCACCGTAACACGTATCCTACGCTTCATCGAACGCCGCATGGACATGGATACCTATACTACAGGTGCTAACCAAATGCAAACGGAGGATTTGAAATAATGACACAAGCAATCCTTGAAATTAAACACCTCAAAAAATCCTATGGACAAAACGAAGTGCTAAAAGACATTTCTCTAACTGTTCACAAGGGTGAAGTTATCTCTATCATCGGAAGCTCTGGAAGCGGAAAATCAACCTTCCTACGCTCCATTAACCTACTTGAAACTCCAACTGATGGACAAATCCTTTATCATGGACAAAACGTTCTCGAAAAAGGCTATGACCTCACGCAATACCGTGAAAAGTTGGGGATGGTGTTCCAATCCTTTAACCTCTTTGAAAATCTTAACGTACTTGAAAACACAATTGTCGCTCAGACGACTGTCCTTAAACGCGAACGTACAGAAGCTGAAAAGATTGCCAAAGAAAACCTTGAAAAGGTCGGCATGGGAGAACGCTACTGGCAAGCAAAACCGAAACAACTCTCAGGTGGTCAAAAACAACGTGTAGCCATCGCTCGTGCCCTCTCCATGAATCCGGACGCCATTCTCTTTGATGAACCAACATCAGCTCTCGATCCAGAAATGGTTGGAGAAGTCCTCAAAATCATGCAAGATTTGGCTCAGGAAGGCTTGACCATGATTGTTGTAACCCACGAAATGGAATTCGCCCGTGATGTCTCTCATCGTGTTATCTTTATGGATAAGGGTGTGATTGCTGAAGAAGGCAAACCAGAAGACCTCTTCACTAATCCTAAAGAAGACCGTACAAAAGAATTCCTTCAACGCTATCTCAAATAAAAAGAAAAGGCTGCATCAACCGTGCAGTCTTTTTACTAGCCAAAAAATGAAAAGGCAGACCCTATTCAAGAATCCGCCATCATCCAAAGATTAATCTTCAAATTTTTCATGATTTTTTTCATAGAAATCAATTAAACCTAGAGCTGTTTCAAATGAAATATTTTTTACTTTTGCACGACCCTGCGCTAGAGCAATGATAGACATTTCACGCGCATTCGTTTCTTTAGAGATACGGTAGCCTGTGATTTTCTTATCACGAACCCAGCCAACAACTGATTCTACTTTTTCAAAGTTTGACTTAGCCATGTCTTTCTCCTATTTTCTTATTTACGATATTTAATTGTATACGCTTTTATGCTTTTTGTCAATAAAAAAACATATATTCAATAAAATAAACGCCCTTATTTTTACTTGCTATCTTATTAAAGCTTATAATATATAGGTTTTCCATTGTCGAAAACAATTTTTATAGTTCTTTAAAACAATTGTATTATTAAATCTTATTTATGTAATAATATTCATATTTGACAGATGCTGATTCTCGATAATCTAGACATATTCTAATCTTATTTCATATTATTTATTCCACTGTAAAACAAAAAAATTTGACAAAATAATCTTCTGCTCTAAACCATTTCTAACGAGTATTTTTCTCCTTTTAGACTTTTTCATGTCTGCACCAGCATTCAATCATTTGGTCAACTGGACCAGTTATTTACTTTATCAAGTTTACTTTTTATTTCTCCTACCCATTAAAAGGCGAGTAGCTAGGAAACCGTAGTATTCTATGTTTCATTTTTTCTACGGTCTTCATCTTACGAGTATCCCGTCACTCTTCGCAGTCAGTTCAGTATAAGGTTTTTCATTAGTATTGATTATTTTTTCTAATTCCTATTATATTTAACCAAATTTCAGATTAGACATATATAAAACAGCGGATTCTAAAAATACTCCTTATATATAACAAGTAATTTTACTCCCTTACTATAAACTGAATCAAAAAACATAGGTACTATAATGACTTGTGATAGAAATAGCGTAATCGATTTCCTAAGTCCATAGGAATCGCCCCCTTTCTTCACTCTCATTATAGCACCTATACATCAGTTGTGCAAATAATATGATATTTTTTTTATTAGTCCTCAGACAAGCATATTATAGAGCGTTTCATTACCATTTAAGTTAATATAAGATGGATCAAAACCTTCCATTCGACGAATCAAGCCTGCATAATCATGCTTATCTGCCAGGGCAATCCCAATCAATACTGGGCCTGTCCCCTTGCTAGCTCGTTTGATATACTCAAAACGTGTGATATCATCATTTGGCCCCAAGATATCATTTACAAACTCACGCAAAGCCCCCGGACGCTGTGGAAAATTGACCACAAAGTAATGCTTAATCCCATCATAAATCAAGGCACGCTCTTCCATTTCCGGCATACGGTTGATATCATTATTTCCTCCAGAAATGATACAACAAATGGTTTTCCCCTTGATATATTCAGCCAAAACCTCTAAAGAAGCGATACTAGCCGCTCCAGCAGGTTCTGCGACAATACCTTGCTTAGAGTAAAGGTCAATCAAGGTTTCAGAAATCAGTCCCTCATCGACACCTACTAAGGTTTGAACATGTTGACGAGTTGCTTCATAGGTCAATTGACCTACCTTTTGTACAGCAATCCCATCCGCAAATTTGTCAATTTCTTTGAGTTTAACAGGTCCACCAGCTTCAAAGGCAGCTTTCATGGAACGTGCCCCATTAGCCTCTACTCCGATAACTTCAATTTCTGGACTTGTTTCCTTGATATAAGTCGAAACTCCAGCAATGAGACCTCCGCCTCCAACAGGGACCAAAACAGCATCGAAATCAATCGATTCTTTTCGAGCTTCTTCTAAAATCTCATAAGCAACTGTCCCTTGACCAGCTTGAACATGGGCATCATCAAAGGGATCAATAAAGGTACGGTTTTCAGAGAGTGTAAATTCTTGAGCTGCTTTAGCTGAGGCATCAAAGGTATCTCCAACTAGTTTAATGGTTACGAAATCCCCACCAAAAAAGCGAACCTGACCAATCTTTTGTTGCGGAGTAGTGATGGGCATGAAAATAGTTGCAGGAATTTTCATTTCATTACAAGTATAGGCAACGCCCTGTGCATGATTTCCCGCAGAAGCGCAGACTACTCCTCGTTCACGCTCTTCCTTGCTGAGCTGAGAAATAGCATAATAGGCACCACGAATTTTAAAAGAACGAACACGTTGGGCATTTTCCTTTTTCAAATAAATCTTAGCACCATACTTCTCCGATAAATAATGGTCATAATCAAGCGGTGTATTAACGACCACACCATTCAAGACCTTATGAGCCTTGATTATATCTTTTGAACTTAACATCATTTTCTCCTAGACTATTTCAAACTTATCGTAATACATCTTTTAAAAAGAGATGAATTGATTATAAAAGCGAGTTAGTCCCCCAACTCGCCTTCACCTTAATTTCTATCAATTAGTTATAGATTTTAAATGCATCATCGTCGTTTTTACCAACGAATGGCATTGCTTTACGCAATTCTGCACCAACTTTTTCAATTTCAAGGTTAGCTGCTTGTTCACGGTAAGCAGTCAATTTTGGACGTCCAGCTTTATAGTCATTTACAAAGTCATTTGCAAATTTACCATTTTGGATGTCTGCCAAGACAGCTTTCATGTTTTCTTTAACTTGCTCAGTAATTACACGTGGACCTGATACATAGTCACCGTACTCAGCAGTGTTTGAAATTGATTGACGCATTTTCTTGAATCCACCTTCGTAGATCAAGTCGACGATCAATTTCATTTCGTGAAGAACTTCAAAGTATGCCAATTCTGGAGCGTAACCTGCTTCTGTCAAGACTTCGAAACCTGCTTCGATAAGGGCAGTCAAACCACCACAAAGTACAGCTTGTTCACCAAACAAATCTTCTTCAGTTTCTTCTTTATAAGTTGTTTCAAGAAGACCTACACGAGCTGCTCCAACACCTTTACACCAGTCCATAGCAATGTTTTTAGCATTTCCTGTTGCATCTTGGTATACTGCGTAAAGTGCTGGTACACCAAATCCTTCTTCGTAAGTGCGACGTACCAAGTGTCCTGGTCCTTTAGGAGCACACATGAAGACATCTACATCTGCAGGAACTTTGATAAATTCAAAGTGAATGTTGAAACCATGGGCAAATCCAACTGCATTTCCAGCTTCCAAATTTGGAGCGATTTCTGCTTCGTACAATTCTTGTTGGATTTCGTCTGGTGCCAAAATCATGATAACATCAGCCAATTTAGTTGCTTCTGCTACTGTGTAAGTGTCAAATCCATCTTCTTTTGCTTTGTCAAAAGATTTACCTGGACGTACACCGATGATAACATCGCGACCTGAATCACGCAAGTTTTGAGCATGCGCATGTCCTTGTGAACCATAACCGATAACGGCGATTTTTTTACCGTCAAGTGCTGCTACTTTAACATCTTTTTCGTATTCCATTTGAACTGCCATAGTTTTTTCTCTCTTTTCTATTATTTATTGCCTGTTAGGCTGGTTTAACAAATTTAAAATATTTTTATACTCAATGAAAATCAAAGAGCAAATTAGGAAGCTAGTCGCAGGCTGTACTTGAGTACGGCAAGGCAAAGCTGACGTGATTTGAATTTGATTTTCGAAGAGTATTAATCGCGGGTAAATCCAGTTGCACCCGTACGAGCGATATTGCGAATACCGTATGGTCGAATGACTCGCAATAGAGCTTCACTCTTTTCAGCATTTCCTGTCATCTGAATAGTAATCGAGCTTGGTGCTACGTCTACCACCGTTGCACGGAAAGGTTGAATAATCGCTAGAATCTCAGCTCGCTTCTCAGCTGGCGCTGACATCTTAACCAAAATTACCTCGCGCTCCAAATGAGGCTTGTCTGTAATATCTCGAATGCGAATCACATCAATCTGACGATTAAGTTGCTTAATGATTTGCTCCACCTCATCATGAGAAGCTACATCAATAATAATGGTGATACGCGATACATTCGGATCTTCTGTTGCTCCAACAGAGATACTTTCGATATTAACCTGACGACGAGACAGGACACCGGTAAAGCGATTGAGGACTCCTGATCGATTTTGTAGTTTTGCTGTTAACATTCTACGCATGGAACTTCACCCCCAACATCTCATGATTACTCTTACCAGCTGGTACCATTGGTAACACCTGTTCCTTACGAGAAATATCTACCTCGATTAGCATAGGAACATTCTCAGTGATGACTTCAAGATCTTGAGCCAAGGTCTCAGGATTGTCAAACTTATAGTTTTTAATACCGTAAGCTTGTGCCATCAATTGGAAATCTGGAAGGGTGTCAAAGACTGACTCAGATGTTCTACCTTCATAGAAGGATTCCTGCCATTGGCGAACCATTCCAAGTGAGTGGTTGTTCAGCATAACCACCTTGATTGGCACCTTGTAAATGTTCAAAATAGCCAATTCCTGGTTAGTCATTTGGAAACCACCATCCCCAACGAACAAGACTACTTCCTTATCTGGGTTAGCAATTTTAGCACCGATTGCTGCTGGAATTCCGAATCCCATCGTTCCCAAACCACCTGAAGTCACTAACTGACGTTCATTTTGGTAAGGATAATACTGAGCTGTCCACATTTGGTGTTGACCAACGTCTGTTACCACAATGGCATCACCATTCGTCAACTCACCGATGCGTTCAATAACAGCTTGCGGCTGAACCACACGCTCTTTCTTATCATAAGAACGAACGCGGTTCTTGTCTTTGGTAACTTTTTCAATCCATTTCTCAGTATTGTTATGAACAGTTGGTTCCGCCAACAACATTTGCAAAGCTTTCTTAGCATCTCCAACTACAGGAATATCTGCACTGATAATCTTGCCAATCTCGGCTGGGTCAATATCAATGTGAGCAACCTTAGCATTCTTAGCGAAGGTCTTAGGATTCCCCGTCAAGCGGTCATCGAAACGACAACCAATACTAATCATAAAGTCCGCTTCCGTCATGGCAATATTAGCTGCGAATGACCCGTGCATACCTCCCATTCCAAGGAAGAGTGGATGACTCGTTGCAATCGTTCCTTGTCCCAAAAGACTGGTTACCACCGGGATTTGATAGCGTTCTGCAAATTCATTTAATTCTGCAGCTGCTTCAGCATAACTAATTCCACCACCAGCTAACAAGACTGGTTTTTTAGCCTTGGACAATTGCTTCAAAATTTTCTTGATTTGCATATCATTTGGCTCAAGAGTCGGTTGATAGCTTGGTAGGTTCACTTCTGGTGAATAGATGAAGTCGGTTTCTAAAGCAGATACGTCTTTAGGTAGGTCAATGACAACTGGCCCTGGTCGACCTGTAGTTGCGATATGGACAGCTTCCGTAATGATACGAGGAATATCAGCTGTCTCACGAACTTGGTAATTGTACTTAGTGATTGGCATGGTAATTCCCACAATGTCTGCCTCCTGAAAGGCATCCTTCCCAATCCCAGCTCGCGCCACCTGACCTGTAAAGACCAAAAGGGGAACGCTATCGCTCATGGCATCTGCAATCCCTGTAATGGCATTTGTTGCTCCCGGTCCGCTAGTGACGACTGCAACACCCAACTTTCCAGTTGATTTGGCATATCCTTCAGCTTCATGCAAACAACCTTGCTCATGGCGTCCTAGAATGTGACGAATGCCTTTAAAATTATATATCGCATCATAAAAAGGCAAGACTGCACCACCAGGATAACCAAAGATGGTATCAATTCCTAAATCACGAAGTGTTTCCAAAACTAGGTCCGACCCCGTCTTAGGAGATTCTAAACTGATTTTCTCCATTGTTCCCCTTTCTCTTCTCTTAAAAATAACTTGTTACTATCATACCATTTTTTCAAAATTTTTCAAGAGAAAAGAAGAAATTTTCTGAATTTTCTATTTTAACGTTTATTTATGAATGTTATTTTTGTTTTTATTAAAAAGATACCGATTTCATTTACTAAAAAAGAAAAAAGAACTGATTTCTCAGTTCTTCATTAATCTTATTCCACACTGAATAGGTATGGGTAAACAGGTTGTTGACCTTGATGAATCTCGACTTCAACATCTTCGAATTCTTCTGTGATTTCTTGGGCAATTTCATTGGCAAGTTCTTCGCTTCCGTCTTCACCGACATAGAAGGTTACAATTTCACTATCTTCATCCAACATATGTTTCAAGGTTTCTATCAAGGTTTGGTGCATATCAGGGTTTGACACGAGGATTTTCCCATCCACCATACCTAGATTATCGTTTTCATGGATTTCTAAGCCATCAATGGTTGTATCACGCACAGCTGTTGTGACGCTTCCACTAACGACATCGCTAAGAGCAGCAGTCATACGCTCTTGGTTTTCTTCTATGGACTTACTTGGATCAAAGGCGAGAAGACTTGTCAAACCTTGTGGCAAAGTACGAGCTTCCACCACTACTGCTGGTTGTTCCAAAACTTCTGCTGCAGATTGAGCTGCCATGAAGATGTTTTTGTTGTTTGGCAGGAAGATGATGTTACGAGCGTTAACCTGTTCAACAGCCTTGATAAAGTCTTCTGTTGAAGGGTTCATGGTTTGACCGCCCTCGATAACATAATCCACACCTTGAGAACGGAAGATATCTGCTAGACCTTTACCAGCCACCACAGCAATCAAAGCATACTCTTTTTCTTCAGCTGGTTTGCTAACTTGAGTAGCTTCTTTCTCAACCTGCGCTTCGTGTTGGTTACGCATATTGTCAACTTTTACCTTGACCAAGCTACCATATTTGAGACCTTCTTGCATAACAAGACCTGGATCTTCTGTATGGACATGGACTTTGACGATTTCATCATCATTAACAACGAGGAGAGAATCCCCAAGTTCATTCAAGTAGTTACGGAACTCTTCATAGTCAAAATCTTTAGCATAGGTTGGACCTTGCTTAAGAGCTACCATGATTTCAGTACAATAACCAAATGTGATGTCCTCAGTCGCTACGTGACCAGCTACAGACTTGTGGTGCTCTGCATTGATCATCTCACTCATGTTAGCAGGAGTGGCTACAAAGTCCTCAGATGCAATATATTCGCCAGTAAGGGCTGAAAGGAAACCTTCGTAGATGAAGACCAGTCCTTGACCACCTGAGTCCACAACGCCAACTTCTTTCAATACTGGAAGCATGTCTGGTGTTTTAGCTAGAGCTGTTTTAGCACCTTCCAAGGCTGCGCGCATGACTTCAACAGCGTCATCTGTTTGCTCAGCTTTTTTCTTAGCACCGATAGCAGCCCCACGAGAAACTGTCAAAATCGTTCCTTCAACTGGTTTCATCACTGCCTTATAGGCAACTTCCACACCTGATTGGAAGGCAAGGGCCAAGTCTTGACCTGTTAACTCATCTTTATCCTTGATAGCTTGTGAAAATCCACGGAAAAGCTGAGACGTAATAACGCCTGAGTTTCCACGCGCACCCATCAAAAGACCTTTGGCAAGAATGCTCGCTACCTCGCCAACTGTAGAAGCTGGCTTGTCTGCAACTTCTTTAGCTCCATTTTCAATGGTCATTCCCATGTTTGTTCCAGTATCTCCATCTGGAACTGGAAAGACGTTTAATGAATTGACATATTCAGCTTGCTTATTCAAGCGAGTTGATGCAGCCTGCACCATTTCTTGAAATAAGCTAGTAGTAATTTTTGACACGGTTATTCTCCTACAACTTTGATATTTTGAATGTAGACATTTACAGTCTGAGCAGTAATTCCAAGCTGGTTTTCCAAGCTAAAACGAACACGCTCTTGAATGTTTTTTGACACTTCGCTAATCTTTGTTCCGTAGCTCAACACGGTATATACATCAACTGCAATACTGCCATCTTCGGCCGCCTTTACGACGACACCTTTAGAATAATTTTCCTTACCTAGAAGGGCTTGGAAATTATCTTTGAGGGCATTTTTACTAGCCATACCGACCACACCAAAAATCTCAGTTGCTGCTCCACCTACGACGGTTGCAATCACTTCATCTGTTAGTTCGATTTGACCATCTTTTGTATTAATTTTTACAGTCATCCTTTTTACCTCAACTAGTTGATACTCTATTTTATCATATTTCAGCCCAAGTGTAAAAGCAGAATACTGTATCAGCGGATATTTACTCTATTTTTCAAATGATTTTATATCTACAGTAAAAGAAAAAAGACCCTAAGGTCTCCTTACTTTTATTATTAAACACGTTCAACTTTACCTGATTTCAAAGCACGAGCTGAAGCCCAAACTTTTTTAGGTTTACCATCGATAAGAACAGTAACTTTTTGAAGGTTTGGTTTTACGGCACGTTTTGTTTGGTTCATCGCGTGTGAACGGTTGTTTCCTGATACAGTCTTACGACCTGTAAAGTAACATACTTTAGCCATTGTGTTTTCCTCCTATTAGATCTAATATAGCGGATGTGCTAGCACCACATACCGTACTATGTTATCACACTTTCTTCTTTTTTGCAAGGGAATTGGAAGATTTTTTTATTTAACGTAGACAATTCCCAACTTCCCAAAGGCCACATCTCCACGGATAATCAAGGTTTTGCTGGTTGGGACTAGAGGAGTATCTGCCTTAGCTACGCCACAGAAAGTTTCTACCTTTAAATCAACTCCCCAATGTTGGGGAACATAGATAACTGCATTGCCAAAACCAACTTCCACTTTCAGAGTTGCGGTATCTCCTAAAATCTCTGCATTGTCATAATATATCTTGGCATTGCCAAAACCAACTTCTACTTGATCTTCTACCAATTCTTGCTCTTGCTTGTAGAAAGTCCCAGTCCCAAAAGCAACTTCCTTATCTGTCAGAATGGTCTTTTCACCGTCATACCACCATTTTTTCCCATTCCAAGTTCTGTTAGAATGAGTGAGTGCGCTGACACCCATTACGATTAAAATACTTGCCCAGAACAATGACTGATTAGGAATTGGTAAAATGCCATAAAAGTGGTTAGCAATCATTAAGGCTACTAGAGCTGTAAAAGAGGCTGAAGTTAAGTGACGACGCAACAAAGCTCCAACTGATTGATAGGCAAAAAATGCAATACCAAGCAAGGGCCAAATTTGCCCACCGAATGAAGGGATTCCAAAATTTCCTTGTAATAATATTAAAGCTGCCAATACTAGCAACACAATACCAAATGCTTTCTTTTTCATGTTCTTACCTCATGTTTCTTAGATTTTCTTTTAGGAGGGATTGGTAATGCCGTGACACATGAACCTCCTTGTGGGTCTGATAAAAGGAAATGGTGCCCGTTCCTGAAAAGGACTTGTCCACCGAGTAAACCTGCCGGATATTAGCGATCGTTGACTTGGATACCCGACTAAAATAGCGAGGAAGGATAGCCTCTAATTCATAGAGTTTAAGCCGAACTTCGTAGGCATCTTTCTGGGTATGGGCATAAATCTTGTTCCCTTCTGTCTCAAAGAAGAGAATTTCCGACAAGTTCAGATAATACTCACCCGTCCCCTTGTAAAAAATCAACCTAGGAGACTTGGACTCTTGTAAGAGTCGCTGTAAATCCGCAATTTCATCTGTCAAAGCCGCTGCCTTGATGACAATTTCAGTTTCCTCTAAATTGCTGTCAATTTCGATTCGTAACTTCATTCCATCTCCTTTCTGACTCTACTATATCAAAGCTAAAATAAGAAAACAAGAGCAAAAAAGCAAGTGGTTACTTTAGCCACGTAAGTGGTTGTAAGACCGCCTTAACTTACAGGTCAAAATAGAAAGAAAATCAAACCCCACACAAGGGCACAAATATAACCAACCAAGACATCCTTGGGATAATGGACGCCACCTAGGACTCTTACTAGACCCAGGAGGGCTGACAAGACCAACAAGATAAGCCCTACAGATAGACTAGCGTGTAAGCAAGCAATGGAGATAATGGTTGCTGAAAAGACATGACGACTAGGCATAGACTGACCAGGACTATCTCTGTCTAGTAGCGGTACAATTTCCCAAACTTCATAAGGCCTAGGGGCATTGATTTTCTTACGAAGAAAGGACAAAATCACAAAACCTGATGCAGGAATAAACACATACATCAAGACCTGTTTCCCAAATCCTTCTCGGAAATAGATAGTGGTTAACAAGGTCAGATAAACTATAGGCATAACTACTGTCATGAACCGATTGAAAACTCTTAACAATCTCAGAAAGAGAGGATTATTTTTAATCTTACCAGCGATGTGGTCATACCATTCTTGATAATTTTTCATATATTCTCTCATCACTTACTCAAATTTTGCTTACAGGGAAGCACTTGTCTTCTAGTATAGTGCAGAAAAAGAAGGCCGTCAAGCCTTCTTTGGGTTTATTCTTCTGCTTCGTCTTCTGTAAATTGACTGTTATAAAGGTCAGCGTAGAAGCCTCCTTGTGCCATCAACTCATCATGATTGCCTTGCTCAATGATATTGCCATCTTTCATGACAAGAATCAGATCAGCATTTCGGATAGTTGACAAGCGGTGGGCGATGACAAAGGAAGTTCTTCCCTCCATCAATCGGTCCATGGCTTTCTGGATCAATTCCTCAGTACGAGTATCAACCGAAGATGTCGCCTCATCCAGAATTAGAAGTAGCGCATCTTTCAGCAAAGCACGAGCAATGGTCAAGAGTTGTTTTTGTCCGACAGACAAGGTCACTGTATCATCCAAGACGGTATCGTAACCATCTGGTAGTGTCATGATAAAGTGGTGAATCCCTACAGCCTTGCTGGCTTCAATCACGCGCTCATCACTAATCCCCTCTTGGTTATAGATGAGATTGTCTCGGATAGTACCTTCAAAGAGCCAAGTATCCTGCAAGACCATTGAAAAGGCATCGTGTACTTCCGAACGCTTCATATCCTTGGTATCCACACCATCGATACGGATACTTCCCTTATCAATCTCATAGAACTTCATCAAAAGATTGACAATAGTTGTCTTACCAGCCCCAGTCGGGCCAACAATCGCAACCTTTTGACCTGCATGAGCTGTCGCAGAAAAGTCATGGATAATAGTTCGCTCTGGTGTGTAACCAAAGGAAACTCGATCAAAGACCACTTGACCTTTCATATCGCTCAATTGTCTTGCTTTATGGGATTCATCTTCCATTTCCTCTTCAGCTAGGAATTCGAAGACACGTCCCATGGCTGCACTAGCCTGCTGCAAACTAGTAATCCCTTGGGCGATTTGTGAAAGAGGCTGAGAAAAGATACGAACGTAGGCCATAAAGGCAACTATAATCCCGATACTGATGTGTCCATTTAAGGCCAAGGCTGCACCAACGATAATCACCAAGGCATAGCTAAAGTTCCCAATAAACATCATAATCGGCATCATAATCCCTGAAATAAACTGAGATTTCCAGATACTGTCATACAGACGATGGTTTAATTTCGCAAATTCTTCTTTCGTACTTTCGATGGCATTATAACTGGTCACCACATTATGGCCAGAGTACATTTCCTCCACATAGCCATTGACAGCTGCCAAATCTTGTTGCTGACTCTTAAAGAAGCCCTGGGATTTGCCCATAAAGACGGACACGAAAACAAAACCAATAAGGGTTGAAACAACCGTCACCAAGGCTAAAATCCAGTTCATCCCAAACATGGTTACCAAGACTGCCACGACCAGTAAACTAGATGAAAGAACTGTTCCCAGACTTTGATTCAGGGACTGTGCTGCAGTGTCAACGTCATTGGTTACACGAGACAAAGTATCCCCCTGAGAGTGCCCATCAAAATATCCCAATGGTAGGCTATTGATTTTCTCTGCAATCGCTCTTCTCAAACGCTCTGAAAAACGTTGAATAGCTGTTGTAAACAGAAAGGCCTGCAAATAATTTGATAGAAGTCCGATCACATAAATGACGGCCAAAAAACCACCAATAGCTGCAACCGCCGCGACATCCACACTTGTTTCCAGACCACTGGCAATGATATTAGTCATTTCCTTAATACGGGTTGGACCATATACAGTAATGATATTGGATACGATTGTTGCTAGAAAGGCGATTAGAAGGGCAAACTGGAGGCCTGCAAGATAGGGTTTACTCTGTTTCCAGAGAGACATTTTCTTATTTTCCATGTTCCAATTCCTCCTTCGATAGTTGTGAATAGGCAATTTCTTGGTAAACTTCATTATTAGCTAGAAGCTCCTTGTGGGTGCCTTTTCCCACGACTTTACCTTGATCCAAGACCAAAATCAAATCTGCATCCATAATCGTTGAAATACGTTGTGCAACGATAAGTTTGGTCATAGATTTTGTTTTCTCTGCTAACTCTTGGCGTAGGACACGATCTGTCTTGTAGTCCAAGGCTGAGAAGGAGTCATCAAAGATGAGGATTTCTGGCTTCCGAGCCAAGGCACGCGCAATTGCTAGACGCTGTCTTTGACCACCTGAGAAGTTAGTTCCTCCTTGGGCCACTTCTGACTCTAAGCCCGCTTCCTTGTCTTCGATAAAGTTCTTAGACTGGGCCAACTCCAAAGCCTGCCACATAGCCTGCTCACTAAGTGGTGTTTCTTGACTTTGTCCAAAGTCTAGATTGTCTTTGACATCACCTGAAAAGAGAACAGCTTTTTGTGGAATATACCCAACCTTGTTGCGCAAATCTTCCAAACCGTAATCTTGAACATTAACTCCGTCCACTAGAATTTCTCCTGCTGATACATCGTAGAAACGTGGAATTAGATTGACCAGAGTTGATTTACCAGAACCAGTTGAGCCGATAAAGGCCACTGTTTGGCCAGCTTCTGCTCTAAAGCTAACATTCTCGATAACTGCCTCCGAATTTGCAGCATAGCGGAAGGTCACATCCTTAAATTCGACCTGACCTTTGAGATTTTCATCAGCCAACTGCACTTGAGCAGGATTTCGGATAGAAGAATGCAAATCTAGAACCTGATTAATCCGCTTGGCAGAGACCATAGTTCGGGGAAGAACGATGAAGAGCGCTCCCATGAGAAGGAATCCCATAACAACCTGCATGGCATAAGACATGAAAACAACCATGTCACTAAAGAGAGGCAGACGTGCTGTCGGAGCAGCATCGTTAATCACATAGGCCCCAATCCAGTAAATCGCCACACTCAAACCACTTGAAATCCCCATCATGATAGGGTTCAAAATAGCCATAAGACGGTTGACAAACAAATTCAAGCGTGTCAATTCATCATTTGCTGCTGCAAATTTTTCATTTTGGTATTCTTCAGCATTGTAGGCGCGAACGACACGAATACCTGTTAAACTCTCACGAGTGATACTGTTCAGTTTATCAGTCAGCCCCTGAATCAAGGACTGTTTTGGAAAGGCTAGCGTCATCAAAACAGTCGTCATCAGAACGTTGACAATCACTGCCACAAGTACGGCCCAGAGCCAGTATTCTGAATGACCTAAAATCTTCCCGATAGCCCAGATAGCCATAATCGGACCACGCGTAACTACTTGCAAGCCCATGGTAATCAACATCTGAACTTGAGTAATGTCATTGGTAGTACGAGTTAAAAGACTGGGAATAGAGAATCTCTTAATCTCTGTCTGCGAGTAATCCAAAACTCGGTTAAAAATATCACTTCTCAGCCTACTAGTATAAGAAGCCGCCACTCGGGATGCAAAAAATCCAACTGCGACTGCGGATAAGAAGGCAAAAAAAGACATTCCGACCATCATACCTGCTGGTTGCCATAACTCATCCAAGTTGGTTCCTTGACTTCCCAGCAAATCCGTAATTTTCGAGATATAGGTCGGAACTTCCAACTCTAGGTAGACTGAAAAGCAGGTAAAGAGAATGGCTAGTAAAATCATCCCCCATTCTTTTCTACTAATTCGTTTGGCTAATTTCTTCATTCTCTCCTCCTATTCCCTTGATATTTTCCTGTAGTTGAGCAAGGACTTTCTCAAAAATCAGTAATTCATCTTCATCAATGCCTTCCATCAACTGCTTATCAATTCGTTCAAAAAAGGCTTTAACATGCTTCATTTGAGAACGTGCTTTGTCCGTCAAACGAACAAATTTTGCCCGCTTATCGCTAGGACTCGCCTCCAATTCCACCAAACCATTTTGCACCATACGCTTGACCAAGTTACTCGCCACAGACTTGGTAATATTTAGTTCCTGCTCTATATCTTTAATCAAGACCAGTTTCTCTTTTTGTTCACACTGATCTACAAAACGCAGAACCTGACCCTGTGGTCCACCCATAAATTCAATACCACAACGTTTGGCTTCCTTTTGCACCATCAGGTGAATCTGATGACCAAAACGCTTAAAGACTAACATCGGTTTATCCATACTAACTCCTTTCTAACTATCACATTTAGTTCTCCTAGGAACTAAATAAGTTTCCATGAGAACTATTTTACCACTTTGAAAAGAGATGTCAAGAAAAAGTTTCCTAGAGAACTATTTTAGTTTAAATTGACATTAGGCAAGATTTTTTATATAATTAGTGCTCACTACTGTGGGTAGGAATCCATTCACTCAATGAAGGGAGAAAACTTTCAAATGAAACCAGAAGAACAACGAGTTTTAGGAATCTTAGCAACCATTTTTGGAGCCATCGCACTTTTAGGATCCTGGATCCCGTTTATTAACTATCCATCGTTGTTCATCGGCATCGTCGCATTTATCTTGGGGATTATCGGTCTTATCGTCAACCTCAAAAAACGGAAAAAAATAGCTATTATCGGAACATCCCTGGCAGTTGCCTCTGTTGTACTTTTCTTTACGACTCAGGTACTATACGCTGATGTCTACAAAGAGTATGCCAGGGAGTTTTACCGTTCCTACATGGATACGAATGCCTCAATGGAACGCGAAGAAAAAAGCGGCTCGACAGACGATACCTTCGCCTGGACTCAAGAACAGTTCGACGCCTTAATCGAAGGTGACCTTGACAACAAAGGAAAAGGTGGTACCAACTACAAGGATATTATCAACAAACACGGATAGCCAGATTCCGAGTTTGACTTCACTCTTGGGGCTTACAATACGAAAAAAATCACCTATATCTCTATTGGAGACAAGGTCAAGACTGTTACCTTAACTTTTGCAAAACAGGACAATGGAGAGCTCTTGCTCGTCCAAAAACATCAGTCGGTCTAGGTCTAGAAAAAGCAATCAACAAAACGATTCTGAAACCAGATTCTAAGTTCAAATATCAAAAAAACGAACAGCTAGTAAAACTGTTCGTTTTTCTATTAGAATCCATCTACGTTCGTATAAATCTTTTGTACGTCTTCGTCGTCTTCAAGAACGCTGTAAAGTTTTTCAAAGGTTTCAAGGTCATCGCCTGACAATTCCACTTCTGACTGAGGAATCATTTCCAATTCAGTCACTTGGAATTCTTGGATACCTGATTCACGAAGGGCAACGATAGCCTTGTGAAGGTCAGTTGGAGCTGTGTAAACTGTGATTGTACCTTCTTCTGCTTCTACATCATCCACATCCACATCTGCTTCTAGCAATTGCTCAAAGACTGCGTCCGCATCTTCACCTGCAAATACGATAACACCCTTGTTGTCGAAGAGATAAGAAACCGAACCTGAAGCACCCATGTTTCCGCCGTTTTTACCAAAGGCTGCACGGACATTAGCCGCTGTACGGTTAACGTTTGAAGTCAAAGTATCAACAATCAGCATAGAACCATTTGGTCCAAAACCTTCGTAACGTCCTTCTGTAAAGGTTTCGTCTGTGTTTCCTTTAGCCTTGTCCAAAGCTTTATCAATAACGTGTTTTGGTACTTGAGCTTGTTTAGCACGGTCGATAACGAACTTCAAGGCTGAGTTTGATTCTGGATCTGGATCACCTTTTTTAGCTGCTACATAGATTTCTACACCAAATTTTGCATATACTTTAGAGTTAGCTCCATCTTTAGCCGTTTTCTTGGCTACGATATTGGCCCATTTACGTCCCATTAGGAATCTCCTTTTTTCACATTTTAATCTTTCTTATTATAACACAAGTTTTTTCGATTTTCACTAGAGGAAATGGATTTTATTCAGTAAATCCAACTAGGGTTGCACTTTGGTTACCAAGATTGCCTTGCCTTCTTTTATCAAGGGGTGACGAAACAGTGAGAAATACAGTTGGATGGTCATGGCAACCCAGATAAGGGGTTCGCACAGGATAACTCCCTTATAGCCTGCCCAAGGGATAATCAAGACAACAAAAGCAATTTTCCCAATTAGTTCGATAAAGCTAGAAACCAGCGGAAGGACTTTTTGCCCCAAACCCTGCAAACAATTGCGATAAATCAACAAGAGACTCAAAATAGGATAAAAGGCTGAACTGATTTGCAAGTACAGACTGCCATTTTCTACCAGGTATCCATCAGTCGAACTGGCCAAGAAGGAAACCAGGACTGGACTGGCAAAAAAGAGGAAGATACAAACAAAAACTGCCCAGGATATACTTAAACGACTGCCGATTCGAAGTCCTTGAACAATGCGGTCTGGTCGCTTAGCTCCTAGATTCTGAGAAGCAAAGGTCGTCATTGATGCAGAAATAGCGGTCATGGGAAGAAGGGCGAAGGCCATAATGCGTCGAGCCGCCGTCTGGGCACTAATAATCACTGCTCCAAAAGTATTGACAGAAGACTGTAAAATCACACTGCCGATAGATACAATTGAACTCATCAAGCCCATAGCCAAACCTTGCTCCAAGAGGTCAGCGTATAAGACCTTGTCCCATTTGAAATGTTTCAGCTGAGGTAGAAGTTCTGGAACACTCTTACGGATATAATAAAAGCAGAGAACCGCTGATAAGCCTTGCGAAATGATGGTAGCAAGTCCCGCGGATTGAACTCCAAGATGCAATTGTGTAATAAAATAGAGATCCAGAACCACATTAACCAGAGCAGAGAAAATCAGAAAACCAAGCGCAGCCAGACTGTCCCCAATAGATCGCAACAAACCTGCAAAGAGATTATAAGCGAAGCTAACACCGACACAGGTTACAATCATAGAAATATATTGATAGGACTGAGAGAGGATTTCAGCAGGGGTATCTAGGTACTGTAAAAGAGGATACAGACCGACAAATCCCAGCAGCATAACTACAATACTCAAAAGAGCACCTAAAATCCAGGTGGCTGCTACTGCCTCCTCGATTTTAGTGAAATTCCGAGCTCCATAATAGCGGGCAATGACAATTCCCATGCCATTGCCAACACCAAGAGTAAAACCTACAATCAAATCAAAAATAGCAGTTGTTGCCCCAACCGCAGCCAAGGAATCTTGACCAAGAAAACGTCCAACAATCAAGACATCAGCAGTATTATAGAGCTGTTGGAAAATATTGGACAGCAAGATTGGAAAGGCAAAACTCAAAAGCGAAGGAAGAATAGGACCATGAATCAGGTCCACTGTTCGTTTTTTATTCATAAGGCTATTATATCAGCTTTCTAAAGGAGCGACAAGAAACAGCAAACTATGCCAGAACTAGGCAATGAAAAAGCAGTGAATTTCTCCACTACTTTAACAGCTTATTCTTCAATTTCGATTTCAAGCTCGTCGCCTAGGTCAAGTGTCACTTCTTCATTCACAGAATCTGCTTGAACTACGTCATCTTTTTTAGTTTCAACACCTTCTACAGAAGCTTCTTCTCCATCAATCAAACCAAATTGAACACGGACTTGATGATCAATCTCATCAAAGACTTCTGGGTTATCTGCCAAGTATTTCTTAGCATTTTCAGAACCTTGCCCGATTTTCTCATCCTTATAAGAATACCAAGCCCCTGCTTTTTTGATGATATCCAAATCGCTTGCAACCTTCAAAAGCTCACCGGTCTTAGAAATTCCTTCTCCGTACATGATTTCAACGAAGGCTTCTTTAAATGGTGGAGCCACCTTGTTTTTCACGACCTTGATCTTGGTTTCTTTACCGACGTTGGTGTCTTTTTGGTCACCAGTTCCCTTGATTTGTGTGCTTCCACGAACATCCAAACGCACTGAAGCGTAGAATTTCAGAGCACGTCCACCAGGAGTTGTTTCTGGATTTCCAAACATGACCCCAACTTTTTCACGCAATTGGTTGATAAAGATGGCAATTGTTTTAGTTTTATTGATAGAAGCACCAAGTTTACGCATGGCCTGACTCATCATACGAGCCTGCAAACCAACGTGGCTGTCTCCGATATCACCATCAATTTCCGCACGAGGGACAAGGGCCGCAACTGAGTCGACTACGACAAGGTCCACAGCACCTGAGTCAATCAATTTTCCTGCAATTTCAAGCCCTTGCTCTCCTGAGTCTGGTTGAGACAAGAGCAATTCGTCAATATTGACCCCAAGAGCCGCAGCATAAGCTGGATCAAGGGCATGCTCCGCATCGATAAAGGCTGCAATCCCACCTTCTTTTTGCGCTTGCGCGACTGCATGAAGGGCAACTGTTGTCTTACCAGATGACTCTGGCCCATAGATTTCGATGATACGTCCCTTAGGATAACCACCTGAACCAAGGGCAATATCGAGAGCCAAGGAACCTGAGCTCATCACTTGTACCTTTTGCTCTGCACGTTCACCCAAACGCATGATTGAACCCTTACCAAAGTCTTTCTCAATCAATTTAAGAGCATCATTCAAGGCTTTTTCACGTTCTGCCCCGAATTTTTTTGAAATTTCATCTAATTTTTTTGGTTTTTTCGCCATTCTATTCTCCTACATTCTAATAGTCCTTAGACCTATCTACTATTATATCAAAAGTTAGTCACTTAATAAAGCCTTGCGAACTAGGTTAAAGGCATGCATAACCGCAATGTGACGTACATCTGCTCGGCTTCTACCTCCAATATTCACCTTGATAACCTCAGTTCCTTTCTCTTGAGCCAATCCTATGAAGACTGTCCCAGCTGGATGCCCTTCTAGACTGTCTGGCCCTGCTACTCCAGTCAAGCTAATACCAAAATCAGACTGGGTCTTACTTCGTGCCTGCTCAGCCATCTTCTGAGCTGTAAATTCAGACACAACACCATATTCTTCCAAATCCTTGACAGGAATATCCAACATCTTTGATTTTTCCTCCAAGCTATAGGTCACGAAACCACCCTTAAATATGCTTGAAACTCCTGAAAAATCCGCCACAGTAGCTTGGAAAAGCCCTGCCGTCAAACTCTCTGCAGCCGTGATGGTTTTCCCTTGCTTTTTCAGTTCTTCTACCACAATACTGGCCAAGCTGGACTCTTCCCCATAACCATAACAAAGTTCTCGTAAAGAAAGACCTTCAAAAGTCTGGTAGTTCAAGATTTGATTTTCCAAAATATCCAACGCTTGATTCGCCTCTTCTCGACTGCTAGATTTTGTTGACAGACGCAGAGTGACTTCTCCTGTCTTGGCATAAGGGGCTAAGGTTGGATCTGTTTGATTGTCAATCAAATCAGCTAAAATCGTAACCAGCTGGCTTTCGCCAATCCCAAAGAAACGAAGAACTCGGGAATACAACTTGCTCCCTGTCATCAACTTGGGTAGAAGTTGGTTTAAGACCATGGGTTTCAATTCACTTGGTGGACCAGGAAGAACGACATAGGTCACTCCGTCCACTTCTAACATTCCTCCAACAGCCAGTCCTGTTTCGTTTGGTAGTGGAGTCGCCCCTTCTACAATTTGAGCTTGTCTTTCGTTATTCGGTGTTCGGGCATAGTCTGGTCTCTGGTCAAAAAAGACATCCAACTTCTCCTGCGCCTGAGGATTGAAGACTAATTCTTTCCCTAAAAATTTAGCTAGAGTTTGTTTGGTCAAATCGTCCTCAGTTGGTCCCAAACCACCTGTCAAAATCACCAGACTGCTACGTTGACTAGCAATCTCAAGCAAAGACAAGAGACGAGTTTCATTGTCTCCTACAGCCGTCTGAAAATATACATCTACCCCAATCTCTGCTAGTTTTTCCGACAAAAACTGAGCATTGGTATTGACAATCTGTCCTGTCAAAATCTCTGTTCCAACAGCAATGATTTCTGCTTTCATGTTTCCTCCTACCTATCTATTCGTATTTTTTTGAAAAAATCGCAGGAAATTTCCCACGATTTTAACTATAAAATAGATTATTCTACATCTTCTTGATTTATTGTATTATTAATCGTACCTGTTCCCAAACCGGTATTATTTCGATTTCCGAAAATATCTTCATATAAGACAGCATTTGTCTCTAACTCTGTCACCTTCGGTTTATCAAGTGAGGTTCTCAAAAGATTCTGGATTTCTAACAAATGGTTAGCAGTTACAATTTGATAAGATGTCCCTTGCAATTCGGCATCTTCTCCTCGTAATTGTTGAGTTTCAATCGTTTTAAACGAGTCCTGGTAACCTAACAAGCTTGGAATACTTTTCGCAGATAGATCAATATTAGTCTGCATATTGGTACTTAAGGCTTTTAGGATAGATTGATAGTGACTAACACTATTCAAGCTAAGAACTTTTTCAACAACCTTTTGAATGACTTCACGCTGACGCTTCTGACGTCCGTAGTCCCCTTCTGGATCCTGGTAGCGCATGCGAGAATAAACAAGCGCTTCTTCTCCATTTATTGTCTGCTCTCCAACACCGATAGAAATGGTGTTAAATTCCTCTTGGTCACTGATAGAAATCGGGAAACCTAGTGTATTATTAACCGTAATCCCGCCCACTGCATCTACCAATTGTTGCAAACCTTGCATATTGACCATAATATAGCGGTCAATATGGATATTCATCATCCTTTGAATCGTTGAGATAGCTAATTCTGCACCTCCTCCAGCATAAGCTGCGTTCAGTTTCGCTTCTTCGATTTGACCATCTTTATGCTGAATTTTCGTCAAAATATCTCTCTCTAAACTCAACATCATAGTCTTTTTCGTATGCGGATTAACCGTCAAGAGAATCATAGAATCACTATTCCCCTCCCAAGGGTCAGTTCGTTCAACGTTTCCAGTATCAACCCCCATTAAAAGGATCGTTAAGGGTTCAGTCGCCTCAATAACATTGGTTTCTTCCCCAATCTTTTTATAGGTTTTTGATAAGGTTTGTGTACCTTGCTGATAAATGGTATAAGCAAAGACACCCACACCCAAAACTGTCACAGCTAGAAAAGCTAGCACCATTCCAATAATTTTTTTAACCATATTTCTACTAATCTATCAGTTTACCCATCAAGTAAACATCGATAAATTTCCCTTCTTCTATGTACGCACCGCGCTCTTGTCTACCTTCAATTACAAAGCCATATTTTTGATATAGATGAACTGCAGCTTGATTACGAGTTTGGACAGTTAGTTGAAGTCGACGAAGAATACCACTAGCTTGTGCCCACTCTATCGCTTCTTCTAGCAAAAAACTTCCCAGTCCATTATTCCAATATTTCTTACCAATCACAATAAAGAGATCTCCAATATGACGAACTCTCTTACGTTGATCAGCTGTGATATTTACAAGACCAGCAATTTCATCATTCAGCAAGGCCAGTAAAGTGATTTGATTTTCCGAGTGAGCCTGTTTATCCAAAAACGACTCCATCTCAGTATCTGTCATCAAAATACCATCCCTGTCCAGACTAGTAAAATCTGTTTCTACACTAACACGATTTAAAAATGATACTAACTCAGCCGCATCTTCAATTTCTGCTTCCCTAATGAGCAACTCATACTCCATGTTGAAGCTCCTCTAAGAGTTTTTCTGCACGCAAACCCTTGGCTTTGAAGTTTAATCTGCGACCATCTTCCTCTTTTAGAATTTCTAATTCTAAATAAGTATCTGGCAAGGCATCACCTAAAAGATGTCCCCACTCAATGACAGTTACCCCGCCACCAAAAAGAAACTCATCCAAATCAATAGAATCAGCATCCCCCTCAATACGATAAACATCTAGGTGGTAAAGTGGAAGACGACCTTCATACTCTCTCACGATAGTATAGGTTGGACTCTTAATCATCTGAGAAATCTGTAATCCCTTAGCAAGGCCTTTTGTAAAGGTCGTTTTGCCTGCTCCAAGTTCTCCAGTTAGAATTAAGACATCATTCTTCTCTAATAAACAGCCCAAACGTTCACCTAAGGACTGTAACTCTTCTTCATTTTTAGTGTACATACCTCTATTATACCAAAAAGTTATTCTTTGTCGAGATATTATCTGTGAAGTCCAGATTATGAATTATGAGACTTGGGCTGGTTCTTGTTCTGATTTTAAAATAGGAACAGTAAAAAGAAAACTAATAATATATCTCTCATCAAATGGCTATAAAGTGAAACTTCCCAACGAATAACTTTTGGCACCAACAGGCCTAGAAATAGCATGCCCAAGGCAATATAAAATGTCATGGATAGTATTGACCATGGATTTCTGAGAACGATTAAAATAGCTAATCCACTAATAAAACTTATTTCCTTCTTACCTAAAATCTTTTTCAATCCATATACGTACTTCTGAATGGGCAGAAAAACTAACAAATCAATACCAAATAAGAAAAAGAAACTCGGTAGAAAGACTTCTACAAACTCTTCACCAGTTGCTCTTCCCGTAAGAACATATTCTATGATAATCAAAGCTAAACCTAAAACATTTACCAATAGCAACAGAGTATACAAGAATTGTTGTCTATCTTCTTTAAAAACTGAATAATGTTGATTTCGTTGCCCTCTATAATAGTTTAGCCCTGCACCAATACTCGCAAGGAGCAACATACCCACTAAATAATAGAAGCAGTTTTGATTTAACATCAAGGACCAAGTCGATAAACTTAAACAAGAACAGCTACTAAGTCCAAAAACCGTCAGCAATAACAAAACTCGAATTTGCTTTTTCATTCTTTCCGTCATTCTTCCTCCCTTACTTGCTCTTATTATAAGCTAGAAATTCTCATCATTGCTAGAATATTTCTCAACTGTCAGTTTTCTACTCTAAAATGCAAAAAAATTTGATGCAAGTAACCCTTACATCAAACTTTTACTATTTTTCTTCAAACCAAAGAGCAATTTCTCGCTTAGCTGACTCTTCTGAATCTGAACCATGCACAACATTTTGAATAGCTTGGTTTTCACTAGCAGCTTTTGCAAAATCACCTCGAATCGTTCCTGGTAAAGCTTCTTCTGGACGAGTTGCCCCCATCATGCTCCGCCAAGTTTCGATTACTTTGGGACCAGAAATGATGCCCACAAGAACTGGTCCTGAAGTCATGAATTCACGAATCGGTGGGTAAAAACTTTGGTCAACCAAGTTCTGATAGTGCTGGTCAATCAACTCTTCTGAAACCTTTGTACGCAACTCCAATTTTTCGATTGTCAATCCACGTTGTTCGATGCGTTTCAACACCTCACCCACTAATCCTCTTTTTACACCGTCTGGTTTAATGATAAAAAATGTTTGTTCCATACTTGTCTCCTTTGTCAGCTTCTTTCTTTTATACTCTTCGAAAATCAAATTCAAACCACGTCAACGTCGCCTTGCCGTAGGTATGGTTACTGACTTCGTCAGTTCTATCCACAACCTCAAAACAGTGTTTTGAGCTGACTTCGTCAGTTCTATCTACAACCTCAAAGCAGTGCTTTGAGCAACCTGCGGCT
This sequence comes from Streptococcus mitis, assembly GCF_946188375.1. GTDB lineage: Bacteria > Bacillota > Bacilli > Lactobacillales > Streptococcaceae > Streptococcus > Streptococcus mitis_CX. The sequence goes on from NZ_CAMHUS010000002.1 coordinate 56,412, forward strand.
AGTTTCCTAGTTTACTCTTTGATTTTCATTGAGTATTATTTTACCACATTTCATGGAAAAATGGAGAAAGTTTTCAGAAAAGAGAAAGAGAACCCGAAGGCTCTCTCATTCTCTTTTATTCTACTGTTTCTTCCACAATTTCAACGGCAGTATCCACAACTACTTCTGTTGTTTCTTCATTTCCTTCTTCCTCTACTGGAGGGTTAAGGTATTCTTCTTCGTTGATAGCATGTGGTTCAAGGTTACGGTAACGGGCCATACCAGTACCTGCTGGGATGATTTTACCGATGATAACATTTTCTTTAAGTCCAAGGAGATGGTCTTTCTTACCACGGATAGCCGCATCAGTAAGGACACGAGTTGTTTCCTGGAAGGAAGCCGCTGACAAGAAACTGTTTGTTTCAAGTGAGGCTTTGGTAATTCCCATAAGGACTGGGCGACCTGTCGCTGGAACTCCACCTGCGATAAGGACATCTTTGTTAGCATCTGTAAAGTCATTGATATCCATGAGGGTACCCATGAGAAGATCTGTGTCACCTGGATCCATGACACGTACTTTACGAATCATTTGACGAACCATTACCTCGATGTGTTTGTCACCGATTTCTACCCCTTGGCTACGGTAAACTTTTTGTACTTCACCAAGAAGGTAAGTTTCAACTGACAAGACATCACGAACTGCAAGGAGACGTTTTGGTTGGATTGAACCTTCTGTAAGAGCAGCACCACGAGCTACTTGGTCTCCAACTTCAACACGCATACGAGCGGTAAATGGAACGACATATTCACCTTCGCCAGTTTCACCCTTAACAAAGACTTTCTTAGTACGAGTTGATGCATCTTCTTCGATAGCCGTAACTTGTCCTTTAACCTCTGTGATAACCGCTTCCCCTTTAGGATTGCGGGCTTCAAAGATTTCTTGGACACGAGGAAGACCCTGAGTGATATCGGTATTTGAAGCAACCCCACCCGTGTGGAAGGTACGCATTGTAAGCTGTGTACCAGGTTCCCCGATAGATTGGGCAGCGATTGTACCAACTGCTTCACCAACTTCAACCGCATCACCAGTCGCCAAGTTGATACCGTAACAGTGACGGCAGACACCATGACGAGTGTTACATGTAAATACAGAGCGGATAGTCACTTCTTCCACACCAGCATTGACAATTTCACGCGCCTTATCTTCTGTAATCAACTCATTTGGACCAATGATCACTGCACCAGTTTCTGGATGTTTAACAGTTTTCTTAGTGTAACGACCATTGAGACGCTCTTCAAGAGACTCGATCATCTCTTTTCCTTCTGCGATAGAGCGGATCAAGAGACCACGGTCTGTTCCACAGTCGTCCTCACGGATGATAACGTCTTGGGCAACGTCAACCAAACGACGAGTCAAGTAACCTGAGTCGGCTGTCTTAAGGGCCGTATCGGTCATACCTTTACGGGCACCGTGAGTTGAGAAGAACATTTCGAGTACTGACAAACCTTCACGGAAGTTTGAAAGGATTGGCAATTCCATGATACGTCCGTTCGGAGCAGCCATCAGACCACGCATACCGGCAAGCTGTGAGAAGTTTGAGATATTACCACGGGCTCCTGAGTCCATCATCATAACGATTGGGTTCTTAGGATCTTGATTGGCAATCAAGCGTTTCTCAAGTTTTTCACGGGCAGCACGCCATTCAGCTGTAACGGCATTGTAACGCTCGTCGTCTGTGATCATACCACGACGGAATTGTTTTGTGATTTGTTCTACACGTTTGTGTGATTCTTCAATGATTTCAGCCTTGTCATCAACGACTGGGATATCGGCAATCCCCACTGTCAATCCTGCAAGAGTTGAGTGGTGGTAACCGAGGTTCTTCATACGGTCAAGTAGGGCAGAAGTTTCTGTCGTACGGAAACGTTTGAAGATTTCAGCGATGATATTTCCAAGGTTTTTCTTCTTGAATGGAGGGTTGAGTTCAAGTTTGCTGATTGCTTCCTTGATATCTCCACCAAGTGGCAAGAAGTACTTAGCTGGAACGCCTTCTGTCAAGTTGGCATTGTTTGGTTCTTGCAAGTATGGTAGACCCTCTGGCATGATGTCGTTGAAGAGGATTTTACCAACTGTTGTAAGCAAGACCTTGTGTTTTTGCTCTTCTGTCCATGGTTTGTTGAGGCTGTCTGTCGCGATACCAACACGTGAGTGGAGGTGAACATAACCATTACGGTAAGCCATAACAGCTTCGTCACGGTCTTTGAAGACCATTCCTTCACCTTCACGACCAGCTTCTTCCATGGTCAAGTAGTAGTTACCCAAAACCATATCCTGTGATGGAGTAACAACTGGTTTACCATCTTTCGGGTTCAAGATGTGCTCAGCAGCAAGCATGAGGATACGAGCTTCTGCTTGAGCTTCTTCTGAAAGTGGTACGTGGATGGCCATTTGGTCCCCGTCAAAGTCGGCATTGTAGGCTTCACAGACAAGTGGGTGCAAGCGAAGGGCCTTACCATCAATCAAGACAGGTTCGAAGGCTTGGATACCCAAACGGTGAAGGGTCGGTGCGCGGTTCAAAAGTACTGGGTGTTCTTTGATCACTTCTTCAAGGATATCCCAGATGCGTTCGTCTCCACGTTCCACCAAGCGTTTAGCTGCTTTGACGTTTTGCACGATATCACGAGCAACGATTTCACGCATGACAAATGGTTTAAAGAGCTCGATTGCCATTTCACGCGGCACACCACATTGGTACATCTTAAGTGTTGGACCAACGGCGATAACGGAACGTCCTGAGAAGTCAACACGTTTACCGAGCAAGTTTTGACGGAAGCGTCCTTGTTTACCTTTAAGCATGTGACTCAATGATTTAAGTGGACGGCTACCTGGTCCTGTGATTGGACGACCACGACGACCATTGTCAATCAAAGCGTCAACCGCTTCTTGAAGCATACGCTTCTCATTTTGAACGATGATACCTGGTGCATTCAACTCAAGCAAGCGAGCCAAACGGTTGTTACGGTTGATAACACGGCGGTAAAGGTCGTTCAAGTCAGATGAGGCAAAACGGCCACCATCCAACTGCAACATTGGACGAAGATCTGGTGGAATAACTGGAAGGATGTTGAGAATCATCCATTCCGGTTTGTTTCCAGATTTGTAAAAGGCATCCAAAACATCCAAACGACGGATGGCTTTGACACGCTTTTGTCCAGTAGCTGTTTTCAACTCTTCTTTGAGTTCAGCAATTTCTTTTTCAAGATCTACTTGTTTCAAAAGGTCTTGGATAGCTTCGGCACCCATCTTGGCAACGAACGATCCATAACCATACTCACGCAAGCGCTCACGGTATTCGCGCTCTGTCATGATAGACTTGTGCTCAAGTGGTGTATCCTTAGGATCAATAACCACATAAGCTGCAAAGTAGATAACTTCCTCGAGGGCACGAGGGCTCATATCAAGGGTCAAGCCCATACGGCTTGGAATCCCCTTGAAGTACCAGATGTGAGATACAGGAGCTTTCAATTCGATATGTCCCATACGCTCACGACGAACTTTTGTACGCGTTACTTCAACCCCACAACGGTCACAAACAATTCCTCTGTAACGAATGCGTTTGTACTTACCACAAGCACATTCCCAGTCTTTTGTAGGACCAAAGATAACTTCATCAAAGAGTCCTTCACGTTCTGGTTTCAAAGTACGGTAATTGATTGTTTCAGGTTTTTTGACTTCTCCATAAGACCATGAACGGACTTTGCTTGGAGAAGCTAGGGTGATTTGCATACTTTTAAAACGATTTACATCAACCACTATTTCTTCCCTTTCTATTCTACGTGAACTGCTTATTCTTGTTCAGCAGCTTCTTCTGTTGCTTCCGCTTTTGTTGCTTTCTCAGCTTCTTCGGCTTCAAAGGCTGCTTTAGCCTCTTGGGCTGCTTTTTCGCGGGCTTTTTCAAGGTCATCTACGTGGATGACATCTTCGTCCATTCCTTCATCCAAGTCGCGAAGTTCCACTTCTTGGTCATCTTCGTCTAGGACACGCATGTCAAGACCAAGAGATTGCAATTCTTTGACAAGAACTCGGAATGATTCTGGAACACCTGGTTTTGGAATTGGTTTTCCTTTTGTAATAGCTTCATAGGCTTTCAAACGTCCGTTGATATCGTCAGACTTGTAAGTCAAGATTTCTTGAAGAACATTTGATGCACCGTAGGCTTCAAGAGCCCAAACCTCCATCTCACCGAAACGTTGTCCACCAAACTGAGCTTTACCTCCAAGTGGTTGTTGGGTAACAGTTGAGTAAGGTCCGACTGAACGAGCGTGCAATTTATCGTCAACCATATGGTGGAGTTTAATCATGTACATGACTCCGACAGAAACACGGTTATCAAACGGTTCACCAGTACGTCCATCATAAAGGATTGTTTTGGCATCGCTATCCATACCAGCTTCTTTAACAGTTGACCAAAGGTCTTCAGAACTTGCTCCGTCAAAGACTGGTGTTGCGATGTGAATACCAAGAGTACGAGCAGCCATACCAAGGTGAAGCTCCATAACCTGACCGATATTCATACGTGATGGCACCCCAAGTGGGTTCAACATGATATCGACTGGAGTTCCGTCTGGAAGGTAAGGCATGTCTTCTACAGGAACGATACGAGAGACAACCCCTTTATTTCCGTGACGTCCGGCCATCTTATCTCCGACCTTGATCTTACGTTTTTGAGCGATGTAGACGCGAACCAGCATGTTGACACCTGATTGCAACTCATCTCCATTTGCACGTGTAAAGATCTTAACATCACGAACGACACCATCGGCACCGTGTGGTACACGAAGAGAAGTATCACGAACTTCACGTGACTTGTCTCCAAAGATAGCGTGCAAGAGACGTTCTTCAGCTGAAAGGTCTTTCTCCCCCTTAGGTGTTACTTTACCTACAAGGATATCGCCTTCTTTAACCTCAGCACCGATACGGATAATACCCATTTCGTCAAGGTCTTTAAGGGCATCTTCACCAACGTTTGGAATTTCACGAGTAATTTCTTCAGGCCCAAGCTTTGTATCGCGCGTTTCTGATTCGTATTCTTCAAGGTGGACAGATGTGTAGACATCATCTTTCACCAAGCGTTCGCTCATGATAACAGCATCCTCGAAGTTGTAACCTTCCCAAGTCATGTAGGCAACGATTGGGTTTTGTCCAAGCGCCATTTCTCCATTTTCCATAGAAGGTCCGTCAGCAATGAAATCGCCTTTTTCAACGGCATCACCAACTTTTACGAGAGTACGTTGGTTGTAGGCAGTACCTGAGTTTGAGCGACGGAATTTTTGAATATGGTAAACGTCTAATGAACCATCTTCACGACGAACTTCTACCTTGTCAGCATCTGCATAAGTAACTTTACCATCATACTGAGCAATCACAGCAGCTCCTGAATCGTGGGCTGCTTGGTATTCCATACCAGTACCAACGTAAGGTGCTTTAGGGTTAATCAACGGCACAGCCTGACGTTGCATGTTGGCTCCCATGAGGGCACGGTTGGAGTCATCGTTTTCCAAGAAAGGAATACATGCTGTCGCAACGGCAACTACCTGTTTTGGTGATACGTCCATGTAGTCAACAACATTAGCTGGATACTCTTGGTTGACCCCTTGATGACGTCCCATGACAACTTTCTCAGCAAATGTTCCATCTTCATTCAGACGAGAATTAGCCTGTGCTACAGTAAATTCATCTTCTTCATCAGCTGTCAACCAAACGATTTCGTTCGTAACAACGCCTGTTTCACGGTCAACCTTACGGTATGGTGTTTGAACAAATCCATATTTGTTCAAGTGTCCGTAAGATGACAAGTTATTGATCAAACCGATGTTAGGTCCTTCAGGTGTCTCGATTGGACACATACGACCGTAGTGAGTGTAGTGTACGTCACGTACTTCATATCCAGCACGGTCACGTGTCAAACCACCAGGTCCTAAGGCTGACAAACGGCGTTTGTGAGACAACTCAGAAAGCGGGTTGTGTTGGTCCATGAACTGTGACAACTGTGATGAACCAAAGAATTCTTTCACCGCAGCTGTTACAGGACGGATATTGATGATTTGTTGTGGTGTCAAGACTTCATTGTCCTGAACAGACATACGTTCACGGACATTACGTTCCATACGAGAAAGTCCAAGACGTACTTGGTTGGCAAGCAATTCACCAACCGCACGGATACGACGATTTCCAAGGTGGTCGATATCATCTACACGGCCAAGTCCTTCAGCCAAGTTAAGGAAGTAGCTCATCTCAGCAAGGATATCTGCTGGAGTGACGATACGAACCTTGTCATCTGGATTGGCATTACCAATGATTGTTACGACACGGTCTGGATCAGTTGGAGCAACAACCTTGAATTTTTGAAGAACAACTGGTTCAGTCACAACCGCTGCATCATTTGGAATGTAGACAATCTTGTTCAAGTCGCCATCCAAATAGCTTTCAATACTTTCAATCACACTGCGAGTCATGATTGTACCAGCTTCCACCAAGATTTCTCCAGTTTCAGGATCTACCAATGGCTCTGCAATGGTTTGGTTGAGCAAACGTGTTTTAACATTGAGTTTTTTATTGATCTTGTAGCGACCAACTGCTGCCAAGTCATAGCGACGTGGGTCAAAGAAACGAGCTACAAGCAAGCTACGTGAGCTTTCAGCAGTCTTAGGTTCACCTGGACGAAGGCGTTCGTAAATTTCTTTCAAGGCTTCGTCGGTACGAGAGTCCATTGGGTTCTTGTGGATATCTTTTTCAACAGTGTTACGAACCAATTCGCTGTCACCAAAGATATCAAAGATTTCATCATCACCTGAGAAACCAAGTGCACGAACCAAGGTAGTAAATGGAATCTTACGAGTACGGTCGATACGAGTGTAGGCGATATCTTTTGAGTCGCTTTCAAGTTCCAACCAAGCTCCACGGTTAGGGATAACAGTTGAACCGTAGCCCACTTTACCGTTTTTATCTACTTTATCGTTAAAGTAAACACCTGGTGAGCGCACCAACTGAGATACGATGATACGTTCACCACCATTGATGATGAAAGTACCCATTTCTGTCATGATTGGGAAATCACCAAAGAATACTTCTTGAGTCTTGATTTCGCCTGTTTCTTTATTGATCAAGCGGAAGGTTACAAAAATTGGTGCTGAGTAGCTAGCATCGTGGATACGAGCTTCTTCTAGCGTGTATTTTGGTTCCTTGATTTCATATCCAACGAATTCCAACTCCATCGTGTCTGTGAAGTTTGAAATTGGCAATACATCTTCAAACACTTCCTTAAGACCATGGTCTAGGAAATCTTTGAATGAATCAGTTTGAATTTCAATCAAATTTGGTAAGTCAAGAACTTCTTTGATTCTTGAAAAGCTACGACGGGTACGATGTTTCCCGTATTGAACGTCATGTCCTGCCAAGATGATTCTCCTTTGTAAATAAATTCCAAGCCTTGTCAATCAGGCTTTTCTAATCGTCATATGGTTTTAAAAAACCCTATCACCGTGTCCTCTTGATAAATTTTCAGAATCTTTAAGTCTTTGTTACAAGCGTTCAAAATCCTGAAAAAAAGCACAAAAAGAGCAGCTAAATCTGACTTTTTCAGAAGATTTAACTGCTGTGAGCCTTGTCTGGACAATATTTCAGACAAAACCTACGACAAATGATTATTTACATTATACCCTATTTAGCTAAATTTTTCAAGGGGATTAACGAATTTTTGACAAAATCTTTTCCTATAAAAAATTAAATTCAACAATCACTTTGCAAACTTCATTTTCGGTTCAATCGTTCAATAAAAATATAGTAAATTACGATTTTCCTATTTTATCCTAGGTTGTTTTTCTTGACTTTACCAGGCCTTTCTTTTAATATATATGTATAAATATATAGGGAGGTTTATGATGAATATCTTGCTGTCTAAAACTGAACAAGACTTGCTATTCTTACTGGAAGAATTAACCAAACACCATGATTGGATAGAAATTCCAGTCTTGGCTGAGAAGCTGAATTTTTCAATCGAAGAATTGCAAGAACACCTTTTTAAGCTCGAGCAATTGTTTCCTAACCTCCTGCTTCAATCAAGAAAAAAAGCATTCAATTGCAGTTTGAAGTCCAAAACACCTTGGATCCCAGGATTGCGATTTTTAAACAATCTGAAACCTATTCTTTTTTGAACCAGTTGTTTTTCAATGAGGGACAATCACTCGTGCAAATGTGTCAAGAACTTGTGATGAGTTGCGAACGAGTTCAGGAAATCATCCAACATCTAAATACTAAACTTCCACAACATTATGGCATCAGTATCCAACTTTCCCCTTTAGTCATGGAGGGAGAAGAAGAGGGCATTCGTGCCTTTTATCTAGACTACTTTAGCCAAAGTTACAGCTTTCTTGATTGGCCCTTTCCTTCTATTTCTGAAGAGACACTCACTCATCTGATTCAGCTATTTTTAAAGGCCCAACAAGTTTCACCCAACCTCAGCGGTCTACGGCAAATCAAATGTACCCTGGCTATCAATCTAGAGCGTTTTAACAAGAATCATTTCATTGAAAATCCTAGTCCGCTCTTAACCAGTCATTACAGCTCCCTCATGCAGATTCCCCAGTTTGAACAAGATATCAAAAAGCTAGCTAAAAAGCTCCATTTTGAAGCTACAAAGGAAACACTAGAACAGCTATTTTCAAACCCAGTAAAGTCTCCTCAAATCACAAACAATCCTAGCAATGGAGTACTGGGTGATATTCAACATATCCAAAAATCTTATCGTTTATTGAGCCAAATTCTAGAAGAACTAGCTAAAGAATTTCACCTACAGATTGAAAATCGCGAGGAATTGATTTGGCTCCTCCACTACACTGCCCAATCTGATTTCTTTCATTTACTCAGTAACCAGTCTCTCGACAGACAGAAATCCCAAATTTTAAGCAGTTATCAAGTAGAATTTCCAAAACTATTTGAAGTAAGTCAACACAAATTCCAATCTTATCTGATTGAGATGGGACTGGAAAATCACCCCATTAAATTACAAGAACTTATCTACACCTTTTCTATCCAAGGGCAACGAATTTTAGTCCAATTACTTCAAAAACTTCCTAAAATACGTGTTTTAGTCATTAGTCATTTGGATAGCCATCACGCACAAAACCTTATCGACACCCTTGCTCACTACGGCAATAATCTCTATCTCTTTGATTCTTGGGAAGAATCTAGTATTTCATTCTCAATTCTCAATCAAATTCCTCACGATATTGTTATCACTACCTTTCCTGTCACCAACTCTTCTAAACCAATTATCTATAATCGTAACTTCTCTACTTCAGAATTATTCCACCATCTTCACCTTCTGGCTTCTCAAATTCATAAAGAAAGACTGGCTGAATCGTAACAAAATTTGTTGCGATTTTTCTTTTAGTTCAATTTTAGGAAAACGCTTGCATCTTATTTTACTAAGTGCTATACTGATAGAGAAATTTATTGATTGGAGAATCATTATGAGAAAAATACCATCTCACACTGAGAAAAAAATGGTTTACAGCATCCGTTCCCTCAAAAATGGAACTGGTTCTGTCCTTATTGGAGCAAGCCTTATTCTGCTTGCCATGGCTACAACAACTATCTCAGCAAACGAAAATACACCAACCACTAACGAACCCAGCAACAGAAATACGACCTCCCTTACTCAACCTCTTACTGATGCAACAAACATCGCTGGCAAGAACGAAAGCGATTTTTCTTCACCCGATAGTGCAAACGCTTCCCTAAAGAAAACAGAAGAAAAACCTGCAACAGAGCCAACTACTCCTGCTGCAACTCCCGCAGATTCAGCACCACAAACCGGACAAGATCGTTCAAGTGAGCCAACTACTGCTATTAGTCCAGCAGCGACTGAAACTAAAGCAGAAGAACCCATCGCAGATAACCACTTCCGCATCCATGTAAAGAAACTCCCTGAAGAAAACAAGGATTCTCAAGGGCTATGGACTTGGGACGATGTTGAAAAACCTTCTGAAAATTGGCCGAACGGAGCCTTGTCCTTCAAGGATGCCAAAAAAGATGACTATGGCTACTACCTAGATGTCAAATTAAAGGGAGAACAAGCCAAGAAAATTAGCTTCCTCATCAATAATACAGCTGGGAAAAATCTAACCGGCGATAAATCGGTAGAAAAACTGGCACCAAAGATGAATGAGGCTTGGTTGGACCAAGATCACAAGGTTTTCTCTTACGAACCACAGCCTGCAGGAACTATTCGTGTCAACTACTACCGCACAGATGGCAACTATGACAAAAAGTCTCTCTGGTACTGGGGAGATGTGAAAGAGCCAAGTAGTGGTGAATGGCCTAATGGAACAGACTTTACGGCTACAGGCAAATATGGTCGCTATATCGATATTCCACTCAAAGATGCAGCTAAAGACCTTGGATTTTTATTACTAGACAGAAACAAACAAGGAGACGATGTGAAAATCCGTAAAGAAGATTATAAGTTCACAGATTTAAAAAATCATAGCCAAATTTTCCTAAAAGATGATGACGAAACCATCTACACCAACCCCTACTATGTGCACGATATCCGCATGACAGGAGCCCAACACGTAGGCACTTCTAGCATTGAGAGTAGTTTTTCAACACTTGTCGGTGCTAAAAAAGAGGATATCCTCAAACACTCCAACATCACTAATCACCTAGGAAATAAAGTAGCTATCACCGATGTTGCAATCGACGAAGCTGGTAAGAAAGTGACCTACAGTGGAGATTTCTCGGACACAAAACATCCTTATACCGTGAGCTACAACGCTGACCAATTCACTACCAAAACAAGCTGGCGTCTGAAAGATGAGACTTACAGTTATGATGGCAAACTTGGAGCTGACCTAAAAGAAGAAGGAAAACAAGTTGATTTAACCCTTTGGTCACCAAGTGCTGACAAGGTTTCTGTCGTTGTCTACGACAAGAATAACCCTGAAAAAGTGGTTGGAACTGTCGCTCTTGAAAAAGGGGAAAGAGGAACTTGGAAACAAACTCTAGATAGCACAAACAAACTCGGAATCACAGATTTCACTGGATACTATTATCAATACCAAATCGAACGTCAAGGTAAAACTGTTCTTGCACTCGATCCTTACGCTAAGTCCCTCGCTGCTTGGAATAGTGACGATGCTAAGATTGACGATGCCCATAAAGTGGCTAAAGCCGCCTTTGTAGATCCAGCCAAACTCGGACCTCAAGACTTGACTTATGGTAAGATTCACAATTTCAAGACTCGTGAAGATGCCGTTATCTACGAAGCTCATGTGCGTGACTTTACTTCAGATCCTGCCATTGCAAAAGACTTAACCAAACCATTTGGTACCTTTGAAGCCTTTATTGAAAAACTAGACTATCTCAAAGACTTAGGTGTGACCCACATCCAGCTCCTTCCAGTCTTGTCTTACTACTTTGTCAATGAATTGAAAAACCATGAACGCTTGTCTGACTATGCTTCAAGCAACAGCAACTATAACTGGGGATATGATCCTCAAAACTACTTCTCCTTGACTGGTATGTATTCAAGCGATCCTAAAAATCCAGAAAAACGAATCGCAGAATTTAAAAACCTCATCAACGAGATCCACAAACGTGGTATGGGAGCTATCCTAGATGTAGTGTATAACCATACAGCCAAGGTCGATATCTTTGAAGATTTAGAGCCAAACTACTACCACTTTATGGATGCTGATGGAACACCACGAACTAGCTTTGGTGGTGGACGCTTGGGGACAACCCACCATATGACCAAACGACTCCTAGTTGACTCTATCAAATATCTAGTTGATACCTACAAAGTGGATGGATTCCGCTTCGATATGATGGGAGACCATGATGCAGCTTCTATCGAAGAAGCGTACAAGGCTGCACGCGCCCTCAATCCACACTTAATCATGCTTGGTGAAGGTTGGAGAACCTATGCCGGTGATGAGAACATGCCTACTAAAGCTGCTGACCAAGATTGGATGAAACATACCGATACAGTCGCTGTCTTTTCAGATGACATTCGTAACAACCTCAAGTCTGGTTATCCAAACGAAGGTCAACCTGCCTTTATCACAGGTGGCAAGCGTGATATCAACACCATCTTCAAAAATATCATTGCTCAACCAACCAACTTTGAAGCTGACAGCCCTGGAGATGTCATCCAATACATCGCAGCCCATGATAACTTGACCCTCTTTGACATCATCGCCCAGTCTATCAAAAAAGACCCAAGCAAGGCTGAGAACTATGCTGAAATCCACCGTCGTTTGCGACTTGGAAACCTCATGGTCTTGACAGCTCAAGGAACTCCGTTTATCCACTCTGGTCAGGAATACGGACGTACTAAACAATTCCGTGACCCAGCCTACAAGACTCCAGTATCGGAGGATAAGGTTCCAAACAAATCTCACTTGTTGCGTGATAAGGACGGCAATCCATTTGACTATCCTTACTTCATCCATGACTCTTACGATTCGAGTGATGCTATTAACAAGTTTGACTGGACTAAGGCTACAGATGGAAAAGCATATCCTGAAAATGTCAAGAGCCGTGACTATATGAAAGGGTTGATTGCTCTTCGTCAATCTACAGATGCCTTCCGACTTAAGAGTCTCCAAGATATCAAAGACCGTGTCCACCTCATCACTGTCCCAGGCCAAAATGGTGTGGCAAAAGAGGACGTAGTAATTGGCTACCAAATCACTGCTCCAAATGGAGACATCTACGCAGTCTTTGTCAATGCGGACGAAAAAGCTCGCGAATTTAATTTGGGAACTGCCTTTGCCCACCTCAGAAATGCTGAAGTTTTAGCAGATGAAAACCAAGCAGGGCCAGTAGGAATTGCCAACCCGAAAGGACTTGAGTGGACTGAAAAAGGCTTGAAATTAAATGCCCTTACAGCTACTGTTCTTCGAGTCTCTCAAGGTGGTGCCATCGTTGCCCCAGCTGTGGAAGAAAAACCAGAATTTGACCTTTCTAGCTTAAAACAAGAACAAGGGCAATATAATATCCAAGACAATATTCCAAACCGAGTAGTCAAACCGGAACAGCAAACTCCAGCTCCACAAACTAAACCTGATTCTGCAAAACCAGATGCAAAAGTAGCCGATGCGGAAAATAAACCTAGCCAAGCTACAACTGATTCACAAACTTCACAACCAACACAAGAAGCACAAGCATCATCTGTAAAAGAGGCGGTTCAAAACGAATCGGTAGAAAACTCTAGCAAGGAAAATAAACCTGCCCCCCTAGCTAAACAAGCTGAACTTCCAAATACAGGAACCAAAAACGATCACAAACTCCTGTTTGCAGGAATTAGTCTCCTCACCCTTCTAGGTCTCGGTTTCTTACTAAAAAACAAAAAAGAGAACTAAACTAGCCCTCCTATAGAACAATCCCCCAAGCCTTAACGCTCGGGGGATTGATTTTTGCCCTGATAAGCCTATCTATCAAATCATATATTCTACACTATAGGTCGCATCCGAAAGAATTCGTGCCAAAAATTGCTTGGTTCGTTCTTCCTGTGGGCGACTAAAGAAATCATGGGCATTATTTTCTTCAACAATTTTCCCGCCATCCATAAAAATGACATGATTGGCTACATCTCTAGCAAAACCCATCTCATGTGTCACTACTACCATAGTAACTCCTTCTTTAGCTAACTGTTTTAAAACATCTAAAACATCCCCTACCAACTCTGGATCCAAGGCTGACGTTGGCTCATCTAATAAAATGACCTCTGGTTTCACAGCGATGGCACGCGCAATGCCGATTCGTTGTTGCTGGCCTCCAGAAAGCTGAGAGGGATAGTAATCTTTATAAGCTAGTAAACCAACTTTTTCTAAGGCAGCTTCCGCACGTTTGGTTGCTTCTTCCTTAGGAATTTTCCGAGCAATAATCAAGCCCTCCAAAATATTTTCCAAGGCCGTTTTATTAGCAAATAAATTATAATGTTGAAAAACAAAGGCAGTCTTCTGGCGAATTTCTAAAATATCTTTTTTGGTCAATTTGCCAAGATCGTATTCTTTATCAGCAAGCTTCAAAGAGCCACTATCGGCTTTTTCTAAATGATTGAGACATCTGAGAAAAGTCGTTTTACCTGATCCAGATGGCCCCAATATTACAACCACATCCCCTTGGTTGACCTTGAGATTAACATCTTCTAGGACTTGTCTGTCTCCAAATTTTTTTGCAACATGTTCTACTTGTAACATTGTCTCCTCCTATGCTAAACCTGTACGGGGCACCACTTGTCCCTGTTCTCTTCGAATATAGCGTTTCTCTAAGATTGAAAAGCCCCATTGAATCAATCCGCAAATAAGAATGTACTGTAAAAAGATCACAAAATAGGATTCAAAATACTGATAACCATAAGATGCTTCAACACGGGCAATAGCTGTAATATCCTTAATGGTCATCACAAAGACCAAAGAGGTTCCTTTTACAATATTTATAACTAGATTAGCCAGATTGGGCAGGGCTGATCGCAAGGCCTGTGGAAAAATAATCCTCACATAAGCTTGACTAGTGGTTAAGCCAATCGCTTGTGCAGCTTCTAATTGTCCCTTATCCACAGTCAAAATAGCCGAACGTAAGATTTCTGATAAACTACCTGTCGTCATCAAACTATAGATAATAAAAGCATAATAGATCGGATTGAGTTTAAAGATATCAACATCACTTCCTATGCTTTTGAGAAATTGATTGAGCAAACTCGGAAACAAACTATAAAAGAAAAGAATCAGCAAAATCGGAGGTGTTGCTCTTATAAAAGCTAGATACACGAGAGAGAAAGTTCGAACACCTTTGACTTTATATATTTGTCCCAGAGCTAAAAACAAGGCTGGTAGAAAACTTAAGACCATGGCTACAATCATGATAATCAAGGTGGTCGGTACCCCTTTTAAGGTCTCTAAAAAGGTTTTTGCAATATAGTCTAAATCCATATCCTATCTCCCTTTCGTTTCCAAAGATTTTTCTAACAAGCGACTCAAGAAGGAAACAGCCAAGGCTACACCCCAATAAAGAATGGCAACCGCTGTATAGGTTTCAAGAGAGTAATTCCCCAAATTACGACTGATTAAGAGATTCCCAGCCCCCATGACATCTACAAAACCAATCGTATATGCTAGGGCAGCATCCCGCATCAAATTTAGAATAGCGGTCGTCATATTTGGAAGAGCCACTTGAAAAGCCTGAGGAAAAATGATTCTCCAAAATGTCTGACTGGGTGTCAGACCAATACTGACTCCAGCCTCCATCTGACCTTTGGGGATTGCCTGATAAGACGCCTTAAATACTTCTGCAATGATAGCCGCAAATAGCAAGACCATGGTGAATAAGACGAAGACCGTCTTAGACCAGTTGTTGATATCTAAATTCAGCCACCATTTTAAAAATTCAGGTAAACCATAAAAAACTAAAAACAGTAAGACAATGGGGGGAGTACAGCGAAGAGTGAAAATATAGCCCTTAGAAAGACCTGCAAAAGTCTTATCTTCTCCCACTTGAGCCCAAGCCAATAAGCCACCGAAAAGGGAACCAAGAATTGTAGTAAAAAAGAGAATGGACAAGGTCATAGGAAGAGCCTGCCATAAGGTGGGTAAAAATTGGAACACTCTTGAAAAATCATATGAAACCATGTAAACCTCTTTCTA
The DNA here is from genome assembly GCF_946188375.1 of Streptococcus mitis. Classification (GTDB taxonomy): domain Bacteria; phylum Bacillota; class Bacilli; order Lactobacillales; family Streptococcaceae; genus Streptococcus; species Streptococcus mitis_CX. The sequence continues at coordinate 72,102 of NZ_CAMHUS010000002.1, forward strand.
ACATGCCTGCTTGCTTATCTAATCTTTATCAACGTAACTAAAGACATCTTCTTTAAAGTATTTTTGAGAAAGTTTAGCTAGAGTTCCATCTTCTTTTAATTCTTTAATAGCTTTTTCATACTCTTTAGCAAACTTCTCGCCCTTTTCATCACGGTGAATCAATGGATAGGTTGGGATTCCTTTATAAGGGAACCAGCTAAGTTTGTCCGCATATTGGTGGTAAGAACCATCCTCTGCTGTCACTGCTTTTTCAAAAGACAACTTGATATCAAAGAAGGCATCATATCGTCCTTCTAAAACCCAAGCATAAGCATCTGCCACCTTGAATGATTCAGCAGCTGTCAACTCAATTGGTGTATCCTTATGCTTGTCATTATAGCTATTGATGACATTCCACTGGGCATTTTGAGGAGAGATGGGTACTAATTTTCCTTTATTTTTGGCGAAATCATCAATATTCTTATATTTGGCTTCATCTTCTTTTCTAACAGTAAAACCAATAATGCTGGCTCCTACTGGCTCAGATGGAATAATAAATTTCTTAGCCCGTTCATCTGTATACCAAGCACCTTTAGTTCCAATATCGTACTTGCCAGACTCAAGTCCAATCAAGAGATCATCATCACTAGTTCCAGTATACTCAAATTTATAATCTGCTAATTTCTCATCAACCGCCTTTAAAACAGCGACTTCATAACCATCTGATCCCCCTTTTTCGTCAATAAAATCATAAGGGACATAGTTTTGAGTATGGGCAACTTTTAAAGTTGTTACTTGTCCAGATGAAGCTGCATCTGCACCTTTAGCAGATGCTCCCGCCAAAGTTCTACCAATAATCGTTGCTCCAAGAACTGCCACAACTGCAACTCCACCAATAATCCATGTTTTCTTACTCATATTCTTCTCCTTTATTTAGCCAATGCCTCTCTCACCCACTGGATACGCTCCACTACAATATCACTCGGAATGGTACAATCTGCTCCAAGTATGAAGCCCTCTTTTCCTGTTTCTTCTATCAAGCGTTTGGTTTCAGCTTGAATTTCTTCCTTACTGCCTCGATAGAGAAGGCCATCTTTACCGTTTTCAAATCCTCCCAGAACAGCACGACCCTTGAAAATCTCACGACCTTCTTTTAGGCTAATTCCTTCTGGACCAACTGCCCAGTTAAAAACATGAGCTGGATAGTCGGCAAAGATATGAATATCGTTTCGAGCTCCTTCATAGCCACAGATATGAAGGATATTTACCCCACCAACCGACTTAGCTGCATTTAAAACAGTCAGTTCACTCGGCGCAATAATCTCCTGATAGTCTTCAACAGAAACACGCGCATCCTGAATACTTTGCACACTGAGATAAATACCGTCTGCTCCTGCATCTTTAATAATAGCTTGACTCAAGCTAGCGATATCTTGCGCAATTACATCAAGTACTTTTTTCAATTTCTGAGAATCTTGAACTAAGAAATCTGCAATGAGATCATCTCCGCCAGACACTTCTCCAAGTAACCATTTGAGGTAGGTCACAGGCGCAAATATATTGTAAATGGCAACAATATCTTCAGTAAACTCCTGCTTAATCTTCTTCACTAATTCTACCTGCTCTCTAATCCACGGATGATCTTCACCCAGAGGTTGAATCTCTGCCAACTCTTGGAGTGACTTTCCTTTGGCAATAACTGGATTTGGATAAGCAAAATAGCCATCACTCATCAACTTGATAAAGTCTGGATGTAGGTCACGGATAAAACGTTTGTGACCTTGTATATTCTTTTCAATAATCACTGGATTTGAAAATCCCTTTAACCATTCCTCTTCTGATGTAAAGTGGTGCCAAAAACCGACTGGCACACGATCGACAGCTTCTCCTCTAAATGCTTTTAAAACCCATTCTCTTTTTTCTGACATCTCTATTCTCCATTTCTTTCTTTTTCAACTAATAAAATACTGGCAATATCATTGGTTTGAATAAAGGGAAGACTTCCCTTCTGAAAATCCTGAATTCCATGACATCTTGGCCCTTCCTTACAAGCAAGTCCCTTTGTAAGACTGATCGCAAGTAAGATGACAAAGCCGAGGGCCGTCCCTACCAATAGCCACTTTTTTCTTTTCATAAGGCCCTCCTATTCTAAAATAGCAGCCTGACGAATCCAGTCCAATCGTTCTAATTCAAAGTCATCTGGAACCGTGCAATCCGCTCCAAGAAGGACTCCTCTAGTCCCAGCTTCAGCCAACAAGCGTTTGGTTTCCTCTTGTAGTTTAGCCTTGCTACCTCCATAAAGCAGGCTCTGCTTTCCATTTTCAAAACCACCCAAGACCGCTTTGCCATGAAATAGCTCCTGACCTTGAGGTAAGCTGACTGCTTCATGGTGGGTTGCCCAATTGAAAACTTGGGCTGGATAATCTTTGAAAATAGTCACATTGTTACTGGCACCTTGGAAACCGCAGATATGCAGGATATTGACCCCACCTGCCTGATTAGCAGCTTCTAAAACCTTTATGTTGCTTGGCTCAATATAGGTCTGATACAATTCTGCTGTGATGCGCTCATCCTGAATTTCTTGTGTACTGAGGTAAATCCCATCTGCTCCACAATCCTGAATGATTGCCTTGGTTAGGATTGCGATATCCTCAGCTATTACATCTAAAATCTCCCTGAATAGCTCTGGATTTTCGAGTAATAGATTAGCAACCTCCTTATCACCTCTAGAAGTCTCTGTACGAAACCAACGTTTCAGGTAGGAAATCGGAGAAAAGATATTGTAGAATGAAGCAATGTCCTCAGTGAAGGTTGCTCGAATAGCTTCTACCACTTCTACTTGTTGCTGAATCCAAGGATGGTTTTCACCAATCGACTCAATAGAAGCCAGCTCCTGAATACTTGAAACCAAAGGACTGTAGACATCACTTGGATAAATGAAAAAGCCGTCACTCATTATTTTGACAAAGTCAGGATGAATTCTTTCAACGTACTTCCGATGTCCCTCTACACTTTTTTGAAAGATACGTGGGTTATTTAAACCTTGCCCTTTTTCCTCCAGTGTTACAAAATGAAACCAAAAGCCTACAGGAACTCGTTCCACCTCTTCTCCTCGGATGGCTTTAAAAACTAGCTCTCTTTTACTTGTCATACTTTTCTCCTTCCATTTGGATTGAAACCATCTTACCACTCCTTTTGACCTTTTCCCAATATATATTGACTATCGACTTGATTGATATTGTTTATATCAATAACGAAAAAATCTCTGGAAAGCTTGATTTTACTAGCTTTTCAGAGATTCTTTTTTGTTTATTGCTTTTTTAAAATAGTTGTTATATAGATTTTTTATCAGCCTGATTAGGATTTTTTATTAAGCCTCTTTCATGGCAAAGTATTCCCGTACTTTGGGTGCCACTTGCATTCCGAATAGTTCAATAGCTCTCAGAACCTGGTCATGGGGCATGGAACCAAGCGGTAGATGGAGCATGAAGCGGTCCAAACCTAAGTCTTCAATCATACGAATCAATTTTTCGGCCACCTGATCTGGATTGCCCACAAACATAGCACCATTTGGCCCAACTTGCTCCAAATATTGCTCATAACGCAATTCCTGCCAGTGCGGACGATCTTTAGAAATAGCATCCACCACTTGCTTGGTCGGATGGAAATAATCTTTTACCGCCTGCTTGCCATCCTCAGCAATCCATCCCCAAGAATGAGCTCCAACCTTTAGTTCCTGACTGGCATAGCCCGCTTCGCTCCCAATCTCACGATAAGCCTGAATCAACTTTTTAAAATAACGCGGATTGCCACCAATAATAGCATAAACAATCGGTAGACCAGCCTGAGCAATCTTCACAGTTGATTCGACATGACCACCTGTCGCTATCCACAAGGGCAATTTATCCTGAACTGGACGAGGATAAACTTCTTTGCCAGAGATTGTTTGGGTCAATCGACCTTGCCAATCTAGTTTTGTCTTTTCATTGACTAATTGAAGCAAGTCTAATTTCTCATCAAAAAGAGCTTCGTAGTCTTTCAAATCATAGCCAAACAAGGGAAAAGATTCCGTGAAAGAACCCCTTCCGGCCATAATCTCCGCACGTCCATTTGACAAAGCATCAATAGTGGCATACTGTTGGAACAAACGAATCGGATCCATGCTCGAGAGAATGCTGACTGCACTGGTCAAACGGATTTTCTTGGTATTGACTGCCCCAGCTGCCAGAACAATCTCTGGAGCAGATATCGCAAAATCCGCTCGATGGTGCTCACCAATCCCATACACATCCAAACCAACCTTGTCAGCCAGTTCAATCTCCGCCACCAACTGACGAATGCGTTCGGCATGACTGTAAGTTTGCCCAGTTCCTTCAACCTCAGTTGTTTCCCCAAATGTTGAAATTCCCAATTCTACCACAGTGATTCTCCTTGTCTACCTCTGTCCTTCAATTTGACAAATTATTCTAACACGAATCTTGAGTACAAGCAATCGATTTGCTCACAAGAAAAGCCTAGATAACTAGACTTTTTAGCTTATTCTACCGTTACTGATTTAGCAAGGTTACGTGGTTTGTCCACATCAAGTCCACGGTGAAGGGTTGCAAAGTAGGCGACCAATTGCGTTGGCACAACCATTGAAATTGGTGAGAGGTAAGGGTGGACGGTCGTAAGAACGATGTCGTCTGTCTCTTTAGCAACATTTTCTTCTGCGATAGTGAGGACTTTGGCACCACGAGCTGCCACCTCTTGGATATTTCCACGAGTGTGGTTAGCGAGGACTGGATCTGACAAGAGAGCCAAAACAGGTGTTCCATCCTCAATCAAGGCAATAGTTCCGTGTTTGAGTTCACCAGCTGCAAAGCCTTCACATTGAATGTAAGAAATCTCTTTAAGTTTGAGACTTGCTTCCATGGCTACATAGTAATCTTGACCACGTCCGATGTAAAAGGCATTGCGAGTTGTTTCAAGTAGCTCTCTTACTTTAGATTCAATGGTTTCTTTCTCTGAAAGAGTTGATTCGATAGACTGAGCTACGATTGACAACTCATGAACTAAATCAAATGCTTGCGCTTTGGCATTGCCATTTGCTTCTCCGACTGCTTTTGCAAGGAAGGCAAGGGCTGCGATTTGCGCTGTATAAGCCTTAGTTGATGCCACGGCAATTTCAGGACCTGCATGAAGAAGCATGGTATTGTTAGCTTCACGTGAAAGAGTTGAACCTGGGACATTTGTCACTGTCAAGCTTGGGATTCCCATTTCATTAGCCTTAACCAAAACCTGACGACTATCCGCTGTTTCACCAGATTGGCTGATAAAGATGAAGAGTGGTTTCTTGCTGAGAAGTGGCATACCGTAGCCCCACTCAGATGAGATTCCAAGTTCAACTGGTGTATCTGTCAATTCTTCCAACATTTTCTTAGAAGCAAATCCTGCGTGGTAAGATGTCCCAGCTGCAAGGATGTAGATACGGTCTGCGTCTTGAACAGCCTGGATGATAGCTGGGTCTATGACAACTTGACCAGCCTCATCTGTGTAGGCTTGGATGAGTTTACGCATAACCGTTGGTTGCTCATCGATTTCCTTAAGCATGTAGTAAGGATAAGTTCCCTTACCGATATCAGACAAGTCAAGTTCCGCAGTATAGCTAGCACGTTCACGACTGTTGCCATCATAATCTTGAACTTCCACACTATCAGCCTTGACGATTACCAACTCTTGGTCATGAATTTCCATGTATTGGTTGGTCTCACGAATCATAGCCATAGCATCTGAGCAGACCATGTTATAGCCTTCTCCAAGACCAATCAAAAGTGGTGATTTATTTTTAGCTACGTAGATGACTTCAGGATCTTGTGAGTCAACCAAGGCAAAAGCATAAGAACCACGTATGATATGAAGAGCTTTTTTGAAGGCTTCAAGAACTGAGAGACCTTCTTCTTCCGCAAATTTTCCAATCAAGTGAACGGCTATTTCCGTATCTGTTTGCCCTTTGAAGTGGTGACCTGCAAGGTATTCTTCCTTGATTTCAAGGTAGTTCTCAATCACCCCATTGTGCACCAAAACAAAACGTTCTGTCTCAGAGCGGTGTGGGTGAGCATTATCTTCCGTTGGTTTCCCATGAGTTGCCCAACGAGTATGTCCGATACCAGTTGTTCCCTCAACACCAGCTGTTTTAGCAGACAATTCTGCGATACGACCTACAGCCTTGACTAGGTGATTTTCAGCACCACCTAGGACAAAAATTCCCGCAGAATCATAGCCACGGTATTCGAGCTTTTCAAGCCCTTGAATCAAAATATCAGTTGCATTTGTGTTTCCAACAACACCAACAATTCCACACATAGTATATACGACACAGACCAGCTGTGCTTTCTCCTTAAAATTGGTATAGTCTAATTCCTCTTTTATAGAATCAGCAAAAACAGTATATACTTGTTTCTTTCACTTGTCAAGAGTAAAAATTGGTATAGTTCAAATTACTCTCCTGTAAGCAAAAGACTCTGACCAATTAGGATAATCAGTCAGAGTCCTTTTTAAAATCCATTATTATCGCTTAATTCCTTGAACCAGTGCCCTGATTTCTTCAGACGACGTTCTTGCGTTTCCAAGTCTAATTCGACCAAGCCATAGCGATTTTTATAGCTATTGAGCCATGACCAGCAATCGATAAAGGTCCAAATCAAGTAGCCCTTACAATTGGCTCCGTCTTCAATGGCACGGTGAAGTTCGCGAAGATGACCTTTTACAAAGTCAATACGGTAATCATCTTGAATCATTCCATTCTCACGGAATTTTTCTTCCCCTTCAACACCCATACCATTCTCTGTCAACATCCACTCGATATTACCATAATTTTCCTTGATATTTTGGGCAATGTCATAAATCCCTTGCTCATAAATCTCCCAGCCACGATGAGGATTGATTTTACGTCCAGGCATCACATAAGGCTCATAAAAATGTTCTGGCAAAAGAGGACTCTCTGGATGCTTAGCAAATCGAGGAGCCATAACACGCAAAGGTTGATAGTAGTTGACACCAAGGAAGTCCACAGTATTGTCACGAATGATATCCAACTCCTCCTCTGTAGCATCAGGCAAGAGACCGTATTCATGTAAGATTTCTACCAACTCCTGTGGATAAGTCCCCAAAACAGACGGATCTAAGAAAGATTGGGCCTGAAAAAGGTCCGCAATACGAGCAGCCTTGACATCAGCAGGATGCTGGCTACGTGGATAAGCCGGTGTCAAGTTTAAGACAATCCCAATCTTGGAATCTGGCAAAAGTTCATGACAAGCCTTAACCGCCCTACTGCTGGCCAATTGTGTATGATAAGCTACTTTAACGGCTGCCTCTGCATCCACCTTATGTGGATAATGGGCATCGTAAAAATAGCCAAATTCTACTGGAACGATTGGCTCGTTAAAGGTAATCCATTGATCCACTAAATCTCCATAAGTCTCAAAACAAAAACGAGCATAGTCTTCATAGGCTGAGACAGTCGCCTTATTTTCCCAACCATCACCATCCTCTTGAAGAGCAAAAGGCAAATCAAAGTGGTAGAGATTGACTAAAAGACGAATCCCTTTGGCCTTAATAGCCTCAAAAACCTTACGATAGAAATCCACACCCTGAGAATTGACTTTTCCACGCCCTTGTGGAAAAATCCGTGACCACTGAATAGAAGTCCGAAAGGCCGTGTGACCAGTTTCTAACAGTAGCTCAATATCCTTTTCCCAGTTTTCATAAAAGGTTGATGTTTTATCTGGACCAATCCCATTATAGTAACGATTTGGCTCCACTTGGTACCAATAATCCCAGAGATTATCTCCCTTACCGTCACCAGCTATACGTCCTTCTGTCTGTGGCCCAGAAGTAGAGGATCCCCAGACAAAATCCTTTGGAAACCTTAGCATACATTTACCTCTTTATCTACTCATTTTTCCCATTATACAGAAAAAACAAGGTAAAAACTAGTTACATTTTTTCCTTGTTTTTCTTCTGATTATAGTTTTTATTTCTTGCTGAGAATTTCAAGCGTTTCAAGCAAGTTATCTGCATGAACTTCGATAGTGTCACCAGTCGCTTTAATCTTAACTTCTACGATACCATCGGCCGCTTTTTTACCAACAGTAATACGGATTGGCAATCCAATCAAGTCGCTATCGCTGAATTTAACACCAACACGTTCGTTACGGTCATCTGTCAAGACTTCATAACCAGCTCCCATCAAGCTTGCTTCAAGCTTTTCTGTCAAGGCTTGCGCTTCATCATCCTTGACATTGACAGTGATCAAGTGCACATCAAATGGTGCCAATTCTTTAGGGAAGTTGATTCCCCAAGCGTAACGGTATTCACCTTTTGGCGTTTTGTTAACAAAGAGGCGAGCGTGTTGCTCCATCACTGCTGAAAGGAGACGGCTGACACCGATACCGTAACATCCCATGATAATTGGCACAGCACGGCCATTTTCATCCAAAACATCTGCTCCCATGCTTGCTGAATAGCGTGTGCCAAGTTTGAAGATGTGACCAATTTCGATACCACGCGCAAAGTTAAGGACACCTTGTCCGTCTGGAGAAATTTCCCCCTCACGAACTTCACGGATATCCACATATTCTGCAGTAAAATCACGGCCTGGGTTCACACCAGTCAAGTGGTAGCCATCTTCGTTAGCACCGACAACTGCATTACGAACATCTTGCACTTTACGATCTGCAATAATTTTAACATTATCTGGCAAACCAACTGGGCCAAGTGAACCGAATCCCGCTTGAACAAGATTCGCCACTTCTTCTTCACTAGCAATGTCAAAGAAATCTGCTCCCAAGTGGTTTTTCAACTTGACTTCGTTGAGTTGGTCATTTCCAACTAGAAGGGCTGCAACAAGCTCACCATCTGCCATGTAGAAGAGGGTTTTAATCGTTTGTTCTTCTGGGACGTTTAGGAAGGTTGCCACTTCATCAATTGATTTAACATCTGGTGTTGCAACACGAGTCACTTCTTCTTCAGCGACAACACGGTTGCTTGGTTTGTACTCATTTGTTGCCATTTCCAAGTTAGCCGCATAGCTAGATTCACTTGAGTAAGCAATGGTATCTTCACCAGAAACCATCCATTTGAGCAATTCTGCCTTGATTTCTTCTTGCACTTCTGCAGGAATTTCGTCAAATGTGGCAACTGACTTGTCCAAGACAACCCAGCGGTCAAGGTCTGTACGAGCAGGAGTAATGGCCATAAATTCTTGGCTGTCCTTACCACCCATGGCTCCACCGTCACCGATGATAGCCTTGAAATCTAAACCACTACGAGTGAAAATACGCTCATAAGCAGCCTTGTACTCATCGTAAACACTGTCCAAGCTATCATAGTTAGCGTGGAAACTGTAAGCATCTTTCATGATAAACTCACGTGTACGGAGTAGTCCATTACGTGGGCGTTTTTCATCACGATACTTAGGCTGGATTTGATAAAGGTTAAGCGGCAATTGCTTGTAAGACTTAACAGAATCACGAACAATAGCTGTAAATGTTTCTTCGTGAGTTGGACCTAGGATAAAGTCTGATTTTTCACGGTTTTTTAGCTTGTAAAGGTCTTCACCATAAGTTTCGTAACGACCTGATTCGCGCCACAACTCTGCACTGAGAAGGGCAGGAGCCAACATCTCAACGGCACCAATCTTGTCAAATTCTTGGCGCATGATGTTTTTGGCTTTTTCAATCACACGGTTGGCAAGTGGTAAGTAAGAATAAACACCTGCTGAAACTTGGCGAACATAACCAGCTCGCAACATAAGAGCGTGGCTGATAACTTGAGCATCGCTTGGCATTTCGCGAAGCGTTGGGATAGGCATTTTACTTTGTTTCATAATATTCCTCGATTATCTAAAAAAGAGTCGCATGATGTCATTCCAGGTCACAGCAATCATCAAGACAACCATGATGACCACTCCGGCCAAGGTGACATAGGTTTCAATTTCTTGTTTCAATGGTTTGCGGCGAATGGCTTCTAGGATATTGAGCACAATCTTACCACCATCCAGGGCTGGAATCGGAATAAGATTAAAAATCCCAATATTGATGGAAATCACTGCCAAGAAGTACAAGACATTCTCAATTCCATTTTTAGCAGCATCACTACTTGCCTTAAAGATGGCAACAGGTCCACCTAGCTTGTTCAAATCCGGTTGGAAAATCAGATTTTTCAGTTCTGAGAGAATTCGGAGGGCCGAGTCAGCAGCAGTTGTAAAACCACCTACAAACATAGACACAAAATCTGACTTAATCCCCGGTTGAACACCTAGAAGGTAACGGCCTTGACTTTCTTCCGGACTAACAGTGACTTGTTTGTCACTACCATTTTCAGAAATAGTCACATCCAAGGTCGGGGCCGTCTTATCTTCGGTTTCTGATTCCACAGCCTGAATCAAACTTTCCCAGTTGCTAACCTCATGTGAGCCAATTTTGGTAATTTGTGCCGTTTCTGGTACTCCCACCTTAGCCAAGGCCCCTTGGGGCATAATATGGAACTGGTTGGTATCGACATCTCTGACACCACCCTGCATGAAGATTAAAATCCAGAAAACAACGACACCTAAGATAAAGTTGTTCATAGGACCTGCAAAGTTGGTAATCAGTTTCCCCCAGATAGTCGCATTTTGATATTGAACATCTAAAGGTGCAATCCGAACCTCAGTACCATCTGCTTCCACAACCGTTGCATCGTGATCCACTGCAAATGTTTTTTCTTCTTCCAGAACCAATCCTTTGATAAAGAGCTTGTCTTCAAAATCAAACTGTGTCACCTGCATAGGGAGAGCTGTTTGATCTAATTTTTTACCTGAAAGATTGATGCGTTTAACCTTACCATCATCAGTAAGCGTCAAACTGACAGGAGTTCCTGTCTTGATTTCAGTTGTATCATCACCCCAACCGGCCATACGAACGTAGCCACCCAGAGGCAAGATTCGAATGGTATAAGCCGTTCCATCCTTGCCAATATGAGCAAAGATCTTGGGTCCCATGCCAATGGCAAATTCACGCACTAGAATCCCTGATTTCTTGGCAAAGTAGAAGTGTCCGAACTCGTGCACCACCACAATAATCCCAAAAACCAGAATAAAGGTTAAAATTCCGAGCATAGTGTTTCCTCCGTCTTTTGATTAAAAGAGTCCAAACAAGTGCATGATTGGAAATACAAGCAACATACTATCGAAACGATCCAAAACACCACCATGTCCAGGAATAAATTTCCCAGAATCCTTGACACCAAAGTGACGCTTGATCGAACTTTCTAGTAAATCACCAAATTGTCCAGCAATGCTAAAGAAAATAGCAAAGACGGACATCTTGTAAATTCCATACGGAAGAGCAACTGTTCTGTCAAACATCATAAAGATGATGGTTACTAAAATCGCACCTAAAATACCACCCAAGGCACCCTCAAAGGTTTTATTTGGAGAAACTGTCGGAGCTAGTTTTCGTTTACCATAGTTCATCCCAACAAGATAGGCACCACTGTCTGTTGCCCAAACAATACACAAGGCTAATAGTGCCTTATCTAAACCTGCAATTCTAGCATCTAATAGAGCATTAAAACCAAAGCCCACATAAAAGCTCATAGCAAGAGGGAAAACAGCATCCTCAATCGTATAGGACTTGCTAAAAACAGTCGTTCCTAACATAATTGAAATCAAAACACTATAGGCAACTACATTCCCATCAACTGGTAAAAAAGTCAGGTAATTCTCCAAGGGAATGGTCAAAGCAAAGGTTGCAAAGAGGGTCAAGAGGCCCTCCATCGTCATGGTCTCTAGACCTCTCATCTTCAAAAGTTCATGCATGGCTAGCATGGCTATGATTCCAATTGCTATCTGAAGCAAGAGTCCCCCAATCATTAAAATTGGTAGGAAAATAGCCAGGGCAATCCCTGCAAACAAGGTTCTTTTCTGTAAATCCTGTGTCATATTTCCTCCTAAACTCCTCCAAATCGGCGATGACGACGATTGTAGGCAAGAATGGCTTCCTGCAAGGCCGCCTCGTCAAAATCAGGCCACAAGGTGTCCGTAAAATAGAGCTCACTGTAGGCTCCTTGCCATGGAAGGAAATTACTCAAACGCAATTCTCCACTAGTACGGATAATCAAGTCCGGATCTCGTAAGTCCTTAGGCAAATGCTGGGTAAAGAGATAGTTGCCAATCAATTCCTCTGTGATGTCACCTGGGTTGATTTTGGCATCTAAAACATCCTGGGAAATCAACTTAAGCGCCTGCGTAATCTCAGCACGTCCACCATAGTTAAGAGCAAAGTTAAGAATCAAACCTGTATTGTTCTTAGTCAATTCCTCAGCCTTGGTTAAAGCTTCAAAGGTTTGCTTAGGCAGTCGGTCCGTCTCCCCAATCATTTGAATCTTAACATTATTCGCATGCAATTCCGGGACATAATTATCATAAAACTCTACTGGCAAGTTCATGATAAACTTGACTTCCTGATCTGGACGGGTCCAGTTTTCTGTAGAAAAAGCATAGACCGTAATAACCTTAACGCCTAGTTTGTTGGCTGCCTTGGTCACAGTTTGCAATGCTTCCATGCCCGCCTTGTGTCCAAAAACTCGCGGTTGCATACATTTTTTAGCCCAGCGGCCATTGCCATCCATGATGATGCCGATATGAGCAGGAACCTGTGTCGGAACCTCTACTTCCACAGCCTTATCTTTCTTAAAAAATCCAAACATGATCTTATTCCTATTCAAAAATCTATCGTTTCATTATACCATATTTCCCTATTTTCTTCTATCACTAAGCTATTTATACTCTTCGAAAATCAAATTCAAACCACGTCAGCTTCACCTTGCCGTACTCAAGTACAGCCTGCGGCTAGCTTCCTAGTTTGCTCTTTGATTTTCATTGAGTATTATTCTCAGGCACCAAGCCCATTTTTCAAAAAAATAAGCCGCCTGATTGGGCGACTCTATTTTTTATAGGGAGATTATTATGAAAAAGTTTTAGGAGTTTAAGTTAAGGTCTTCTTAACTTATGGACTTAGTATACACTTCCTAGCTTAAAGTTTCCTTAAGTATTTTTTAAAATCAAATTTTTCCATTTCTCCTGCCAATTTTTCTTGGATAGACGTGTTCGATAGAGAACCATTCGGTCTTGATTCTCTAAAAAATGAGGAGTTGGACGAACTTGAAAATTCAAAATATCCTCCAAACCGTATGGAGTAAAGAGTTCCAAAACGGATTTTTCATTCAAGCGCAGTCCAACAGCCGTACATCGTTCTGGATACTTACTCATAGCATCACAAGAGCTGCTATAGGGAGCAGTATGAGGGCTGTGCTGGTGCATATAGACCTGATTTTTCAATTCCCACTGATACTGAGGAAAATCCGCTCTCAACTTTTTCTCTAGGAACAAGGTTTCCTCATAAGAAATATCCGGATCAAAGAAAATCACATCTACATCTGTTTCAAGATCAAATGCTGGTCTCTCTGACAAGAGATTCCAGATAAAATTTCTGACAGAACCTGCTGCCAACCAAGAATCTTTCAGACCAAGGTTTCGGATGATAGTCAAAATAGCCATCATATCCGGATTTTCTCTGAAAGAGTCTAAAATTTCAGCCTTATTTTTCAATATATTCATACCCTAAATGCTCATATGCCTTAGCAGTCGCCACTCGTCCAGAACGTGTCCGCATGATAAAACCTTTTTGAATCAAGTAGGGCTCATACATGTCTTCAACTGTCTCACGCTCTTCTGCTATGTTAACAGAAAGAGTTCCTAGACCAACAGGACCACCACCGTACATCTCAATCATGGTGCGAAGGATTTTCTGGTCCACATAGTCCAGACCTTCATGGTCAACATCCAGCATAGTCAAAGCCTTATCAGTAATAAGATCATCGATAACCCCATTCCCCATAATCTGGGCAAAATCGCGCACGCGTTTGAGGAGACGATTGGCAATACGAGGGGTTCCACGACTACGTAGGGCTAATTCAGATGCTGCCTCATGAGTGATTTCCATCTCAAAAATATCTGCCGTCCGCTCAACAATTTCCGTCAAGTCAGCATGGGCATAATACTCCATGTGACCTGTAATTCCAAAACGTGCCCGTAGCGGATTTGAGAGCATACCAGCCCGAGTCGTCGCACCAATCAAAGTGAAAGGTGGCAACTCCAAATGAACACTGCGACTGCCTTCACCAGCCCCAATCATGATATCAATGTAGAAGTCCTCCATGGCACTATAAAGCACCTCTTCCACTGACATTGGCAAACGATGAATCTCATCAATAAAGAGAACATCCCCAGGCTCTAAGTCATTCAAAATCGCTACCAAATCACCGGCTTTTTCAATGACTGGACCCGAAGTCTGCTTGAGATTGACACCTAGTTCGTTGGCAATAACAAAAGCCATGGTCGTTTTTCCCAAGCCTGGAGGGCCAAATAAAAGCACATGATCCAGCGCTTCATCCCGCATTTTGGCAGCTTCTATAAAGATTTGAAGCTGGTCCTTGACCTTATCCTGCCCAATATATTCACGTAAATACTGAGGACGGAGCGTGCGTTCTACTAACTCCTCGTCCCCCATTATCTCATTATCTAAAATTCTACTCATGGCTCTATTATATCAAAAAACCAAGCCACAAACAAAAAAGCCACCTGATTGGGTGACTCCAGAGTTTAGCACCTATGTGGTATAACATTCTACGGCACTGCTACACCGCCTACGAAAGGAGGTGAGATAGCCCATGATGGGATTAGTACTCAAAACTATCATCGGACCAATTGTGGTCGGTGTCGTTCTTCGCTTAGTCGATAAATGGCTAAACAAGGATAAATAGTGTCAAAAAAGACCCCTAGCTTATTTGGTCGTGAGCTTGGGGCCATTTCTAGCCTATGATATAGAACTAGTACTCAATTCCTTTTTATTATCCCATAGTTCACAAAATTTTTCAAAGGTTTATATTCGTGGCTTTTCAAGCTTTAACCGCTGTACAACAATATGATGACTCACTCCTTGAAAACCAAGAGCATTATTACAGTAGTTCTAGTCCTTCAATTAACAGTCACTTAAATTCAAAGTAAGGTTGAAGTAGCTGAAGCGACAACAGAACTATTTATTAGTCATATTCGCTAAAAAAAGTCCCCGCCAATTCCCCGACCAAAATCCGAAAAATATCGGAAAATGATTTTTAGAATAGTCCCCAAAATCCTGAAATAGAGCCAAAAAACTCCACCTGATTGGGTGGAGTTAAGGGAGATTATTATGAAAAAGAAAAGTTTAGGATTTTATTAAATAAAGTTAGGAGGTCTTTATTTAATAACTATATGATACAAGACAAAGCTTAAAACTAGCTTAACTTTTCTCAAATTTTACTATTTTGCAAAAAAAATCTATCACCATCACCTATCCACGAAAAAAGCCACCTGATTGGGTGGCTTCATTAGGAGATTATGATGAAAAAAGTTTTAGGATTTCATTAAATAAAGTTAGGAGGTCTTTATTTAATGACTATATAATACTAGACCATCCTTAAATTTTGCTTAAGAACAAACAAATTTTATTATTTTTCTCGATTCATCCAAGTCATTCCTATACAATTATAGGTGGATAAGATTTCAAAGCCCATAGAACGATAGAATCCCAAGGTTCTTTCTGTCTGGCCTGTCACCAGCTGGACTTGATAGGCATCTTTGTAATCCTCTAAAGCCTCTTTCATCAAGGAACTACCAATCCCTCGGCACTGATAGATTGGTAAAACGATTAAATCCTGAACCAGTACTGATGAAAAACCATCTCCAACCAAACGAATCAAGCCCACCACAGCATCACCATCAAGTGCCAGATAAATTACTAATGAATGAGATAAGGCCTGCTCCAGCATCTGAGGTTTATTTGTATAATTTGTCCAACCGACAGCCTGATAGAGATGCAAAACATCCTCGAGCTTGACGATTTCTTGCTTTCTAATGGTTATCATGTCATCACCTCTTATAATTCTCTCAAGCTCTTGTACTGTCGTCCATTTTTATCAAAATTTTCAGGACGCAACCATATTTCCAAACGAGCTTTGACTTTTGGCCAGTCCTTATCAATCATAGACAACCAATCCGTATCCCTCGTACGCCCCTTATAAACCACTGCCTGACGGAAGGTTCCTTCGTAGACAAATCCCAAACGCTCCGCAGCTCGTCTTGATGGCATGTTAAGAGCATCGCATTTCCATTCATAGCGACGATAGTTAAGCTCCTCAAAGACATAGCAAGCCAAGAGATACTGGGCTTCTGTCCCTATCCGTGTCCCCCTGAGTTTTGGAGAAAAAGTGACAGCTCCCACTTCTATTGCTCGGTTATTCTGATCAATTCGCATGAGGGAAAAAGTTCCCAAAGCCTTACCAGTCGCCTTGTCTATGATTGCATAGTAAAAACGGTCCTTACGAGCCAACATCTGATTTAAAAGGGTAACCAGCTCCTCCATATCTGCTACTGGCTCCTGAAAAAGGTAGGTTCACATCTCCTGAGGCGTATCAGGCCCATAAACAGCTAGCAAATCCTCCGCATGCTTTTCTACCGAGAGAGCCTCTATCCTAGCATAACGCCCTTCTAAGAAATCAATAGCAGGCAATTCACCTGGTGTATAACCTTCCATTGACTCACCAATCATCTGACCATATTCATTTACTGGCATAGTATTCTCCTTGTTTCACTTATTGAATATAGTATAACATATCTCAATGAAAATTTTAGGAAACACTTGGTTTTCTATTCAATAATGCAAACTCCTCTTATAAAAATCATCCATCCACTTTATGGAGGAATAATCAAATATGGGAACGAGTGAGTTAATGTCCCTTATGCTTCTCTCTATTTTTTACTGTTTGTATTCAAATTTCTCTTGTTTTAGTGTTTGCTTTTGTAGACTGGACTACCAACCAGAACTGTGTTTTTATCTTAGTTAGGACTATTATAGTACGGTTCAGCACTATCTACAAATTCTTCAGATGTGTATCAAAAAAATTTATCGTAACAAGCCAAGAGTCTACACTTTCTTTCATTAATAAGCACCAATCTTTTCGATAACGATGATTCGGTTGATAAGCAACCGTCAACATATGCCCTGTTTCATGGTATTTTTTAAACAAAATGGATTCCCCTTTATAATGTGAAATGATATCATCTATCGCGGATGATGCATTCCATATTTCATCAACATCGCTTCCTAGTAATAATAAAGGGGAGGAAATTTTACTCACATCAATCTGAGCCCTACTATCTTCAGGAATATGTTTTCCAAAAAACTTGTTTAACAAATAATCTCCTAACTGGAATTTTTGATAAGGAAGTTCCTTTTGTAAATATGTCCAAGAAGATGAATTAGAATTAAGTTTTCCCTTTATTCCCTCAAATATTACATTTGAGGGAGAATTGAGTACTAAACATTGCACATCATCCAAAATACTTTGTCCAGCCAGAACAAGCTCTGCTCCTTTAGAGCGACCATATATTCCTATTTTTGTATTATCAACTCGAGGATGATCATATAGAAAATCTTTCGCTTCCTCCAGACATTCTATTGGAATTCGTTCTAAATTTTGAGGTAATCCCTCTAAACCAAAATAAGCTATTGCAAGACAAATATAGCCTCTAGAAGATAAAAGTTGGGCAATATTCTGAGCTTTTTCAATTCTTCCCTCACTACCGCTAACAATAATCACGGCTGGCGCCCTTCTTAACTTTTCATCATAAAATAATCGACCTTGAAAATGCTTGTCATAGATATCTTGATATCTTACTCCCAGATTCATATAACGCCTTACAAAACTTTGCTCCGCGACCATATCTTTCCCCAGCCTGATTTTAATTTCAACACCAAAACAATCTCGTAATGGAATTCTATCAAGAGAACTCGGTAATCTCCTTTTCCTATTCTTCAACGGTTTCGCATTAAAGAATAATCCCATTTCTGAAACTCCTTTATAAGATCCCGAAATAGATGCTGTCTGAGAGGTATCAATCATACCGTCCTGATCAGATAAAAAAATTGCGGTTGATTTCCATATAACATCATGATCTAAAAGCAAGGGAGCATTTATACAGTAATAATCAGACAGGTACATTTCTACACAATACATTGCCCTTGGTTCTAAACCATTAATAGCCATATAAAAAGATTCATCCGCTAAATCTGTTTGTGAAATCAGTTCTATGTTTACAGTCATATCTTCTCCTTTTTGTTAATCTACTTAACAATTATATTTAAAATTTACCGCGACTTTTACCACGGTAATTCTCCCCACACCTGTTCAACATCATCCATCAGTTTCATAACCATTTGAAGGTCCTCATCACTATAGTTTCTTAAAACTGAAAAAATGGCTTTTTCAATATGTTCTTGCTGCCCTTTATGGATGTTAAAAACTTCAACCCCTTTTTTGGATAATATCAGATATTTATTTTTTTCATTATCCTGTGCGAATTCAAAAGTAACGAGATTTTTCTTGGTTAAACGCCTAACACTCTGAGTAATAGCACTCCTTGAGACTTCAAGTAACTCAGATAATTTTACTAGATTCATAGGCTGATTACGACCTATCAGGTCAATCAAATGGACTTCATTAATAGTGATTGACTTATCAATACTGTTCCTATGCTGATCCTTTTTCAACTGTTCAAAAGTTAAAACAAAACTGTTAAAACGATTATTAAACTTATGCAGTTCTTTCTTATTCATGGTCTTCTCCATTTTGTTAACCATATTAACAAAATAGTGTTTTCTTGTCAAGAAGAGCCCAAAAATCCTCCAGAGCTTAGCTCCGAAGGATTCATTTTTATTTCACAACAATATTAACAAGTTTGTTCGGTACCGCAATCACTTTCACTTTAGAAAGAGCAACACTACGAATTATTCAACTTAGTCAAATAGGAAACCCCTCTTTTCATATTTAAAAAATTACTTTTTAACCTTCATAAACTTTATTTGGATACGATATACCAAATTCATCTGAAAATTCAGCATCAGAAACTTTCATAAATTTTTCATCAGAAATATTAATATTATTAACTGATTCTAACACATTAGTGATGTGCAATAATGGAGTCAATACCGATATACCCGTATAATGTACAATATCCATCTCAATTTCATATACTCTTAGAAAGATATCTTTATATTTTTCTAATAATTTATCTATATCTCCTATAGTCTTTAAGCCCAAACTTTTTGCTCTCTGGACTACAGTGGATAGATAAGAACTGTTAATATTAAAATTTATGGGCACATCTAACAGTTTAATCTCATCCAGTAACTTAATGTAATTTGGATCTTCCGTTACATAAGTCATAAGTGTACTACTATCTATTGGTAATTCTTCTTTTGAAGTAGGTAATTTTTTTCTTACCTCCTGCTCATAGTTATTAATATTATTTTTTAACTGTAAAAAATTATCATCGGCTAATTCAATTAGTCCCGCCAATCTGGAGAATTGTCTTCTATATTGATCAGGTATATCTTCCTTACTTTTATATCCCAAATCATGTTCAATTTCAGCCCAGGCATGCTGCATAACTGTCCTAATTTGTATCTCTAATTTTATATTCTTAAATCTACCATATAAAGTAGATGGAGTAGTCCCTTCTTTTAAACCCACCACATAATGAAGTGAAACATAACCAAATTTTGTTGGATCCTCACTTTTACGTTTATCAATAGTATTCTCTACATCAACCTCGAATTCTTGACTGATTAACTCAGCTATTTTATCAACATCATCACTAAAGTACGTTATGATACGAATACCGCATAAATCGGTAATCTCAGCTAAATTAGAATAATTTTTCCTTTTTACTTTGCCTTCAAGAGACTCTACAGTTTTTACTCTCCCAATTATTTCATGAACGTTAATAGATTGACTTTTAATAATACTCTCCACAGTATTCTCTACATAATCTAAGCAACCTTCATAACTCCCCCGTGAAGCAGAATATTCTTCAACAATCTCCTTATGACTTTGAGTCCTCATTAGTACCTCCCAAAAAGTGAACAAAAACTTGTTTCTTGTTTAATCATCTATAGTCTACAATTATTTCACAACAATATTAACCAATTTATTCGGTACACTAATCACTTTCACGATTTCCTTACCGTCAATTTCTGCTTTGACTTTTTCATCAGCGAGAGCAATTTCTTGCAATTCTTCGCGTGATAGATCTTTAGCAACCATGAGTTTAGCACGGACTTTTCCTTTGATTTGGACAACGATTTCGATTTCGTCTTCAACCAATTTGCTTTCATCCCAAGTTGGCCAAGCTACATAAGAGATAGATTCTCCTGTTGCTGCAACTGTTTGCCAGAGCTCTTCTGCCAAGTGAGGAGCAAATGGTGCGATCAATTGGATAAATCCTTTGGCGTAGTCCACATAGAGCTTGTCTTCCTTGTTAGCGGCGTTGACAAAGACCATAAGTTGGGCAATAGCTGTGTTGAATTTCATGGATTCGATTTGCTCAGTGACAGATTTGACTGTTTCATTGTAGACCTTGTCAAGAGCGCCATTGTTTTCCGCAACGATTTCCTTACTCGTAATCAAACGGTAAACACGGTCAAGGAATTTACGGCTTCCTTCCAGACCTTCTTCAGACCAAGCAATCGAAGCATCAAGTGGTCCCATAAACATTTCATAAACACGAAGGGTGTCGGCACCGTATTGTTCCACCACATCGTCTGGGTTAACAACGTTCTTAAGCGATTTAGACATCTTAGCTGGTGCTTGCTCCAACTCTTCCCCTGTTTCCACATGGAAGAAAGAACCGTCACGTTTTTCAACCTTATCAGTCGCCACAAGAGCCCCACGGTGGTCACGGTAGCTGGTTCCCAAAATCATTCCTTGGTTAAAGAGTTTTTGGAATGGCTCTTTTGTTGGAACAACACCGAGGTCATAGAGGAATTTGTGCCAGAAACGAGCGTAAAGCAAGTGAAGTACAGCATGCTCTGCTCCACCCACATAGATATCTACTGGCAACCATTGTTTGAGAAGATCCTCATCAGCCAATTTCTCAGTATTGTGTGGATCAATATAGCGGAGGTAGTACCAGCTTGAACCAGCCCATTGTGGCATAGTATTGGTTTCGCGACGACCTTTGACACCATCTTCACGAGTCACTTCAAGCCAGTCTGTCAAGTTAGCTAGTGGACTTTCTCCTGTACCTGAAGGGCGAATATCCTTGGTTACTGGCAAGACAAGTGGCAATTCACTTTCAGGAACATCTGTTGAAGTCCCATCTTCCCAATGAATGATTGGAATTGGCTCACCCCAGTAACGTTGACGGCTAAAGAGCCAGTCGCGGAGACGGTAGGTAACCTTCTCTTGTCCACAGCCTTTTTCTTCCAACCAAGCCACAATCTTGGCAATAGCATCTTCTTTGTTGAGTCCATCTAGAAAGTCTGAGTTAACATGAAGGCCATCTTCTGTGTAGGCAGCTTCTGCTACATTTCCACCTTCAAGTACTTCGACGATTGGAAGATCAAATTGTTTGGCAAATTCCCAGTCACGTTGATCGTGGGCAGGCACAGCCATAACGGCACCTGTTCCGTAACTAGCAAGAACATAGTCGGCAATCCAGATTGGAATTTCCTTACCATTGACAGGGTTGATGGCATAAGCACCTGTCCAGACACCAGTTTTTTCTTTGGCAAGGTCTGTACGAGCCAAGTCTGATTTCAGACTGGCTTGGTGTTTGTAGTCTGCTACTGCCTCTGCTTGCTCTGGACTTGTGATAGCGTCAACCAAATCATGTTCAGGAGCCAAAACAGTGAAAGTCGCACCGAAAAGGGTGTCCGGACGAGTGGTAAAGACTGTGAATTCCTTGTCTGTTCCCTTAACTTTAAAAGTTACATTAGCACCAGTTGATTTCCCAATCCAGTTGCGTTGCATGTCCTTGATAGACTCCGGCCAATCTAGTTCATCTAAATCATTGAGCAAGCGCTCTGCGTAAGCCGTGATTTTGAGCATCCATTGGCGCATTGGCTTGCGGACAACTGGATAGCCTCCACGCTCAGAAGTTCCGTCAGGAAGAACCTCTTCGTTGGCGATGGCTGTTCCCAATTCCTCAACCCAGTTTACTGGCACTTCCGCTTCATAGGCCAAGCCTTTTTCGTAAAGCTTAGTGAAAATCCATTGCGTCCACTTGTAATAGTTTGGATCTGTGGTATTGACTTCACGATCCCAGTCATAAGAAAATCCAAGCGCATTGATTTGGCGTTTGAAGTTGGCAATGTTCTCAGCTGTAAATTCTGCTGGGTCATTACCTGTATCCATAGCGTATTGCTCTGCAGGCAAACCAAAAGCATCCCAACCCATTGGATGAAGGACATTGTAGCCTCGCGCACGTTTGTAACGGCTGAGGATATCAGTTGCAGTATAACCTTCTGGGTGTCCTACGTGCAGACCCGCCCCAGACGGATAAGGGAACATGTCAAGAGCATAAAACTTCGGTTTTGATGCATCTGTTCCTGTCTTAAATGTATGATGTTCCGCCCAGTAGCCCTGCCACTTAGGCTCAATTTCTTTATGATTGTAAAAACTCATGGTCTCTCTCCAATTTTGTGATGTTACTATTATACCATTTTTGAGGGAATTTGGTCTCGTTCTATTCTATACTTTTCTATTTTACCTTGCTCTAGATTTTTTAAACTGCTATACTTATAATAGAAAACCCTTTTAAGGAGGTAATGGATGTCTCATTCTTTTAAAAAATCTCTCCAAAAAGAAATTCTCCATAGAAGCTCTATCGCCGCCTTTGTGACCTCTCTTTTACTACTCATTTTACTTTTTGGTTTTTCCTATGTTTTACAAAAGCAACAACTCTCCAAAGACACGAGACAGATTGTCAAACAAGTTCAAGAGATGAAAAAAGCAAATAGTGAACTCCTAACCACTATGAACCATAAAATGATTCCAGGATTTTTGGATGGCAAACACACAGAGCGAGAAGTCTTTAGCTTATTTTACGAGACAAAAGCTAAATTAAAACTTAGTTCTGACCTCATTATCCTAAGCGATACAGGTGAATTGCTATTCAGTACCAATCGAAATCATCAAGAAAGTATTTTATCTCCCTACTATCTAAAACTACTCATTCAAAATCCTTCTCAAGAAAAAGTGACAGAAAAAATTGCACTCTCTTCAGACAAGCAACACTACACACTCTTTATCAAACCACTACTTCAAGACCAACGAGTTATAGCCTATACTATTGCTTTCGTAAATGAGAATGATTTCATCTCAAGTTTCCCAATGATTAATTCCAAATACATCATTACCGATAGCTTTGGAAATATGTTTTCCAACAATACAAATCAGTTTACTCGTTCCACTCTTGAAAAATTTGATGAAAAACTCCTACACTCTCGCACCCACTGGTATGCGAATGAACCGCTTATTGTCCAAAAAGAAAAAGTCGGTGCTATTTTTTCAATCTATACTTTTCAATCCTTTTTTCCCATTCCTAGCTTACTCGGCCTAGCCTCCGTCCTCACCTTATGTATATTCTTCCTCTACTTCTGGCAAGCAAGGCGAATTGCTCATAAGATTGCTACACACAACGCTGTTCCTATTGAAAGTTTGGTTTACCAACTTCAAGAAATTCCCAAACAAGCAGAAAAAAGGCTTTCTCTACAAACAGGTGATGAGTTTGAATTTATGGCCGAAAAAATCAACAATATGTTGTACGAATTAGATCAACTTCATCAGAAAATGTTGACCATAGAAAAAGAAAAGTGGATTTTTGAAAGAAAAATGCTGGAAGCTCAGTTCAATCCTCATTTTCTCTACAATACACTTGAGACGATTAAAATCACTTCTTTAATGGATGCCGCCCTCACACAAGACCTGATTCAAAACCTCACGCGCATTCTTCGCTACAGTATCACCGATTTAGAAAAAGAAACAACCATTTGTCAGGATTTAAAGATTATAGAGGATTACCTGATTATTCATAAAATTCGTTTTGAGCACTTTTCTTATGATATTGTCTGTCCAGAAACTGTCGATAATCAGCCTATTCCTAAACTTTTCTTGCTTCCTCTCGTAGAAAATGCTATAAAATATGGGATGCAATACCGTATTGATCTTCATATTGATATCCAAATTACCTTGGAAGCAGATTCTCTGACTTTTTTAGTCAAGGATAATGCCGGAGGGCTCACAAAACAAGAGCGACTCGCTATTTTAGACTCTTTAGAAAGCCCTCATACCCAGCATGGCATCGTTAACAGCTATAAACGATTGAGCAATTTCTTTTCTGATGTCCAGCTAGATTTAGGAGTCAATCGCCAAGGAGAAACTTGGGTCAAATTTATAACGAAAGGACTAACTCATGTTTAAGCTCATTATCGTAGAGGATGAACACCTCATCCGAAAATGGCTAGAAATTGCCGTAGACTACTCTGCCTTAGGTATCCAAGTCGTAGGAACTGCCAGTCACGGTCAAGAGGGAATGAAACTCATCCAAGAAAAAGAACCTCATATTGTCTTAACAGACATCACAATGCCAATTATGGATGCTTTTATGATGTTCGAAGCCACTCGTACTCTCTCCTATGAAAAAGTTATCTTATCAGGTTATAACGATTTTCAAAATGCTAAAAAAGCCATGCAATATGGAGCAGTTGATTTCTTATCCAAACCAATTGATACCAAGGAGTTGACAGAATGTCTTCACAAAATTGTTTTGCGATTACGAGTTAGCACTTATCAAGAAACTCCTTTTTTAGAAGAATATCAAACTTTACTCACCTCTATCCAACAAGTTGATACACAAAACCAAATCATTCAGCAAACTCTGGAATTTGTGCATCAACACTACTGCATGCACTTTACCATTTCTACCATTGCAGAGAATCTAGGATATAGCGAAAGTTATCTATATAAGGTCATCAAAGAAGACTTCCCAATGACGTTAAATGAATATATCTTACGCTACCGCCTCAAGCAAGCTATAGATAAAATGGCTGAATCCCCTAATTCTCCCTTAAGCGATATCTCTGAACAAGTTGGATTTTCAGACTATAAATATTTTGCCAAAGTTTTTAAAAAGTATCTCCATATTTCTCCAAAAGAATTAAAACTCATGGATAAAAACCATTGATGTAAAAGGATTGCTCAACTCTATTGTAGCAATCTTTTTATTTTATACTTCCCATCGAAATCCCAGCTACAGTTTACCCATCCTTGCTCGAGACACCCATTTTCTATTTCCCGTTTTAGATTTCTTTAAGGTTTTTATTATATCCTGTAGAACTCTACAATTTAAAAATATTAACAATCTAGGTAGAGAAAACGTTCGTAAAAAAGGAGATAATTATGAAAAAACTACTATTCTTTCTCTCTTGTGGCTGGATATTTCTTACTTTATCAGGATGTTCCTCTTCTATAGAAGCGGAAACTAGCTCTGAAAAAGATTCAGATAACACTTTGGTTGTCTACTCACCTAACCCTGAAGACCTTATCGAAGAAACAATCCCAGCCTTTGAAGAAAAATATGGTATCAAGGTTGACTTAGTACAAGCCAGCACTGGTGAATTGTTCAAAAAAGCTGAGGCCGAAAAAGAATCCCCTGTAGCTGATGTCATTTTCGGAGGCTCCTACGCCCTCTTCTCTTCTAACGAAAATCTTTTTGAACCTTATATTTCTCAAGAGAACGACCAGATAATCCCTGATTATCAAAACAAAACCGGATTCTAT
Source organism: Streptococcus mitis (assembly GCF_946188375.1). Classification (GTDB taxonomy): domain Bacteria; phylum Bacillota; class Bacilli; order Lactobacillales; family Streptococcaceae; genus Streptococcus; species Streptococcus mitis_CX. The sequence goes on from NZ_CAMHUS010000002.1 coordinate 97,824, forward strand.
ACGCCTTATACACTTGATGTCAGTGTCATCATTGCCAATTCATCCCTTATAAAAGATATAAAAATTGAAGGCTACAATGATCTACTCAATCCTAAATTAAAAGGAAAAATTGCTACTGCTGATCCAAGTAACGCATCTAGCGCCTTTGCTCAATTAACAAACATGCTTGTCGATCAAGGTGGATACGAAAATGAACAAGCTTGGACCTATGTGAAAAATCTCTTTACCCTAGTAGATGGAAAAATTGCATCTAGCTCTTCGAATGTTTACAAAGCTGTCGCCGATGGGGAAATGGCTGTAGGACTCACCTATGAAGATCCTGCCTTAAAACTCTTAAATGATGGGGTTGATGTAAAAGTTATTTATCCAAAAGAAGGAACCGTCTTTTTACCTGGTAACACAGCTATCATCAAAAATGCCAAACACATGGAAAACGCTAAGAAATTTATCGATTTCATTCTTTCTCAAGAAATCCAAGATAAGCTAGGAACTGAAACTACAATTAGACCTATTCGTAAAAATGCTAAAACTAATAAAAATATGAAGGCTATGACAGAAATCAATATTGCCACCGAAGATTCAGATTATGTCATTAAAAATAAATCCACTATTCTTAAAAAGTACAATGATATTTTTACAGATATCCAATCTAAAAAATAAAATTTGACTTACCAGTGATTAGCTGTCAAACCCTGCTATAAAATCAAAAAGATTACTTCCGTTTTTGTAGAGAATTTTACTCTAATAGAATAGAATTATCGGTTTTAAAAGCGCTTACATTGTTTTAAAATAAACTTAAATAACACAACGGAGGTATCCATCATGAAAAAGAAATGGATGTATTATGCTGCTTGCGGACTAGCTCTTTTTGGTCTTGCTGCTTGTTCTTCTAATGAATCTGCCGATGGCGGTTCATCTGATAAAGGAGACGGCGGTTCGCTAGTCGTTTATTCACCAAACTCAGAGGGCTTAATCGGAGCAACTATTCCTGCCTTTGAAGAAAAGTATGGTATCAAAGTAGAACTGATTCAAGCTGGTACTGGGGAACTTTTCAAAAAACTGGAGTCAGAAAAAGAAGCTCCTGTAGCTGATGTCATCTTTGGTGGTTCTTATACACAATATGCTACCCACGGAGAACTCTTTGAAAACTATACTTCAAAAGAAAATGATAATGTTATCAAAGAATATCAAAACACAACTGGCTACTCTACACCTTATACACTAGATGGTAGTGTTTTAATCGTCAATCCTGATTTAACAAAAGGCATGAACATCGAAGGATATAGCGACCTTCTCAAACCTGAACTAAAAGGAAAAATCGCAACTGCTGACCCAGCAAACTCTTCTAGCGCCTTTGCTCAATTAACAAATATGCTACAAGCTCAAGGTGGTTACAAAGACGATAAAGCTTGGTCTTATGTAAAAGATCTCTTCACACTTATTGATGGTAAAATCGGTTCAAGCTCATCTGGTGTCTATAAAGCAGTCGCTGACGGAGAAATGGCTGTTGGTCTCTCTTATGAAGATCCAGCAGTTAAACTCTTAAATGACGGAGCTAATATCAAGGTAGTCTATCCAAAAGAAGGAACCGTCTTCCTACCTGCTAGTGCTGCTATCGTTAAAAAAGCGAAAAATATGGAAAATGCCAAGAAATTTATCGATTTTATTATCTCTCAAGAAGTACAAGATACACTTGGTACAACCACTACTAACCGTCCTGTTCGTAAAAATGCCAAAACAAGCGAAAACATGAAACCAATTGACAAAATCAAAACACTCACTGAAGATTATGATTATGTCATCAAGAATAAATCAGATATTGTTAAGAAATACAACGAAGTCTTTACAGATATCCAATCTAAACAGTAAAAGAGGTTCACTATGAGTGAGATCAAAATTATTAACGCCAAAAAAATCTACCACGATGTCCCTGTTATTGAGAATTTGAACATTACAATTCCAAAAGGAAGTCTCTTTACCCTTCTTGGGCCTTCAGGTTGTGGGAAAACGACTCTTCTTCGTATGATTGCAGGTTTCAACAGTATCGAAGGCGGAGAATTTTACTTCGATGATACAAAAATCAATAATATGGAACCCAGCAAACGCAATATAGGGATGGTTTTTCAAAACTACGCTATTTTCCCACATTTGACTGTTCGAGATAATGTTGCTTTTGGTCTCAAGCAAAAGAAAGTCCCTAAAGAAGAATTGGTCCAACAGACCAATAAGTATCTTGAACTCATGCAAATTGCTCAATATGCGGATCGAAAGCCCGATAAACTTAGTGGTGGACAACAACAACGTGTCGCCTTGGCACGCGCCTTAGCTGTTAATCCAAGTGTTCTCCTCATGGACGAGCCGCTCAGTAACCTAGATGCCAAACTTCGCTTGGATATGCGTCAAGCCATTCGAGAAATCCAACACGAAGTGGGAATTACAACTGTTTATGTGACCCACGACCAAGAAGAAGCTATGGCTATTTCAGACCAAATTGCTGTTATGAAAGATGGGGTGATTCAACAAATCGGCCGACCAAAAGAACTCTATCATAAACCAGCTAATGAGTTTGTAGCAACCTTTATCGGACGCACAAATATTATCCCTGCCAATCTCGAAAAACGGAGCGACGGCGCTTATATCGTCTTTTCAGATGGCTATGCCCTTCGAATGCCAGCCCTTGATCAGGCTGAAGCACAAGCTATTCATGTAAGTATTCGTCCTGAAGAATTCATTAAAGATGAATCTGGAGATATTGAAGGAATTATTAGCGATAGCGTCTATCTTGGACTGAATACTGAATACTTCATCGAGACAGGTTTTGCCTCAAAAATTCAAGTTAGCGAAGAATCAACTTTTGAAGAAGATCTACAAAAAGGCGATCGTATTCGTCTACGAATCAATACTCAAAAATTAAACGTCTTTTCTGCAGATGGTTCACAAAACCTGATAAAAGGAGTCAACCATGGAACGTAAAAAACTAAATATTTGGACAGCCTCCTCTTTCTTCATCTTTCTTACCTATCTTGTCTTTCTGGTTTATCCTATCGTTACCGTGCTCAAGCAAGCACTCATACATGAGGGACAATTTTCACTAGCTAATTTTGTCACTTTCTTTAGTAAAGCCTACTACTCTGAGACACTTGTCAACAGTTTCAAGGTTTCCATTACCGCTACTGTCACTTCCTTAGTTGTAGGAACCCTATTAGCTTATCTCTTTTCCATGTATGACTTCAAGGGAAAGAAATTTCTACAAATATTGATTATCATTGCTTCCATGTCAGCTCCTTTCGTGGGAGCCTACTCCTGGATTCTCTTGCTGGGACGAAATGGGGTCATCACAAAATTCATGACAAATACTCTTCATCTTCCAGCTATTGATATTTATGGATTCAAAGGAATTGTACTTGTCTTTACACTGCAACTATTCCCACTGGTATTTCTATACGTTGCTGGGACAATGAAAAGTATTGACAATTCTCTACTTGAAGCTGCTGAAAGCATGGGGTCCTTCGGATTTAAGCGTATCGTAACGGTTGTTTTACCTCTCCTAGTTCCAACCTTACTAGCTGCTGCCCTGCTTGTGTTTATGAGAGCATTCTCAGATTTTGGAACGCCTATGTTGATTGGTGAAGGATATCGGACTTTCCCCGTCTTGATTTATACCCAATTCATTAGCGAGGTTGGAGGAAATTCTGCTTTTGCATCTGCTTTAGCAATTATGGCGATTATCATTGCCTTGGCAATCTTCCTTATCCAAAAATACATCTCAAACCGCTACAGTTTCAGCATGAATTCGCTCCATCCAATTGAGCCTAAAAAAACTACAAAAGGAAAAATGGCTGCCATTTATGCAACAGTCTACGGAATTATCTTGTTCTCTGTTCTACCTCAAGTCTACTTGATTTATACTTCTTTCCTAAAAACATCAGGTATGGTATTTGTCAAAGGTTATTCTCTAAACAGTTACAAGGTAGCTTTCAATCGTATGGGATCTGCTATTTTCAATACTATTCGTATCCCTTTGATTGCCTTAGTTCTAGTTGTCCTATTCGCAACATTTATCTCCTACCTAGCCGTTAGAAAACGGAATTTGTTTACAAACTTAATTGACAGCCTCAGTATGGTCCCTTATATTGTACCCGGAACTGTTCTAGGGATTGCCTTCATTTCTTCCTTCAATACTGGTCTATTTGGAAGTGGATTTCTTATGATTACAGGAACAGCTTTCATCTTGATTATGTCACTATCTGTCAGAAGATTACCTTATACTATTCGCTCATCTGTTGCTAGCTTGCAACAAATAGCACCAAGTATTGAAGAAGCCGCTGAAAGCTTAGGAAGTAGTCGTCTCAATACCTTTGCCAAGATTACAACTCCAATGATGCTATCTGGTATTATTTCTGGAGCCATCCTATCTTGGGTCACAATGATTTCAGAACTATCTACTTCTATCCTCCTCTACAATGTCAAAACAAGAACAATGACTGTAGCCATTTATACAGAGGTTCTCAGAGGAAATTACGGTGTAGCCGCAGCCTTGTCAACGATCTTGACTGTTCTAACAATAGGTTCCTTGCTCTTGTTCATGAAAATCTCTAAAAGCAATAGCATTACACTTTAGTTTTCCCCATCAAAAACAGCCGAAAGGATTACCCTCGGCTGTTTTTTCTTATCTTGATATTCCTATCAAATCCCTAGTTCATAGCAAGCAAGTCTAGACTAATTAAATAGAGGCTTCCTCCATTTTCTCCCGTCCTAGTTCTCGGTAACTACGGTCACCAACAGCCTCAACGCTAAACTGGCCGTCCTCATATTCAAGGATCGTCACGCTACCATTATCGAGACCATGCGGATGCATGCCATTAATCAGATAAACAATGGTTCCAATAGTCATTCCGTGGCTAACGACAATGGCATTGCCCCCACCCTGCTCTTCCATTTCTTTGGCAATCGCTTCAAAGCCTTCCTTAATTCGGCCACTGAGTTTTTCCCAGCCTTCAGCCCAACCAGCTGTATCGACCTCTACCAAACCCTCAGCCAGTTCAGCATAAGACAATTGGTGAACGTGGTCCACATTAAAGATACGAGGAATAATGCCCATGAAAAGATCACCATCATAAGCTCCGTCAAAACTACCGAAACACCATTCTCTGATACGCTTGTCCATGCGATAAGGGATTTTTCCCTGCAAGCCAAGTTCATCAAGGATAATTCCCATTGTCTGAATGGTGCGCCCAGAATCACTCGAATAAGCACGCTCAAACTGTAGACCAGATTCGCGCAAACCGATTCCTAATTCTTGAATCCCTCGTTCACCTTCAGCTGTTAAGGGAGTATCGCTCCAACCTTGCGCGCGACCAATCGTGTTAAACATAGTCTTGCCATGACGTACCAAATACAATCGTACTTTTACCATTTTCCGTCCTCCGTTTGCTTCTATTATATCATGGATGATAAAACAAAAGCCACCCAGACAGGCGACTTTTGCAGGAGATTATTATGAAAAAGTTTAGGAGTTCTATTAAATAAAGATATTAGATGAAAATCAAATTCAAACTAAATCAGTGTTATCTGTTTCAAATAATATTAGGAGGTCTTTATTTAATGATTATAGTATACACAGCCAACCTTAAATAGAACTTAAAATTTCTCCTATTTTCTTAATTTTTAAAACTATGAATTGGTGCTGGAATTTGTCCACCGCGAGAGATGAAATCGACAGACGAAGCCCCATTGACCTTCATAACAGGTGCAGTACCTAATAGGCCACCAAACTCAATCATATCGCCTTCTTTTCCTTTTGGAATAATACGAACAGCCGTAGTTTTCATGTTAATGACACCAATTGCAGCTTCGTCTGCAATCATAGCCGCAATGGTTTCAGCAGGTGTATCCTCCGGAATGGCAATCATATCCAAACCAACAGAACAGATAGCCGTCATAGCTTCTAGTTTTTCCAGATTAAGAGAGCCATTTTGCACTGCAGCAATCATTCCTTCATCTTCTGAAACAGGGATAAAGGCACCAGACAAACCACCAACTTGGTTGCAGGCCATGACTCCGCCCTTCTTAACTTGGTCATTCAAGAGAGCCAAGGCAGCCGTCGTCCCATGCGTACCAACTGTTTCTAGCCCCATTTCTTCAAGGACACGTGCAACAGAATCTCCAACAGCAGGAGTTGGCGCCAAACTCAAGTCCACAATACCAAACTCCACACCGAGTCTCTCACTGGCCATTTGACCAACCAATTGACCGATACGAGTGATCTTGAAGGCAGTCTTCTTAACTGTTTCGGCTACTACATCAAAGCTCTGTCCACGAACTTTTTCCAAGGCACGTTTCACCACACCAGGACCAGAAACTCCGACATTGATGATAACATCTGCCTCCCCAACACCATGGAAGGCACCAGCCATAAACGGATTGTCCTCAACAGCATTAGCGAATACAACCAACTTAGCTGCCCCCATATCAGATAAAGTTGCCGTTTCCTTGATAACTCGTCCCATATCTGCGACAGCCGTCATATTGATGCCAGACTTGGTTGAGCCGATATTGACTGACGAGCAAACCTTATGCGTTTCAGCCAAAGCGCGAGGAATAGAATTGATGAGAATCTCATCTCCCTTTTGGTACCCCTTTTGTACCAAGGCAGAGAAACCACCAATAAAGTCCACTCCAATCTCTTTCGCAGCCTTATCAAGCGCTTTTGCCAAAACTACATAGTCTGCGGCATCTGTCGCTGCTCCAATCAGAGAAATAGGAGTCACCGATACACGCTTATTAACGATAGGAATTCCCAACTCAGCTGCAATTTCATCGCCAACAGCCACTAAATTAGCCGCCTTGGTCGTAATCTTTTGATAAATTTTCTCCGCAGCACGATTAATATCTGGATCGATACAGTCCAAAAGGGAAATCCCCATGGTAATGGTTCTAATATCGAAATTTTGCTCCTCAATCATGGAGATGGTTTCAGTAACTTGTCTAATATCCATGATAACCTCCTAGATATTATACATAGCTTCGAAAATCGCTGCACTCTGAATGTTGATTTTCACATTTAAAATTTGTCCAAAAGCTTCAAATTCATTACGAAGATAGGTAAAATCTTGCTTTTTATCACTAGAGACGACAGCCATCATCGTGAAATATTCATCCAAGACAGTTTGAGAGATATCGTCAATATTCAATCCTAATTCTGCAATTTTGCCAGAAACTCCTGCAACAATTCCAGATTTATCTTTACCAACAACAGTTATAATCGCTTTCATAAGCAAACTCCAATTCTTCTTTTAATAGGAAACCTGAACATTAAACAGGATTCTTTTCAAATAGTATAGCATAATTCTAACGAAAATACTCAAAAACGCCTGCTTACGAAGTTGTTCTTAAGAAAAAAACAATTTCGTAAACAAGCGTCTACTATCCCAACTTATGATGAGTGTTCCCGCTAGGACCGAAATCCTAGCGGTAGACCAGAGCTAGACTAAGAGCACAAGACTCCATCATCATAACACTCAACAAAATTGATGATTTTATACTAATTCGATGATCGCCATTGGCGCTGCATCACCACGACGTGGTTCAGTTTTAAGGATACGAGTGTATCCACCGTTACGTTCAGCATAACGAGGTGCGATTTCTGAGAACAATTTTTGAAGTGCTGTAGTAGAAGTGTACTTATCAGTTGCTTCATCATAGTTTTCAGATGCAATTTCATTACGTACGAAAGCAGCTGCTTGACGACGTGCATGCAAATCACCACGTTTACCTAGAGTAATCATTTTTTCAACAGTTTTACGGATTTCTTTAGCACGAGCTTCAGTTGTCACGATTGATTCGTTGATCAAAAGGTCAGTTGTCAAATCGCGAAGCATTGCTTTACGTTGTGAGCTAGTGCGTCCTAGTTTACGGTAAGCCATGTATTCCTCCTTTATTTATCTTTTAATCCAAGACCCAAATCAATGAGTTTGAGTTTCACTTCTTCCAAACTCTTGCGTCCAAGATTTCGTACTTTCATCATCTCTGCTTCAGATTTTTCTGTCAAATCATGCACAGTATTGATACCGGCACGTTTCAAACAGTTGTATGAACGCACAGACAAGTCCAGTTCCTCAATCGTACGATCCAAAATACGGTCGTCAGATTCAGTATCAGCTTCTTTCATCACTTCAGTTGACTTAGCAATCTCAGTAAGATTTGTAAACAAATCAAGATGTTCTGTCAAAATACGTGCTGAAAGCCCTAAAGCATCTTCTGGAATAATTGTTCCATTTGTCAAGATTTCAAGGGTTAATTTGTCAAATCCATCATTGCTACCTACACGAGCAGGTTCCACTTGATAGTTGACTTTTGTAACTGGTGTATAAATAGAATCTACAGCAAGTGTTCCAACTGGTGCATTATCCTTTTTATTTTCATCGGCAGGTACATATCCACGACCACTGTTAACAGTCATAGTCGCTTTTAGAGAAGAACCTTCACCGATTGTAAAGAGATAATGATCTGGATTTACAATTTCAATATCGCTATCTGTCAAAATGTCACCAGCTGTTACTTCAGCAGGACCTTCAACATCTAGTTCGATGATTTTTTCGTCTTCAACGTACGATTTCACTGCAATTCCTTTAATGTTCAGAATGATTTGCATCACGTCTTCACGAACACCTGGAACTGTGTCAAACTCATGCAACACACCATCAATATTGATAGATGTCACAGCTGCTCCTGGTAGAGAAGCTAGAAGTACACGACGAAGAGAGTTACCAAGAGTTGTACCGTAGCCACGTTCAAGTGGTTCGATTACAAACTTGCCATAATCTTTATTTTCATCAATTTTTGTTATATTTGGTTTTTCAAACTCGATCATTTAGTTACTCCCTCTTAAACGAAAAGCAGTGTAATGCGATGATTATACACGGCGACGTTTTGGAGGACGAGCACCATTGTGTGGCACTGGAGTCACATCACGAATTGCTGTTACTTCAAGACCAGCGGCAGCAAGCGCACGAATAGCTGACTCACGACCAGAACCTGGACCTTTTACAGTAACTTCAACTGATTTAAGACCGTGTTCTTGTGCAGATTTAGCAGCAGCTTCAGAAGCCATTTGAGCAGCGAATGGTGTAGATTTACGAGAACCTTTGAAACCAAGAGCACCAGCTGATGACCAAGCAATTGCATTACCATGCACATCAGTAATCATAACAATAGTGTTATTAAATGTAGCGTGAATATGAGCAATACCAGATTCGATATTCTTTTTCACACGACGTTTACGTGTTGGTTTAGCCAAGACTTTTACCTCCTATATTATTTTTTCTTACCAGCAATCGCAACAGCTTTACCTTTACGAGTGCGAGCGTTGTTTTTAGTGTTTTGTCCACGGACAGGAAGTCCACGACGGTGACGGATACCACGGTATGAACCGATTTCCATCAAACGTTTGATGTTCAAGTTTACTTCACGACGAAGGTCACCTTCAACTTTGATTGCATCCACTTCACGACGGATAGCATCTTCTTGATCTGATGTAAGATCACGTACACGAACATCTTCTGAGATTCCAGCAGCAGCTAAAATTTTCTTAGATGTTGCAAGTCCGATACCATAAACATAAGTCAATGAGATTACTACGCGTTTGTCATTTGGAATGTCAACTCCAGCAATACGAGCCATGTTTTCTCCTTTCTATCTTATCCTTGACGTTGTTTGTGTTTTGGATTTGCTGGGCAAATTACCATAACACGACCATTACGACGAATAACTTTACAGTATTCGCAAATTGGTTTGACCGATGGTCTTACTTTCATTTCTTATCCCTCCAAGTTTTTCGATTATTTAAAGCGGTAAGTGATACGTCCACGTGTCAAGTCATATGGACTCATTTCGACAGTAACACGATCTCCCGCTAAAATACGAATATAGTTTTTACGAATTTTACCAGAAACTGTTGCTAAAATCTGATGTCCATTTTCAAGTTCAACCGTAAACATTGCATTCGGCATTGTATCAACTACTTTGCCTTCAACTTCAATCACATCGTCTTTTGCCACGCAAAAGCACCTCCATAAATTTCGATTCGATGCCTCTAGACACAGAGACAACAATTATAAGTCAGACTATCTCAGTATAACATTTGTAGCGGATTTTTGCAAGTGTGAAAAACGCTTTATTTTAAATTTGTCAATACTTTTTCGATATCTGAGAAGACATCATTGATATCTTGATTACCTTCGATGTCATGAACCAAACCTTTGGCACGGTAGTGAGCAATGATTGGTTCCCCTTGAGCAATATTAACGTCCAAACGACGTTTTACTGTCTCAGGCTTATCATCTTCACGTTGGTAGTAATCTTCTTCTTTATAGTCAACTGGTGGGTTAAAGACCTTGTGGAAAGTTTCTCCAGTTACGCGGTGGATGATACGGCCACTCAAACGTTCCAAGAGGCTGTCTGGATTCACTTCGATGTTGATAACACCTTCTAGTTCGATGCCAAGTTCAGCCAATGTTTTGTCCAAGGCATGAGCTTGTTCGATTGTACGTGGGTAACCATCCAATAAGAATCCTGTTTCTTTAACATCATCTTGTGAAAGACGTTCTTTTACGATTCCATTTGTAACTTCATCAGGAACTAATTCACCCTTGTCAATATATGACTTAGCAAGAACACCCATTTCAGTTTGATTTGCCATAGCAGCACGGAACATATCACCTGTTGAGATATGTGCAACATGGAATTGTTCTACGATTTTTGCTGCTTGAGTTCCCTTACCTGCACCAGGTAAGCCCATAATCAAAAGATTCATGATTTGATCTCCTTATTTTATTTTTAAATAGAAGCAAAAAGTCTTTTCACCCCTATTTAAAAACAAAATAGAAGAGGGGAGACCAAACTCTCACAAATGTTAGAGTTAAACCTCCACTCCCTCAGTAATTACTGATTCAGTAATTACTTTTATTCTGTTCTGTCCATGAAACCAACATACTTACGTTTCAATAGGTAGCCTTCCAATTGTTTGATTCCTTCAATACCTGTAGAGATAATGATCAAAAGACTGGTTCCTCCAAAAGCAACTGCTTCTGAAAGTCCGAAAACATCTTTTGCTACGATCGGTAAAATAGAAATCACACCAAGGAAGAGAGAACCAACAGTTGCAAGACGACGAAGAAGTTTAGACATATATTCTTCTGTACCTTTACCAGGACGAACTCCATGGATATAAGCACCGCTCTTTTGTAAGTTTTCTGCCGCTTTTTCAGGATTAATCTGTACAAACGTATAGAAGAATGTAAAGAGAATAATCAATAAAGCATACATGGCAATACCAGTTGGTGAAGTTGTTGCCAGCATTTCTTGTGCTGTTCTTACCCAAGCCCAATCATGACCTGTAGCGCTCAAAAACTGAAGAATAGCCGCAGGCGCTGCAGTAATCGAACTTGCAAAGATAACGGGGATAACTCCAGCAGGGTTTACCTTCAAAGGAAGGTAAGAGCTAGATGGAGCACCTTGTGCAACCTTAGTATATTGGATTGGAATTTTGTATTCTGCTTGTTGAACATAAGTTGTAAAATAAATGATCAACAATACAGTAATAATCAAAATGATTACGAAAATGATAGATGAGTTGATACGGCTACTTGGGACGTTCACAAAGTAGTCCACATAGATGCCCTGAATCATCTCTGGAATTGATGCAACAATCCCGGCAAAGATAATCATAGAAACACCATTTCCGTATCCCTTATCTGTAATTTGCTCTCCCAACCAAGTCACAATCATACTACCAGCTGTTAAGATGATACCAATCATGATAAAGACTTGTGGAGTAAGAGCTGTTTTCAACAATTGAGCTCCAGCCAAAGTATTAAAACCAGCTGTAATTCCGATAGATTGCACAAAAGCTAGAACAAGAGCAATATAACGAGTAGCTTGATTTAATTTTCTTCGACCTACTTCCCCTTGTTTACCCCACTCTACAAACTTTGGTAAAATATCCATTTGCAAGAGTTGGACAACGATAGAGGCCGTAATGTAGGGACTAACACCAAGAGCAAAAACTGAGAAGTTTTTCATGGCATTCCCTGAGACCAAGCTCAACATGTTTAAGAAGGATAATCCACTTAAAGCATTCAAGCTATTGGCATTCACACCAGGAACTGTAATGCTAGTTCCGATACGAAAGACCAAAACGATAAAAATTGTAAATAAAATTTTTGATCGAACCTGCTTGACTTTAAGAGCTTCTCTTAATAATTTAAAAAACATAGGTCACCTCTCTTAGATGACTTCTACTGAACCACCTTTAGCAGTGATAGCTTCTTCAGCTGATTTAGAGAATTTAGCTGCTTTCACAGTCAATTTCTTAGTCAACTCACCGTTACCAAGAATTTTAATACCTGATTTTTCAGCTTTAACAATTCCTGCTTCGATAAGAACAACTGGAGTAACTTCAGCACCATCTTCAAAGACGTTCAATTGGTCAAGGTTCACAATTGCGTATTCTTTAGCGTTGATGTTAGTGAATCCACGTTTTGGAAGACGACGGAACAATGGAGTTTGTCCACCTTCAAAACCAAGGCGAACTCCGCCACCGCTACGAGCTTTTTGACCTTTTTGACCACGACCAGATGTTTTACCGTTACCTGATGAAGTACCACGACCAACGCGGTTACGTACTTTACGAGAACCTTCTGCAGGTTTCAATTCATGAAGTTTCATTTTTATTTTCTCCTCTTTTGTAAAATGCTAGCGCCGATAAGGGAGAAAAGGTTGTCTCCCCCATCAACTCGCCTATACGACGTCATCATAGATGACTATATCTAGTTTTAGGGGATGGTATAGTGCACATCCCCTAAAAATTCATTAGTTTACTTCTTCAACTGTTACCAAGTGAGATACTGCAGTGATCATACCACGGATAGCAGCGTTATCTTCTTTAATAACAGAGCTGTTCAATTTGCCAAGTCCAAGTGCTACAACAGTTTTACGTTGTGATGGAATGCGTCCGATTGGAGACTTAGTCAAAGTAATTTTAATTTGAGCCATTTTATCCCCTTTCTTATGCCAAATCAGAAACTGAAATACCACGAAGGGCAGCAACTTCTTCAGCGCGTTTCAATTGTTTCAAACCTTCAACAGTTGCACGAACAATGTTGATTGGAGTGTTAGAACCAAGTGATTTAGATGTAATATCTGCCACACCTGCCAATTCCACAACGGCACGAACTGCACCACCAGCCGCAACTCCAGAACCTTCTACAGCAGGTTTCAACAATACTTTAGCTCCACCGAATTCTGAAAGAACTTCGTGTGGGATTGTTGTTCCAACCATAGGAACTTCGATCAAGTTTTTCTTAGCATCATCTACTGCTTTACGGATTGCTTCTGGAACTTCTTGAGCTTTACCAGTACCAAATCCTACGCGACCGTTGTGGTCACCAACAACAACAAGAGCTGCGAAACGAAGACGACGTCCACCTTTAACAACTTTTGTAACACGGTTGACAGCAACTACGCGTTCTTCTAATTCAACTGCATTGTCTTTAAATGCCATTTTCTAGTGTCCTCCTATTAGAATTTCAATCCGTTTTCACGAGCTGCATCAGCCAAAGCTTTCACACGTCCGTGATATAGATATCCACCGCGGTCGAACACCACTTCTGAAATACCTTTAGCGTTTGCACGTTCTGCAACGAGTTTACCGACAGCAACGGCTTGTTCAGTTTTAGTTCCTTTTGAAACTTCTTTGTCAAGAGTTGAAGCACTTGCGAGCGTTACACCCGCTACGTCATCAATCACTTGAGCGTAGATGCCTGTATTAGAACGGAATACGTTCAAACGTGGGCGATCAGCAGTTCCAGAGAGTTTTCCGCGAACGCGACGGTGGCGTTTTTGGCGGAGTTTGTTTTTATCTGGTTTTGAAATCACAGTTTTCACCTCTTTAGTTTTAAATCGTGTGCTATGCACAAAGTTGGAAAATAGGTTGGTGGTTGAGACTCAACCACTCAACATTATTTACCTGTTTTACCTTCTTTACGGCGAACGAATTCACCAACGTAACGGATACCTTTACCTTTATATGGTTCTGGTGAACGAAGGCTACGTACGTAAGCAGCTGTTTGACCAACTACTTCTTTTGAAATTCCGCTAACAACGATTGTTGTTGGATTTGGAAGTTCAAAAGTAATTCCTTCTGGAGCTTCAACTTCGTCTGGATGAGATTTACCAACAGCCAAAACAAGTTTAGATCCTTGAAGTTGTGCACGGTAACCAACCCCGCGCATTTCAAGTTCTTTCTTGAATCCTTCTGATACACCAATAACCATGTTGTTCAAAAGGGCACGAGTAGTTCCGTGGATAGTTTTCATTTCTTTTGAATCGTTTGGACGGTGAAGAGTTACTTCACTACCTTCCACACGGATTTCAATATCTTTTGAGAACTCACGAGTAAGTTCTCCTTTAGGTCCTTTTACAGTTACAACGTTGTCATTGTTAGTGATTTCTACACCAGCAGGCAACACGATAACTTTATTACCAATACGTGACATGTTTATTTTCTCCTGTTAGATTGTCAGGCCAGAATGGCCAGTTTTCACGGGGTTAAATCGATTTCTCGATTTAAAGGAACATTTAGGTTTCAATTTCAAAGTGAATCTAGGCATCGTCTCGCAGGCATAACTTTGGGTTAGGCAAGAGACGATAACGAAGAGTCACAAAGAAATTGGGAGCTAAATATTACCAAACGTAAGCGATAACTTCTCCACCAACATTCTTTTGGCGTGCTTCTTTATCAGTGAGCAAACCTTCAGAAGTTGAAAGGATAGCAATTCCAAGTCCGTTAAGAACTTTTGGAAGGTCTTCACGTTTTTTGTAGACGCGAAGTCCTGGTTTAGAAACACGTTTCAAGTTAGTGATAACTTTTTCACCGTTTGGTCCGTATTTAAGGAATACACGGATGATGCCTTGTTTGTCATCTTCGATGATTTCAACGTTTTTTACAAAACCTTCGCGTTTAAGGATTTCAGCAATCCCTTTTTTGATGTTTGATGCAGGTACTTCAAGTACTTCGTGTTTAGCTTGGTTAGCATTACGAATACGAGTTAGGAAGTCTGCGATTGGGTCAGTCATAACCATTTTGTTTTTCTCCTCTTACTAGTAGTTTGCAAGTTGCACTTGCTAGTTAATACATGATACAAAGAGCGTAACAGCAAGAGCAAAAATAGGCAATTTGATGCAGGAGCGATGCTCCAAAGAAAATTGGTCTTTTTTGCCAAAGCTGTAGCTCGTGTTCAAATTGGCAAGCCCAACTGAACCCGGTCTAAACTCTGTGTGAAAAAGATAAACTTTCCTAGAAACTTCAGTTTCTTCGTCAAGTTTCCTATTTTCACTTAGAGTTTTGACGCCCTTGATATCTTAAATTACCAAGATGCTTTTGTTACACCAGGGATTTGTCCTTTGTAAGCTAATTCACGGAAGCAAACACGGCAAAGTTTAAATTTGCGGTAAACTGAATGTGGACGACCACATTTTTCACAACGAGTATAAGCTTGAGTAGAGAACTTCGCTGGACGTTTGTTCTTAGCAATCATTGATTTTTTAGCCATTAGATTTACCTCCTATATTATTTTGCAAAAGGCATTCCAAGGCCTGTAAGCAATGCACGTGACTCTTCGTCAGTGTTAGCAGTTGTTACGATAACGATGTCAAGACCACGAGTTTTGTCAACGTCATCGAAGTTGATTTCTGGGAAGATCAATTGTTCTTTCACACCAAGTGTGTAGTTCCCGCGTCCGTCAAATGATTTTGTTGGAACACCGTGGAAGTCACGTACACGTGGAAGTGAAACTGAAACCAATTTATCCAAGAATTCGTACATACGTTCACCACGAAGGGTAACTTTTGCACCGATCGCAACACCTTCACGAAGACGGAAGCCGGCGATTGATTTTTTAGCTTTAGTGATAAGTGGTTTTTGACCTGAGATAAGTGCCAATTCTTCAGCAGCTTTTTCAAGGCTTTTAGCGTTTGATACAGCTTCACCAACACCCATGTTCAAAACGATCTTATCTACTTTAGGCACAGCCATCACTGATGAGTAGTTGAATTGTTCTGTCAAAGCAGGAACTACTTCATTAAGATATTTTTCTTTTAAACGATTTGCCATTATACTTCTCCTTTCCTTCGTGATTAATCAAGCACTTCGCCTGATTTTTTGTTGTAGCGAACTTTTTTACCGTCTACAAATTTGTAACCAACACGACCAGCTACACCATTTTTGTCCAATACTTGAACGTTTGATACGTGGATAGCTGCTTCTTTCTCGATGATCCCACCTTGAGGAAGCTCGTTAGTTGGACGTTGGTGTTTCTTAACGATGTTAACACCTTCAACGATAACTTTGTTTACTTTTGGAAGGGCAGTAAGGACAACAGCTTCTGTTCCCTTATCTTTACCAGCGATTACGCGAACTTTGTCGCCTTTTTTTACAAACATTAGGTTTCTCCTTGATTTTTCTTACGCCCATAAGGGCACCCTGGAGGTAAATCCAGGGGACTAGTTTGTTTCTAAAAATTAAAGTACTTCTGGAGCAAGTGACACGATCTTCATGAAGCCACCTTCACGCAATTCACGTGCAACTGGGCCAAAGATACGTGTTCCGCGAGGAGTTTTGTCTTCACGGATGATAACTGCTGCGTTTTCGTCAAATTTGATGTATGAACCATCAGCACGACGAGCACCTGATTTAGTACGAACGATAACTGCTTTAACAACGTCACCTTTTTTAACCGCACCACCAGGAGTAGCTTGTTTTACAGATGCCACGATAACATCACCGATGTTTGCAAATTTACGTCCTGAACCACCAAGAACTTTGATAGTCAAGATTTCGCGAGCACCGCTGTTGTCTGCGACTTTCAAACGAGTTTCTGTTTGAATCATTTCAGTTTTCTCCTTTCAGGTTTGATTAGATGATGACCGCTTCTTCAACAACTTCTACAAGACGGAAACGTTTTGTAGCTGAAAGCGGGCGAGTTTCCATGATACGTACGATATCGCCTTCTTTGGCAACATTGTTTTCATCATGAGCTTTGTATTTTTTAGAGTAGTTAATACGTTTACCATAGACTGGGTGGTTACGTTTTGTTTCAACTACAACTGTGATTGTCTTGTCCATTTTGTCAGATACAACACGTCCAACAAGAACTTTACGATTATTGCGTTCCATTGAAATTTCTCCTTCCCTAGTCTATTATTTCGCTTCAGATTGAACTGTTTTGATACGAGCGATTTGTTTTTTAACTTCTTTCAAGCGAGCTGTTTGTTCCAATTGACCAGTAGCAGCTTGGAAACGAAGTTCAAACAATTCTTTTTTCAATTCGTTTTCGCGCTTCGCGAGTTCTTCTTGAGAAAGACCACGAAGTTCTTTAACAAATTCTTTTACTTCATTAAGTTTCATGCCTTCTCCTTATTCTGCTTCACGTTTTACGAATTTACATTTAACTGGCAATTTGTGGCTAGCAAGACGAAGCGCTTCGCGAGCGATCTCTTCAGATACACCAGCGATTTCGAACATCACTTTACCACGTTTAACTGGTGCTACCCAACCTTCAGGTGCCCCTTTACCAGATCCCATACGCACACCGATGGCTTTAGCAGTGTATGATTTGTGTGGGAAGATTTTAATCCAAACTTTACCACCACGTTTCATGTAACGAGTCATGGCGATACGAGCAGCTTCGATTTGGCGGTTAGTGATCCAGTGGCTAGTTGTAGCTTGAAGACCGTATTCACCGAATGCTACTTCTTTTCCACCTTTTGCTTCACCGCGCATTTTTCCACGGAATTCACGACGGTGTTTAACACGTTTAGGTACTAACATTGGTTATTTACCTCCTTTAGTGTTTTTGCGAGCTGGAAGAACTTCACCACGGTAGATCCATACTTTAACACCAAGTTTACCGTATGTAGTATCTGCTTCTTCCCAAGCGTAATCGATATCTGCACGAAGTGTGTGAAGTGGAACAGTTCCTTCAGAGTATCCTTCAGCACGGGCGATATCTGCACCGTTCAAACGACCTGATACTTGAGTTTTGATTCCTTTAGCTCCAGCACGCATTGCACGTTGGATTGCTTGTTTTTGTGCACGACGGAAAGCAACACGTTGCTCCAATTGACGAGCAATTCCTTCACCTACAAGGTGAGCATCCAAATCAGGTTGTTTGATTTCGATGATGTTGATGTGTACTTGTTTTCCAGTCAATTTGTTAAGTTTCGCACGGAGTGCATCAACGTTAGCACCACCTTTACCGATAACCATACCTGGTTTAGCAGTGTGAAGTGAAACGTTAACTTTGTTTACTGCGCGTTCGATTTCGATAGTTGAAACTGCTGCGTCAGCAAGTTCTTTTTGAACGAATTTACGGATTGCAAGATCTTCATGAAGGTAATCCGCGTATTCTTTTTCAGCATACCATTTGGCATCCCAATCACGGATGATGCCGACACGCATACCAATTGGATGTACTTTTTGACCCACGATTTTACCTCCTTATTTTTCTGCAACAGCTACAGTGATGTGAGCTGTACGTTTGTTGATTGGTGAAGCTGAACCTTTCGCACGTGGACGGAAACGTTTCATAGTTGGTCCTTCGTTTGCGAATGCTTCAGATACTACCAAGTTAGCTTTATCCAAACCAAAGTTGTTTTCAGCGTTAGCTACAGCTGAGTTCAAAACTTTCAAGATGATTTCAGCAGCTTTGTTTGGAGTGAATGTCAAGATTGCGATTGCATCGGCTACGCTTTTACCACGGATGTTATCAAGAACAAGACGTGATTTACGAGGTGAAACACGTACTGTACGAGCCATTGCTTTAGCTGAAGTAATTTCTGCCATTTATGTTCTCCTTATTTTCTACGTGTTTTCTTGTCGTCTGCAGCGTGACCTTTGTAAGTACGAGTTGGTGCAAATTCACCAAGTTTGTGACCTACCATGTCTTCTTGAATGTAAACAGGTACGTGTTTACGTCCGTCATAAACTGCAATAGTGTAACCAATGAAACTTGGGAAGATCGTTGAACGACGTGACCAAGTTTTAATAACTTTTTTCTTTTCGTCGTTAGCTTGAGCTTCAACTTTTTTCATCAAATGCTCATCGACGAAAGGTCCTTTTTTAAGACTGCGTCCCATTTTTATATTTTCTCCTTTAAATGTTGTACCACAGCGGCTTGCGCTCACATGGAGCGCTACCGAGCTGGCGGATTTACTAGTTGCTTACGCGACTAGTTTAATATTATTTCTCGTTGCGACGACGAACGATAAGTTTGTCAGATTTCGCTTTCTTGTTACGAGTTTTAAGACCAAGAGCAGGTTTGCCCCATGGAGTAGATGGTGCTTTACGACCAACTGGTGCTTTACCTTCACCACCACCGTGTGGGTGATCGTTAGGGTTCATTACAGAACCACGAACTGTTGGGCGGATACCTTTCCAACGGCTACGTCCTGCTTTACCAAGGTTTACAAGTCCATGTTGTTCGTTTCCGACAACACCGACTGTAGCACGACAAGTTCCAAGGATCATACGTACTTCGCCAGATTGAAGACGAACAAGAACGTATTTACCTTCTTGACCCAATACTTGAGCAGAAGCTCCAGCAGCACGTACCAATTCACCACCACGACCTGGTTTCAACTCAATATTGTGGATCAAAGTACCAACTGGGATGTTAGCAAGTGGAAGAGCGTTTCCGACTTTGATATCTGCTTCTGGACCTGAAACGATACGTTGACCTACTTCAAGACCTTTTGGAGCGATGATGTATGCTTTCACACCGTCAGTGTAGTGTACAAGAGCGATGTTTGCAGAACGGTTTGGATCGTACTCGATTGTTTTAACAACTGCTTCAACGTTGTCTTTGTTACGTTTGAAGTCAACCAAACGGTAGAAACGTTTGTGTCCACCACCTTGGTGACGAACTGTGATACGACCGTTGTTGTTACGACCAGCCTTGCTCTTCAATGCAACAAGCAATGATTTTTCAGGAGTGCTTGTTGTGATTTCAGCGAAATCCAAAGAAGTCATATTACGGCGACCGTTTGTTGTTGGTTTATAAACACGAATTCCCACGATATTTCCTCCTTAGATTATTCAGCTTCAGCAGCAAACAACTCGATTGCTTTAGAATCAGCTGTAAGTGTGATGATAGCTTTTTTAGTTTTGTTAGTAAAACCAGTGTAACGTCCAACACGTTTAGCTTTTGGTTTTACGTTGATTGTGTTAACATTAGCAACTTTAACACCTTCGAAAGCAGCTTCAACAGCTTGCTTGATCAAAAGTTTGTGTGCACGAGTGTCAACTTCAAATACATATTTTCCTGCTTCAAGTTGAGCCATTGAGCTTTCAGTGATTACAGGTTTTTTGATAACATCATACAAATTCATTATGCAAGAACCTCCTCGATTTTAGAGATAGCTGCTTGAGTAACAAGAAGTTTGTCACTATTTGCGATGTCAAGAACACTTGCAGTTGTAGCAGTCGCAACTTTCACGTTTGGAAGGTTACGAGCTGAGAGAGCTGCGAATTCGTTTCCTTCTTCAAGAATAACAAGGACTTTAGAATCGATGCTCAAAGCTGCAAGAACTTTTGCAAATTCAGCAGTTTTTGGAGCTGTAAATTCAAGAGAATCAACGGCTACAAATTTATTTTCAGCAACTTTTTCTGAGTAAACAGATTTAAGTGCAAGGCGACGAACTTTTTGAGGAAGTTTGTACGCATAGCTACGTGGAGTTGGTCCGAAGACGATTCCACCACCACGCCATTGTGGAGAGCGGATAGAACCTTGACGAGCACGTCCAGTTCCTTTTTGACGCCATGGTTTGCGTCCGCCACCTGAAACAGCTGAGCGGTTTTTAACTGCGTGAGTTCCTTGACGAAGGCTAGCACGTTGGCTGATAATCACATCAAACACAACAGATTGGTTTGGTTCGATACCAAAGATTGCATCGTTAAGAACAACTTCGCCCGCTTGTTTACCAGTTTGGTCGAATAATGTTACATTTGCCATTTTGACTGTATTCCCCTTTCCTTATTATTTACCAGCTTTAACTGCTGACTTGATAGTGATAAGAGATTTCTTAGCACCTGGTACGTTACCTTTGATAAGGATAACGTTCTTTTCTGGAACAACTTGTACAACTTCAAGGTTTTGAATTGTTACGCGGTCACCACCCATACGTCCTGCAAGGTTTTTACCTTTGAATACGCGGTTAGGTGCAACAGGTCCCATAGAACCTGGACGACGGTGGTAACGAGAACCGTGAGCCATTGGTCCACGTGATTGTCCGTGGCGCTTGATAACACCTTGGAAACCTTTACCTTTAGAAGTACCAGTTACGTCAACAACGTCTCCAGCTGCGAATGTTTCAACTGTGATTTCAGCACCAACTTCCAAGCCTTCAACGTTTTTGAATTCACGAATGAAGCGCTTAGGAGCCGTGTTAGCTTTCGCTACATGTCCTTTAGCAGGTTTGTTGCTCAATACTTCGCGTTTGTCATCAAAACCAACTTGGATAGCGTTGTATCCGTCTGTTTCAACAGTTTTAACTTGAAGAACAACGTTTGGAGTTGCTTCAATAACTGTTACAGGGATCAATTCGCCAGCTTCAGTGAAGATTTGAGTCATTCCCACTTTTTTCCCTAAGATTCCTTTTGTCATGAGAAAATAGTTCCTTTTCTATATTTTTATTCAAAAAGTTTTTAACGAGCGTTTTTTATGCTCAAGATATCAAGCTTTAGATTAAAGTTTGATTTCTACGTTTACACCACTTGGAAGATCCAATTTCATCAAAGCATCAACTGTTTTTTGAGTTGGGTTAACGATATCGATCAAACGTTTGTGTGTACGCATTTCAAATTGTTCGCGAGAGTCTTTGTATTTGTGAGTCGCACGAATGATTGTGTAGAGGCTACGTTCAGTTGGAAGTGGGATTGGACCCGCAACTTGTGCACCTGTACGAGTAGCTGATTCTACGATTTTTGCAGCCGCTGTGTCAAGCGTACGGTGTTCGTAAGCTTTCAAACGGATACGGATTTTTTTGTTTGCCATCTTTTTCTCCTTTTCGTCTATTTAAGATAATAGGCTAGCTCCACAAGAAAACCGACGCGGTGTTGCGTGGCAATGCAACCGAGCGTGTCGCAACCTCTTGCATCAAAGCTAAGGCTGTAATTTACAGCACCATAATAGAATAACACAAAGCCCCTGCGATTGCAAGGGATTTGTTGCTGTTTTTTAAAATTTTTAACATGAAAATGTTTTCCTATTTTTTCTTTCTAGAATTAGGGATTTTCTTCTATATAAATTGAGTTCTCTTGAGCTCAAGTTTGCCTTCTGATTGGTCCACTAAGATATCCGCCTTAGACTCAGTTTCTTTATAGTATTGCAGATACTGCTCCCGTCTCATCTGATGACTAGCCAATATAAAGGATGCATCACGATTTCTCACAGTCGTATCTCGAGCTAGGCGCCACTTTAATTCGGTGTCCTCATCCGTGTAGAAACAGATAGTTTTGTCAAAGAGTTCTTTGGGTAAAAAGCCAACAGACATCCCTTCGACAATCAGAATTGGTTTTGCTCCAGACAAGACCTCACTAGCCTTCCAAGGTTCTTCAATTGTTAAGATATCCATACCCGCCTGTAAGGCCAGAATATCTCGCTGCAAACTCGTCAGTTCATGCGCCACTGGAAGACAGGCTGTCACCTTTTGATTCGGCGCGTCCTTTGGTACTACCAGATGGCGTCCAGAGGTGATATAAGGATCTGTTTCTAGCAAATTTACTGTAGTAGAATCTAAAGCTTGGTACAATTCCTCTGCAAAGGTCGATTTACCTGAAGCACCATGACCGTATATTCCCAGTGTCTTGACTTTTCCTGCTTTTATTTCTGAGACCAGTTCTTCTATTAAGTCTTTTTTCTTCACTCTCTCTTCACCTGTTCATAGCTTTCTTTTCCATCATTAAGCTTATCCCAAATCACTACTTGCCCACTTTTGAGGGATTTTTGCACATCGATAATTCGTTGATTGGAAGAACCTCGAAACTGGAGCATGAGATTTCTCTTAGTTCGGTCATATCTTCCATCGACAAGAATGTCAATCAGTGATAAGAGTTCCAATTTATCTGGGGTCTCCAGCATCATTTCTTCCCAAGTGTAGCCCGTCCAGGACCAGATGTCTTTGTCTGGCAATTCCTTTCGGATGCGTTTAACTAGAGGCAAGAGAATGCCCGTATTGAGAAAAGGCTCTCCTCCTAACAAAGTCAAGCCTTGAACATAGGGTTGAGCAAGATCTGCCATGATCTGCTCTTCTAATTCTGCTGTATAGGGAATTCCTGCCTTGAAAGACCAAGTCGCTACATTATAACACCCCTCACAGTGAAACATGCAGCCTGATACATAGAGAGAGTTGCGCACACCCTCTCCATCTACAAAGTTGAAGGCCTTGTAATCAATGATCCGCCCTTGACTGAGTTCCTCGCTTTTCCATTCTTGTGGTTTTGGATTATTCATTCGCTACCTCTATCCAATAACGCTCGACTCCATTACGAACATCCTCAAGAATTCCTCCATTTGCTAGAATGACTGCTCTGCTAGCAGGATTATTCACGCTACAGGTCACAAGAGTTCTCTTGATGTTCTTTTCCTTAGCAACTTGCAAGCCCTGACGGAGAGTCTCTTTAGCATAACCTTTACCTCTTTCTGATGGACGAATGGAGTAGCCAATGTGACCACCTTCTTCTAGTAGAAAGTTACTGAGGCGCAACCGGAGATTAAGAAATCCAATTGCTTTACCTTTCACAGAAAAAGCTACTAACTGAATTGCGGGAACCCATCCTTCAGTCAAATTAATCCCCATTTCCTGATTCTGATTACTTTCCAACCATTCCTCATAAGAAAAATTTTCTGTATCCCAGAAACCACCGTCGTGAGGCGACTGATATTTTTCAAACTCTTCCATCATCTCTAAAACTGTTTCTTTATCTGCTAAACTTGGTCTGCGTAATTCCATCCTTACCTCCCACTAAGAGAAAAGCGAGAGCTGACTCTCACTTTTATTTCTTCTTATTCTTATTTAAAAATTGTTCTCTGAGGTTGAGCAAGTGTTCTTTCTTACCAGCTCCACCTTTAGAGTGTTTCTCGTGATAACGGGTCACTTGTGCACGTCCCTTATCATCTAATTGATATTTTCCCATTTCAGTTCTTTCTAATTTGTTACTTGATGGCCAGCTATTTTAATCGTTGAACCATTCATGTGTTTGACACGCGCTGCGATTTCCTTGTGACGCCCATTGACCATCGGTCTCGCTTGAGGATTACCTAAATAGCCACAAGTCCGTTTAACAACGTCTACTGTTTTAGGGTCGCTATTGCCACAGTTAGGACAAGCAAATCCTCTCTCAGTTGGTTCAAAATCCCCTTCAAAGTCACACTTGTAGCAACGGTCAATTGGTGTATTGGTCCCAAGATAGCCCACACGGTCATAGGCATAGTCCCAGACAGCTTCCAAGGCCTTTGGATTTTGCTGAAGGACTGGATACTCACAATAATGGATGAAACCACCCGACGCACCTGCTTCTGGATAGACTTTCTCAAAATCCAATTTTTCAAACGGTGTTGGATTTTTACGAACATCGTAGTGGAAAGAGTTGGTGTAGTATTCCTTATCTGTAATATCAGGAATAGAGCCAAACTTGTCTGTATCTAGTCGACAAAAACGGTCTGTCAAACTTTCAGATGGTGTTGAGTAGATAGAGAAATGATAGCCATATTGATCTGACCACTCTTCTACACGGCGTTTCATATCGCGAATGATGTCTAGCGTGAATTCCTTAGCATCTGGATTACTTTCCCAGCTGTTACCAAAGAAAACTGTCGCTACTTCGTACAAACCGATATAGCCTAGTGAAACTGTCGCACGACGATTCTTAAAGAGCTGGTCAACGCTTTCTTCTTTACCTAGACGATGACCAAAAGCACCGTATTGATAAAGGATAGGAGCATTTGCTGGTGTTGCTTCCTTGGTCCGTTCGACACGATAAACTAGAGCATCTTCTGCAATGTTCATCCGCTCGTTAAAGATTTCCCAGAACTTATTCATATCACCTTCAGACTCAAGGGCAATACGAGGAAGATTGACCGTCACCACCCCTAGATTCATACGGCCAGAGTTAACTTCAACTCCATTTTCATCCTTCCATCCTTGAAGGAATGAACGACATCCCATCGGAACCTTGAAGGAACCTGTCAATTCGATAATCTTATCATAAGACAAGACATCTGGGTACATCCGCTTGGTTGCACACTCAAGAGCCAACTGCTTAATGTCGTAGTTGGGAGTCCCTTCTTCTAAGTTGAGTCCTCTTTTAAGCGTGAAGATAAGTTTAGGGAAGATAGCTGTGCGGTATTCTGAACCAAGTCCCTTGATTCGGATGTTCAAGATAGCTTTTTGAATTTCACGCTCAAAACGATTGGTTCCCAGACCAAAACCTAGTGAAGTAAAAGGTGTTTGCCCATTTGAAGTGAAGAGAGTATTGATTTCATACTCGAGAGATTGCATGGCATCATAGATATCTTTTTGGGTTTTCTTCCAAGCGTAATCTTCCCGTTTGTCAGGTAAGACCCATTCTTCCGCATCCTTGAGGTGTTTTTGGTAATTCTTCTCTGCATAAGGCGCCAAAACTTCATCGATACGGTCAGCTGAACAGCCACCGTACTGGCTAGAAGCAACGTTGGCGATAATTTGAGAAATCTGAGCTGTCGCAGTCTGGATAGACTTGGGACTTTCTACCTCTGCATTTCCAATCTTAAAGCCATTCTCCAACATACCTTTAAAATCAATCAAACAGCAGTTAGTCATAGGTGTGTAGGGGCTATAATCCAAATCATGATAGTGGATATCCCCCTTTTGGTGGGCATTGGCTACGTGCTTAGGGAGCATTTGCAGTCCGATTGATTTCCCAACAATCCCCGCCGTCAAATCACGCTGGGTATTAAAGACATCGCTGTCTTTATTAGCATTTTCATTGACAACGGCCTGGTCTTTGTTGAGAAGTTTATGGATGCTAAAGTTGATATCTGTCGCTTTTGAACGCTCAAAATCCCTTTGTGTCCGATAAGTAATATACTCCTCAGCTAGCGCATATTCTTTGGCTTCAAGGAGTTCATGTTCTACGATATTTTGAATTTCGTAAATCTTAACCCCCTGTGGAAAGCGACTATGAATTTCTGTGACAATTCGCTCGGTCAGAGCATTGAGGCGTTTTTCGACCAGGGGTGTCACATCCATAACCTTGTCAGCCGCCTTGTGGAGAGCCTTGTCAATCTTGTCCACATCAAATACAACACGTCTCCCATCTCGTTTTTCAACGAAGAGAGTTGGCAAAATTGTAATTTTTTCTTCTAGTGCAATCATATGCATGCTCTTTTCTAAAATGTTCTTTCTAAAAAGTATTATACCACTCTAAAAAGAAAAATCAATATCTTGTGTTAAAAATCCTAAAATTTTTAAAAATACACAAGATATTGATTTAGTTATTTAATTTTATAGACTTTAAACTCTGAGTAATCAGTCTTTACTGGTTGGTAATTTTCTTTTAAGAGTGTCTCCACTTCAGACCAGACTGCTACCTTATCGTTCACCACAATCACCTTAGGTTGGTTTTCTTTCAAGTCATTGAGTAAACTAGTTTTATTCTCTTCTGTACTCGTGTAAAGAAGAGGCGATGGGAACATGGATCCAGCCAAACGCTGGCTTTCTTTATACATTTGAACATGTGAATCCCAAATATAGATTTGGTCACCATCACTCGTCTCTTGTTTGACTCTATCTACCACTTGATGTTGTTCTCTATAAGAAGCTGGATGCAAGACAAAACGAGCTACAAAAGGAATTGCAATCAGATAAACCACCACTAGGATCGGTAAGTAGAGATTCCCTTTCATGAATTTTTTCCATAGAGTAGGAACTTCCTCTCTTCTCCGACGACGAGCTCCTCTAGCTGAATGTTTCCCACGAATACTGGTCATCAAAAGAAGGAGTAAAAATGGAAGGATTAGAATCAAACGCGAACCGTGAAGAGGTTCTTGAGAAAAAAGCAACAAGGCTAGTACAAATAAGAAAGTAAAACTAGCTGGTACTGAAATAACATATAATCTTGATGCCTTTGATTGGAACAATCCTAGAAAAACAAGGAAGAGAGCTCCTAAACCAAAGGTCAACAAACCATAGAATACAACATTATCCATTAGTTGAGGATTCAAGACCTGAAGGGAATCAATCGGATATAAAAGACTCCCTAGAGCCTCTCCAAAACCACCTGAAGCAAGAACATAATATCCTACTGGGTAAAAGATGAGAGAAAAGCCAAGTGCTGCTGCAAAAAACTGATAAACTCCATGAGCAAGGCGGCCATGCCCAACATTAAAGACAAATAAACCAATCGTTACTACTGCAATAAAGAAAAGACTTGTAAGAGGCTCTATGAAAAATGATAGGGCCAAGAAAATCCCCAGACGTAGAAATCCCTTGTCATGGTTAGGATTTGATAGATAAGCTGCTATGAACGAAAATCCTGCAAACAGAAATGGCAAAGCTAAAATCGTAGCATATCCTCCTCCAAAACCGAGACCGGATACCAAAATATAAAATATGGTTAAGAGTTGCTTGGCTTGCTCCCTTTGTCCCGTCAGATAGTCAGTTGAAGAAAAGAGGAAATAACCTCCTCCTAAGAGGGCTAGCCATTCTACCAAGGCAAAAAGAATGCCTCCTTGGGTAATATAAAGTAGCAAGTAATAAATAAGACCGTGACTAGCATAATAGCTACTGTAGAGCTGTCCTCCCTGATGTAAAGCCCACCCTATATACAAATCCTGCGCCTGAGAGGGACTTACCATATCTAAAAGTAAAGGTATCACCACAGAAAAAAACGTTGCAATCGTACTTCCAATGATGAGTCTGAAAAACGGGAAAGCTACCTGTTCTTCTTTTTCTACATGAGATTCAAGGTTCCTATCCAATCTATTTTCAATGTCATTACTCTGTATCGTTTCGGATACTTCTTCGATTCTGCCATATACAGCCATGTCGTTTCTCCTATTCAATTTATCTGTCTTAGTATATCAAAAAGACCTAAAATTGTCAGCTTGCGATGGCTGTTTGAGTGATTTTTTGCATAGTTTCACAAAGGTTTCAATTTCCCGAAATCGGTGTAAATGCGTCTGTTTAAATGACATGATATAATCCAATTCTTTCTGAGTCAGCATCATTCCCCCTCTATCTTTCTATTCGTAAAAGGCAAGAAAAATAGGACTGGGTTGTGTCCTAAGTCCTAGATTTCTTATAAGATTGGGGCAAATAACTGGGCAATTTCCTTAATCAATTTTTGATACCAGCTATTTTTTATCGTATGAGGGAAAATTTCTTGAGATACTGAAAAAATCTCCTCAAAATCTTTTTGAATCTCTGTGATTGATGCCGTTTTATATAGCAAAACTGCATCTTCATAGTGATGAAGCAAACTTCTATAATCTAAATTAATCGTTCCAACTGCAGCAAAGTCCTTGTCCACTAGGATTTGTTTACTGTGGATAAAGCCTGGACTATACTCAAAAATCCTGACTCCTGCTGACAAAAGATCCGGATAGGCTCCTCTTGTTATGAGCTGGATTAATTTTTTATCCGGAATGAAAGGAGTCACGATGCGGACATCAACACCCCTCATGGCTGCATTTTTAATACTCTCAGTTAAATCATAGTCAATAATCAAATAGGGTGTTGTGATATAGACTGAATCAGTAGCCTGATTAATCAAACTTTGATAAACTTTTTTCCCTACTTGAGTACGGAAGATGGGCTTGGGTCCACTACCGTAAGGAATGCAGAGCCCTTGGCCAGAACAAGGCTGATTTTCCAGGTGATACTGGTCAAAATCGCTGATTTCCCCACGATTGATGTACCAAGTCATCAAAAAAAGACGGGTTAGAGCCTTGACACCAGGGCCATCTAAGCGAATCCCACTGTCCTTCCAATAGCCAAAGCGTTCTATATGATTGATGTACTCATCGGCTAAGTTAATGCCTCCTGTATAGGCTACCTGACCATCTATGACAAGGATTTTACGATGGTCCCGATTGTTGTAAGCCACCGTCAAACGAGGAATCACCTTGTTAAACTTATGGGCTTCAATTCCTCGACTACGAAGTTGAATAGTATAGTCTCCAGGCAAAGTCGCCATACAGCCGATATCATCATAGAGCATCTTGACCTCTACACCCTGAGCTGCCTTTTGCTCTAGTATATCTAGTATGCTATTCCACATCAAACCTTCTTCGACAATATAGTACTCTAGAAAGATAAATTTCTCAGCTTTCTTGAGGTCTTCCAACATATGTTGCCACATGCTTTCACCCGAAGAAAAGAATTGTGAATCTGTTCGATCATAGACATCGGCATTGCTATCCATACTTAGCAAAGATTTGATAACTCCGTAAGCCGCCTTATCATCTTCCTTCAATTTCTGGCGGAGAGCTTTACTGTTATCCTCCCGAAAATGCATAGAACCAAGTTTGTCCAACTGCTTGATTTCTTTTTTGGACAATCGCCTTTCACCAAACATCAGATAGAGCAAGGGTCCGATGACAGGAACAAAAGTTACCACTAACCACATTACTTTACTATCAGGTGTCATTGAACGATTGACAATTGCGACAATAGTCGCCATACTCATAAAAATTAAGACAATAACCCATAGAATAGGAGCCATACGCCCTAAGTAAAGAAAGAGACCAAAAACAAGAGAAAGTTCAAGCAGCATAATCGAAAGACTAAAGCCATACTTGGACATTAATAATTGAAATTTTCTATATTTCATATCCCCTCCTTGATATTTTGATACTCAATGAAAAGCAAAGAGCAAACTAGGAAGCTAGCCGCAGGTTGCTCAAAACACTGTTTTGAGGTTGCAGATGGAAGCTGACGTGGTTTGAAGAGATTTTCGAAGAGTATGAATGCTAAAAACAGGTAATTGATACTAGTATAACTCAGGTATTCGGTAGAAGGCAAGTATTTATAATCATTTTTCTGCGTAAAAACAAAAGAGACTGACAAAACCAGTCTCCTTCTAGTCTATTTTGATAAAACAATGCGATCAGACGCTTCTCTATCCATATCGTCGATAATCATCTGATTTCCATTGATTGCATAAATCTTGACATCATCCCCAATAATCATACGTTGATTAGCGGCATCGAAGCCAACCTGCTTGATTTCTTGATCTCCGTCAGTTTCTACCTGTGTCCAGGTGCCCGTTGTACCAGTTACCACTAAAGTGATACGGTCTCCCTCGTCCTGACCGGTATAGGTTCCATCAATATCAGTTGGTTGAGCCTCAGGAGCATTTTGTGAAGAACTTGTTGCTGCCTGGCTGCTATTTTCTGTAGAAGATGAAGCAGCAGATTGTGATTGCTGAGTTTGTTGTGTTTGCGAGTGAGTTGCTGGTTGTTGAACTTGTTGTGCTCTTTGTGAACAAGCTACTAAAAGACTAAGACTTGCTAGAGAAGCAAGAGAAAGTGTGAATCTTTTTAATTTCATGATAAATTTCCTTTCTGCTACCAATTTACAGAATTTTTTCCTTCTA
This sequence comes from Streptococcus mitis, assembly GCF_946188375.1. GTDB lineage: Bacteria > Bacillota > Bacilli > Lactobacillales > Streptococcaceae > Streptococcus > Streptococcus mitis_CX. The sequence continues at coordinate 128,515 of NZ_CAMHUS010000002.1, forward strand.
ACTAGTAGTTTCCCTAGTATAACAAGTCCAAAAAAGGAGGTCAATTCATCTGCTCATGGGCCAGCAAGTAGCCCCGTACTTCTGAGATAAAATAGAGAGACCCTGTAACGAACAACAAATCCTGGTCATCTGCTCTTGCTTCAAAATTGCTAATAAATTCTCGGTAAGAAGAAACTATATCATAACCAGTCACATCCCTTTCGTCCAAAGCTCCCTGATAGTCAAAGCCAGTCACCTTGAGTTCCACCTGAGGCAAATTCTCAGTCAGATAAGCCAACATCCCTTTATAATCCTTCCGTTTCAAGGCTCCAAATAGGATTTGAGGACGATAACCTTCCTGCTCTTTTTCTTTGATAAACTCAACCAAGCGAGTCAAGGCAGGGAGGTTATGAGCACCGTCCAAATAAATCTGAGGACAAATACGCTCCAAACGACCAGCCCAATAGGTTTTCGCTAAAGCCTGTCTTACAGCCTGCTCATCAACAATTTCCTTTTCTTCCCTCATAAAGAGAAGAAAAGTTTGCAACGCCAAAGCTGCATTTTCCTGCTGATAAGCTCCTTCTAAACCTATTTTCAGCTGCGAAATATTTAGTAAAGAACTTGAAAAATCCCCATTCAGCATTGAAAAATCCTGACCTGCCTGATAAAGGTCAACAGCTAAAGAGTCTGCTTTTTTCTGACAAACAAGCCTAGCTTCTGAAGGCAACTTAGCAATCACTGCCTTTTTACCAACCTTAAAAATACCAGCTTTCTGCTCTGCAATTGCTGCTATACTGTCACCCAGAGTCTCCTGATGGTCAAGTCCGATGGAGGTGATGACAGCAATCTCTCCAGTTACCACATTAGTCGTGTCAAGTAAGCCACCAATTCCCACTTCTAGTAAAACCAAATCCACCTCTTGCTCTCTAAAATAAAGAAAAGCAATCAAGGTCAGCAATTCAAAAAAGGACAACTGATCATGGGTTTGCAGAAGCGTTTTCTCCATCTCCTTGACCTGATTAGCTAAACGGATGAAGTCTGCATCAGCTATTGGTTGTCCATTAATGCAGATTCGATCATTAATAGAGACGATATGAGGGGAGGTAAAAGTCGCAACTCTTTTGCCATGCCCCATAAATAACTCCCTCATGAAAGCAATGGTAGAACCTTTTCCATTAGTTCCTGTTACGTGGATAATAGGATAAGACTTCTCGGGATTCCCCAACAAATCCACCGCTTGTTGCATTCGGCCCAAGCCTGATCGAAAATTCAAACCAATCCGACTATGGAGCCATTCTTCTACTTCAAACATATACATCTCCTTAATTACAGGTTCAATCAACTGCCTCAATAAAGTCTCATAACTAACAAAAACGAGGCCAGGATTTTCGTCCCGACCTCTCACCTGGTTAGCTAATAACTAGCTACTATGAATATTAACTTGGGCTAAAAACGCCCCCGGACTTACCAGCTCTTTTTTATTTCAAAGATCTGGGCTAAAAACATCCACTGGATGTGCCTGCGTTTCTAATTTCTAGCGCAGGGCTAAAAACGTCCACCGGACGTTCCAACTCTTCCCAATTTCTGGGAGTTGGCCTGATACAGTCTCCCAGACTTACCAGTTCTCTCTTATTTAAAGGAACTGGAGTAAAAATATCCCCCGGATATTTTTACTCCTCCATAAAACTATTGAAGACTTCTTCAATCATGTTCCATTCGTCTTCTGAGTCTTCTGGGATTGGTTGCAATTCGCCTTCTGTTCCATCTTCGTTTTCGATGAATGAGTAAGCTTGGATTTCAACTTGTCCGTCTTCGTCTTCTTCTGCGTTAACTGGTACTAGGAGAACATAGTTTTTACCAAATTCTTCTTTTCCATCAATCGTCAAAAGGATTTCAAACAAGGTTTCATTTCCTTGCTCATCTACTAGTGTAATTAATTCACGTTCTTCGTGGTCGTGGTTATGATCGTGTGACATAGCCTCTCCTTTGTATTAAAATTTTCTATCTAAATAATTTTGTAAAATCAGCTGAGCTGCTAACTTATCAATGACTTTCTTGCGCTTGTTACGGCTAATATCTGCTTGCTCAATCAACATGCGCTCTGCGGCAACTGTTGTCAAGCGTTCATCCTGATAGTCTACTGGTAAACCAAAAAGCTCTTCTAGCTTTGCTCCGTATGCTTGACTAGCTTCCACGCGCGGTCCGCTTGTATTGTTCATGTTTTTAGGCAAGCCCACTACAAATCGTTCCACCTTGTAAGTATCAACCAACTCCTTAACGCGGTCAAAACCAAATTGGCCCTGCTCCTCGTTGATTTGGATGATTTCAAGTCCTTGAGCTGTAAAACCAAGCGGATCGCTAATAGCCACCCCTACCGTTTTTGAACCGACGTCCAATCCCATAATTCTCATAGGTTATAAATCGACTCCTTGTCCTTTAAGGTAGTAGCGGACCAATTCTTCAACGATTTCATCGCGCTCATACTTACGGATTTGATTTCGTGCATTATTATAACGAGGAACGTAGGCAGGGTCTCCACTCAATACGTAACCTACGATTTGGTTGATTGGGTTGTAGCCCTTATCGTTCAACGAAGCATAAACATCAGTCAGAGTTTCGCTAATTTCTTTTTTATTGGAATCGTCCAATTTAAAACGTACTGTTTCTTCAGTAAATCCCATTCTAACACCCTCTTTCCTTAGAATAGTACCATTATAGCATAATTCCTTACGTTCTACAATTCAGGCAGTCTATTTATTTGGATTTTCTACTGTTCTGTCGCACCATTTGCCAATCTGTCTGAAATATATTTGCTTGGTTCATTCTTCAAGAGATTTTCTAAACCAATGTTCTTCAAATATTCTAACTGAGAAGCCTTCTTGACATCCAAAACTTGAAAATCAAAACTAGTCGTTGTTTGAAGTTCGGTTGCACTCAATAGTTTAGTTTCAAGCTTAAATCCTGCTAATTTACGAGCTTCTATGATAGCCTCATCCTTCTCCTCTGCCTCCAGAAGAGCTTTTTGAGTTTCTTCCACTCCATGTTGGTCGATATAAGTCTTCAACTCATCAGAAACTGGACGTTTTTGTTGAATCGTTAAGCTCAAAAAAGTCTTGTCCTTGTATGTAATGGTTTGGGTTTGCTGGCTGCCATCATCTGACTTGGGCAAGACCAAAGTCTTGGTCACAACTGTATTCTTCTCGGCATTTTCAATAACTGGCAATGCCGACTGAAGCGTATCCTTTTCTGTTTTTGTAGCTGGTCCAGTTTCTTTTTTCTGTCCGCAACCAACTAGGACAAAAAGGAAAGCTAGACTAACAAGAACTATTTTTTTCATCTCTTTCTTCTTTCTTTTTGAAATTAAAATAGAATAAGACTGGGAGTTGCTCCCAGCCTTGATGTTTATAGAGCTGCACGCAAACGTGCTTCTGCATTTTCTACATTACGGACAGAGCGTGGTAGGAAGGCACGAATATCATCTTCCTTATAGCCAACTTGTAGGCGTTTTTCATCCACAAGAATTGGGCTCTTTAAAATTCTCGGTGTTTCCATAATCAGATTGAGGACTTCATTGACACTCAAATCTTCAATATCCACTCCAAGGGCTTTGGCATAGCGATTTTTAGATGAAACGATGCTGGCTATTCCGTTATCTGTTTTGGTTAGAATATCCAGTAATTCTTCTCTCGTAATTCCTTCTTTACCAAGATTTTGTTCTTTATAACTTAACTGGTGGGCATTGAGCCAGGTTTTTGCTTTTTTACAGCTAGTACAACTTGAGACTGTATAAATTTTAATCATGTACCTACCCCTTTCGCTACATGTTACTATCAGTTTAGTCTATTATACCATAAAAAACATCCGACTTGCGACCTATTTTTAAATTTTTTTAACTTTTTTCGTCATTTTCGTACTTTTTTCTTGACAAAATAAAATTTACAGCCATTCTTTATATTTCTTAATATAGATTTTTTTCACAATTGTCACGCTAATCATATACAAAATAATGATGAAAAGTAAAAAGATGAAATAAATCGATTTTAAAGGAGTTAGATGGAGAAGACTAGCTAGTGGACTATAGGGAAGGAAGGTCACAAAGGCTGCAGCCAATAAGGTTGTCACAAGGACTAGCCAAGCTGGACGACTTTGTAAAAAGGGAATTTTGGCTGAACGCAACATATGGATAACCATAGTTTGTGACCACATAGACTCGATAAACCAACCTGTCTGAAACAAGACAATAAAGCCTACGGCCGAATCTGCTCCATGAACATAGGCATGACCTGTCGTCATGGGTACAATGATAAAATAAAGTAAAATGAAGGTCAAAATATCAAAGGCAGAAGAAATAGGCCCCATCCAAACCATGAAACGTGTGATGGACTTGGCTTCCCAGGTATGTGGATTTCTCAAAAAATCTTTATCCACCTTGTCAAAAGGCAAGGCAATACAAGACAAATCATAGACTAGATTTAGGATAATCAAATGGACTGGTGCCATTGGTAAAAATGGTAAAAAGATTCCAGAGACCAATAGGGATAAGATATTTCCAAAATTAGAACTCACTGTCATCTTGATATATTTGGTCATATTGGCATAGACCTTACGACCTTCAACAAGTCCTTTTTCAAGCACCATGAGATCCTTATCAAGTAAGATAACATCAGCTGTTTCTTTAGCAATATCTACTGCTGTATCAACAGAAATTCCCACATCTGCTACTTTCATAGAAGGGGCATCATTGATTCCATCTCCCATATAGCCGACCGCATGACCATTAGCCTTAAATTGTAAAATAATCCTTGCTTTTTGGTCAGGAGAAAGTTTGGCAAAAACTGTTACCTCCTCCACGGCTTGAGCCAATTCTTGATCACTCATCTGATCAATTTCAGATCCTAACAGCATCTGATTGATATCCAAACCAACCTTTTCACAGACTGCTTGGGTAACTTTTTCGTTATCTCCCGTCAAAATTTTTGTTTGAACCCCATGTTCTAACAAAGCCTTAATTGCTGGTGCTGCAGATGGTTTAGGAGGATCTAGGAAGGCTAAATAACCAGTTAGAATCATATCCCCTTCGTCATCAACTGTATAGGCATGATCTTCCCTCAAACCTGACTTATAAGCCACTCCCAAGACACGCAAACCTTGTTGATTTAGTTGTCGGACTTCCGCTAAAATTTCTTCTCTAATAGCATCTGTCAAGGGAGTAATCACTCCTTGGTATTCCGCATGACTGGAAATCGTCAACATCTCCTCTAGGGCACCCTTGGTTACCAAACTAACCACTTCGTGCTCATCTTTAACGATAACACTCATCCGTCTACGTTCAAAATCAAAGGGAAGCTCATCTATTTTTTGAAAAGTTTGAGCCAAATTTTGCAAGAGGGCGTGTTCTTTTGCTTCCTTTTCAGTCCGTTTGATGATAGCTCTGTCCATCAAATTTTTCAAGCCCGTTTGAAAATAAGAATTGAGATAAGCACGTCTCAAGACAGTCAAATCCAAGCGTCCGTGGATGTCCAAGGGATATTCAAGGACAATTTCGTCTTGGGTTAGAGTTCCTGTCTTATCTGTACACAAGATATCAATCGCCCCTAAGTCCTGTATGGCATTGAGTTTCTTGATAACCACTTTTTCCTTGGCCATGATAATAGAACCTTTTGCTAGGCTAGCGGTAATAATCATAGGAAGCATTTCAGGTGTCAATCCAACACCAACACTCAAAGCAAATACGCCAGCTTCTAACCAATCTCCATCTGTTAAACCATTGGACAAGAAAACGATGGGCACCATGACCAGCATCAAACGAATCAAGAGCCACGAAATACTATTCATCTCCCGTTCAAACGAAGTAGGCTCATCATAGGTGTTCAAAGTCTGCTCAATGGCCCCCATCATGGTATCATCACCAACTGCTAAAACTACGGCCTTGGCACTACCAGATAAGACATTGGTTCCCATAAAGGCGAGCGCTTCTGCTTCTAGCAGACTATCAGATTGTTGAACTGTTGCCTTGGTCAAGGCCAATTTTTCAACCGATTCACTTTCACCTGTCAAGCCAGACTGTTGGACAAAGAAATCGCGCGACTCAAATAAAAGAAGATCTGCTGGAATCATATCTCCAGCGCTTAATTTAACCACGTCCCCCACTACCAAATCATCGATAGGTACTTCTTGAATTTCTCCTTGACGAATGACAGTCGCTGTGTTGACAATCATTTTTGAAAGATTGGTCGCAGCCTTATCACTGCGGAGTTCTTGGACAAAGCGAATGCCTCCAGAAATGAGGACTAGGACAACGATGATAATAGAAGTCGTCGGATCCTCTTGACCTGGTTTTGCCAACCAGACATTGGTCACTAAGGAAATCACGGCGATAACCAGCAAGATGATTGTAAAAGGATTGATAATCGATTCGTAAATCTTTTTCAAAATCGAATCTTCTTGGCCTTTGGTAATCACATTTTCGCCATAGAGGTCACGATTTTTTTCGACTTGTTCCTCTATCAAACCGTTTAAACTAGTATGATAAAAAGTTAGACTCTCGTCTAAAGGGACTTGAATAGCTGTTGCTAATCTTTCTTTTGTAGTTTTCATTGGTTTCTCCTATCTGTATGAATGATGTGTTTCATACACAGAGACCAATCACTTTATAAGGGCAGAACGACACAAATCAGCGATTGGCTGTGTATGTGCGGTTCCGGATGGTCGTCAATTTGCATCGTCTGTCTCCTTTCTTTGCTTTAAAACAGTAGAAAATCCCACCATAAAATGGCAGGATTAAAAAACTAATTATCTGTTTTTCGTTCAAGCTTTAACTCCATAGGGCAATGAAATGAGCTTAGTCTTGGCCTTCGCGACCAGGACTGTTGACCAACGAGTAGTGTCTCCACTGCTTTGCGGTAGTCATCCGTATCCCTATGGTAGCCTCACCTACCGTTTTCGTCTTTCAGTATAAACCTTTAAAATTTAAAAGTCAATCATTTGAGTTGTTTAACTCTTAAATAACTATCAACTCTTTTGGAGCTAGGGTTAACAATTCACAACCTGTCTCTGTAATCAGAATATCGTCCTCGATACGAACACCATATTTGCCTTCGATATAGATACCTGGTTCATCAGTCAAGGTCATCCCTGCCTTAATAGTTTCTGTAGAAGTCTGACTAAAGTATGGTTCCTCATGGATATCCAGTCCAATACCGTGTCCGATACCGTGGGTAAAGTAGTCGCCATAACCTGCCTCGATGATAATATCACGAGGAATTTTGTCAAAGTCACGGAAACCTAATCCTGCTTTAGCCTGGTCAATCAAGGCTTGATTGGCTTTGAGAACCGTATTGTAAATCTCTGCCTGCTCGTCGCTAACATGTCCCAGATAGATAGTCCGGGTCATATCGCTAACATAGTGGTCATAAAGGCAACCGAAGTCCATAGTAATGGCTTCTCCCAGCTCCACTGGTTTGTGCATAGGATGAGCATGAGGCTTAGAAGAGTTGATACCACTTGCTAAAATAGTGTCAAAAGACAAACCAGATGCTCCCAACTCACGCATGCGGAAGTCAAGGAAGTTGGCAATTTCAATTTCAGTTTTTCCTGGTTTGATAAAGTCAAGCGCATCACGGAAAGCTTGGTCTGAAATAGAACAAGCCTTGCGAATCGCTGCAATCTCTGCCTCATCCTTAATCATTCGAAGACCTTCGACAAACTGAGTTTGTGGAAGCAAGTCCAAACCTGCAAAAGTTGCCTGCATACGGTGATAATAAGAGACTGAAATCTCGTCCTCAAAGCCGATACGAGACAAGCCCATGTCCTTGACAATGCCGGCAATGACAGCCAATTCATCACGGTCAGCTACAATCTCAAAGCCACTGGTTTCTTGCTTAGCTGCAATGATATAGCGAGAGTCTGTCACCAAGACCTGTCGGTCACGGCTGATGAAGACTGTTCCGTTTGAGCCCCAAAAACCAGTTAGGTAATAGACGTTTTTAAGGTTATTGATGATGATGCCATCTAGTTCTTTTTCTTGCATTTTAGCTAGAAATGCTTGTACACGTTTATTCATGATGTAACTTTCCTTTCAAATACTGTCCTGTGTAGCTGGCTTCGTTGGCCGCTACTTCTTCTGGAGTTCCTGTTGCGATGATGGTTCCACCGCCGACACCGCCCTCAGGTCCCAAGTCGATGATATGGTCTGCTGTCTTAATAACATCTAGATTGTGCTCGATAACAAGGACTGTATTGCCATCGTCTACAAAGCGAGCTAAAACCTTAAGCAAGCGAGCAATATCCTCGGTATGAAGACCTGTCGTCGGCTCATCCAGAATGTAGAAAGATTTTCCTGTCGATCGTTTGTGAAGTTCACTAGCCAGTTTCATACGCTGAGCTTCTCCCCCAGAAAGGGTGGTAGCAGGTTGCCCCAATGTCACATAACCAAGTCCCACATCCTTGATAGTCTGAAGTTTGCGTTGAATTTTCGGAATATGTTGGAAGAACTCCACCGCATCATTGACAGTCATATCCAAGACTTGCGAGATATTTTTTTCCTTGTAATGAACTTCTAGGGTCTCACTGTTGTAGCGGGTTCCGTGGCAGACTTCACAAGCCACATAAACATCTGGCAAGAAGTGCATCTCAATCTTGATGATCCCATCACCTGAGCAGGCTTCACAACGACCACCCTTGACGTTAAAACTGAAGCGCCCCTTCTTGTAACCACGAATCTTAGCTTCGTTTGTTTGAGCAAAAAGGTCACGTATATCGTCAAAAACTCCTGTATAGGTAGCTGGGTTGGACCTAGGCGTTCGTCCGATCGGGCTCTGGTCAATGTCAATCAATCGATCTACATGCTCAATCCCTGTAATAGTCTTAAATTTACCAGGCTTGTCTGAATTACGGTTGAGCTTCTGGGCAATGGCTTTTTTGAGAATGCTATTGATTAAGGTTGATTTCCCTGAACCTGAAACACCTGTCACCGCAATGAATTTTCCTAGTGGGAAGCGAGCTGTGACATTTTGCAGGTTGTTCTCACGCGCTCCCGTCACCTCGATAAAACGACCATTACCAACACGGCGTTCTTCTGGTACTGGAATGGCACGTTTGCCTGACAAGTACTGACCTGTGATAGACTTACTATTACGAGCTACCTGTTTAGGCGTACCTGCAGCGACAATCTCCCCACCAAAAACACCGGCACCGGGACCAACGTCAATCAGATAATCCGCCTCGCGCATGGTATCTTCATCATGTTCCACTACTATGAGAGTATTACCCAAATCACGCATCTTTTTGAGACTGGCAATCAGGCGATCATTATCCCTCTGGTGGAGCCCAATCGATGGCTCATCTAGGATATAGAGGACGCCTGATAGGTTGGAACCAATTTGTGTTGCCAAGCGAATACGCTGACTCTCACCACCCGAAAGGGTTCCTGCTGAACGTGACAGAGTCAGATAGTTTAGACCCACGTTATTAAGGAAGGTCAAACGGTCCTTGATTTCCTTGAGAATAGGGCGAGCAATGATGGCTTCATTTTCAGATAGAGTCAACTGGCTTACCAAGTCCAAGTGGTCTGCGATAGACAGGTCTGAAATTTCTCCGATATGTGGCCCGTTCTCGCCACCCACACGGACAGACAAGGCCTGGTCATTGAGGCGATAGCCGTGACAGGTTCCGCAGGTCAGCTCATTCATGTAAAGGCGCATCTGGGTGCGGGTGTAGTCACTATTAGTTTCATGGTAACGACGTTTGATATTATTGACAACTCCTTCAAACGGAATGTCAATATCGCGTACACCACCAAATTCATTCTCATAGTGGAAATGGAATTCCTTACCATCTGAGCCGTAGAGAATCAAGTTCTTATCTTCTTCTGACAAGTCCTCAAAAGGCTTATCCATATCCACTCCAAAAGCTGTCATAGCCTGCTCTAGCATGTTTGGATAGTAGTTGGATGAGATGGGATTCCAAGGAGCCAAGGCTCCCTCACGTAAGGTTTTGCTGGCATCTGGTACTACCAAATCAGTATCCACCTCCAGCTTGATGCCCAAGCCATCACACTCACTACAAGAACCAAAAGGAGCATTGAAGGAGAAGAGACGCGGCTCTAACTCTGGAACAGTAAAGCCACAAACTGGACAGGCATAATGCTCAGAGAACAACAACTCAGAGTCGTCCATAGTGTCGATAATGACATAACCTTCTGCAATACGAAGGGCAGCCTCAATGGAATCAAAGAGACGACTACGGATACCCTCCTTGATGACAATACGGTCAACCACGACATCGATATTGTGTTGCTTGCTCTTAGACAGCTCTGGCACTTCGGTCACATCATAGACCTCCCCATCCACACGGACGCGGACATAACCATCTTTCTGAATCTTTTCAATGACACTCTTGTGTTGCCCTTTTTTCTTACGTATGACAGGAGCTAAAATTTGCAGACGTTGGCGTTCTGGCAATTCCAAGACCTTATCTACGATTTGCTCTACAGAAGAAGCCTTGATAGCCCCATGCCCGTTGATACAGTAAGGCGTCCCCACACGCGCGTAGAGGAGACGCAGATAGTCATTGATTTCAGTCGTTGTTCCCACCGTCGAGCGAGGATTTTTACTAGTCGTTTTCTGGTCAATGGAAATAGCTGGACTGAGGCCATCAATAGCATCCACATCAGGCTTCTCCATATTTCCCAAGAATTGACGAGCGTAGGCTGACAAACTCTCTACATAGCGACGTTGTCCCTCAGCATAGAGGGTATCAAAGGCCAGACTGGATTTCCCTGAACCTGACAAGCCTGTCACAACAACTAGCTTGTCTCGTGGAATCTCCACATCAATATTTTTTAAATTATGGGCACGCGCCCCATGAATGACAATTTTATCTTGCATTTTTGTTCTTTCTAGTCCATTATTGCTTACCATTATACCAAAAAAAGTGAGATTCTATTACCCAAAAGGCCGATTTTGTAGTATAATAGTACGGTGTGAAAAAATCTGAAAAATGAGAAAGGATAAGGGATATGAAACAAGTTTTTCTCTCTACAACAACTGAATTTAAAGAGATCGATACACTTGAACCGGGTACTTGGATCAATCTCGTCAATCCGACTCAAAATGAATCACTCGAAATCGCTAACGCCTTCGATATTGATATTGCCGACCTTCGAGCACCGCTCGATGCGGAAGAAATGTCTCGTATTACAATTGAAGACGAGTATACCCTGATTATCGTAGACGTTCCGGTCACAGAGGAAAGAAATAATCGCACCTACTACGTCACCATCCCGCTTGGTATTATCATCACAGAGGAAACCATTATCACTACGTGTTTGGAACCATTACCGGTCCTCGATGTCTTTATCAACCGTCGTTTGCGTAATTTCTACACCTTCATGCGTTCGCGTTTTATCTTTCAGATTCTTTATCGCAATGCAGAGCTTTACCTAACAGCCCTTCGTTCAATTGACCGTAAGAGTGAGCAAATCGAAAGTCAACTGCATCAATCAACTCGTAATGAAGAATTGATTGAGCTCATGGAATTGGAAAAAACCATCGTCTATTTCAAGGCTTCCCTCAAAACAAATGAACGTGTGATTAAGAAATTGACCAGCTCAACCAGCAATATCAAGAAATACCTTGAGGACGAAGACCTGCTTGAAGACACCCTGATTGAAACCCAACAGGCCATCGAGATGGCAGATATTTATGGAAACGTCTTGCACTCTATGACAGAGACCTTCGCCTCTATCATTTCCAATAACCAGAACAACATCATGAAAACCTTGGCCCTTGTGACCATCGTCATGTCCATCCCAACCATGGTCTTTTCTGCCTACGGGATGAACTTTAAGGATAATGAAATCCCCCTAAACGGAGAGCCAAATGCCTTCTGGTTAATCGTCTTTATCGCCTTTGCTATGAGTGTCTCGCTCACTCTCTATCTCATCCATAAAAAATGGTTCTAAGAGGAGTTCCTATGTCTCAGATTGATCTACAAAAATTAACAAAGAAAAACCAAGAGTTTGTCCACATCGCTACCCAACAATTCATCAAAGATGGAAAAACAGACGCTGAAATCAAGGCTATTTTTGAGGAAGTTATTCCCCAAATCCTTGAAGAGCAAGCCAAGGGTACGACTGCTCGTTCCCTCTATGGTGCACCAACTCATTGGGCTCATAGTTTCACTGTCAAGGAACAATATGAAAAAGAGCATCCAAAAGAAAATGATGATCCAAAACTGATGATTATGGACTCAGCTCTTTTCATCACTAGCCTCTTTGCCCTCGTCAGCGCCCTCACAACTTTCTTTGCGGCAGATCAGGCTTTCGGCTATGGATTTGTCACTCTCCTATTAGTTGGACTTGTTGGTGGATTTGCCTTCTACTTGATGTACTACTTTGTTTACCAATATTATGGACCAGATATGGACCGCAGTCAACGTCCACCTTTCTGGAAATCTGTACTAGTTATCCTAGCTTCTATGTTCCTTTGGTTGCTTGTTTTCTTTGCAACAAGCTTCCTACCAGCCAGCCTTAACCCAGTACTTGCTCCATTGCCACTGGCTATTATCGGAGTAGCCCTCCTAGCCCTTCGCTTCTATCTCAAGAAACGCTTGAACATCCGAAGCGCAAGTGCAGGACCAACACGTTACTAAGAAAAGGAAAGAGCTATGGCATATAGTCAATCTTTAGCTCAGCAGATTCGAAAAATTCTAGCGCTCAAACTTCCTCCCCAAATTTTCGAAGAAGAGCTAGAAGAAAAGAAGCTGTTTGGTGGCCTGGCCTTTATGATTCGTGGTAAAATGGTCCTTACTGTCAGTTCCAGAAAGGATGAACTGGTTATGGTCAGAATTGGCAAGGAAATGGAGAAGCAAGTTCTACCCCGAACAGGAGCTCATACTACATTGATGAGGGGGCGCCTTTATCATGGGTATATAGACTTAGATATAGAAGGCCAAAAAGAATTGCCTTACTGGATTGATTTGGCTCTCTCCTATAATCAAGAGTTGACCAAGTAACTCATATCTAGCGAGATTACTGATTAGAAAACGAAAAGCAACTGCACCAGCGGTTGCTTTTTCACTTGCTTGCCTACAAGCTTCCCTCTACCCTTTTCCCTATAGTTTTCTCCCATCTTTTATGATAAAATAGGCTCAATCAATTTCTAGGAGGATGAGATATGGTTTCTACTATTGGTATTGTTAGTTTATCTAGTGGCATTATCGGAGAGGACTTTGTCAAACACGAAGTGGACTTGGGTGTCCAACGTCTCAAGGACCTGGGAATCAATCCTATCTTTTTGCCCCATTCGCAAAAAGGCTTAGACTTTATCAAGGACCATCCTGAAGCTCGTGCAGAGGATTTAATGCAGGCCTTTTCTGATGATAGCATCGATATGATCCTATGCGCAATCGGTGGAGACGATACCTATCGTTTGCTACCTTATCTTTTTGAAAATGACCAACTCCAAAAGGTTATCAAACAAAAAATATTTCTTGGCTTCTCGGATACAACCATGAACCATCTCATGTTGCATAAACTAGGAATCAAAACTTTTTATGGTCAATCCTTCTTAGCAGACATTTGTGAATTAGACAAAGAAATGTTAGCCTATAGCCTTCACTACTTTAAAGAATTGATTGAGACGGGAAGAATCTCAGAAATCCGCCCTAGTGACGTTTGGTATGATGAACGAACTGATTTTAGTCCCAAGGCTCTAGGAACACCTCGTATCAGTCATACAAATACCGGTTTTGAGTTGTTACAAGGAAATGCACTATTCGAGGGAAAAATCCTCGGTGGTTGCCTTGAATCTCTCTACGATATCTTTGACAATTCTCGATACGCAGATAGTACGGAGCTCTGCCAAAAATACAAACTTTTCCCTGACTTGTCAGACTGGGAAGGAAAAATCCTCTTACTAGAAACAAGCGAAGAAAAGCCTAAGCCGAAAGACTTCAAAAAGATGTTGCAAACTTTAAAGAACACTGGTATATTCGAGGCCATCAGTGGACTCCTGGTCGGAAAACCTATGGATGAAACTTTCTATGACGACTATAAAGAGGCACTATTGGATATCATTGACAGCAATATCCCGATTGTCTATAATCTGAATGTCGGCCACGCAACTCCAAGAGCAATTGTACCCTTTGGGGTCCATGCTCATGTAGATGCACAGGAACAAGTCATTCGCTTTGACTATAACAAAAAATAAATAGTTTCTCTATTTTTGTGCTTTTGTATTCGTTTTCGTTACAATTTGTATCTGAATTTATTGCATTTCGCTAATTTCTATGATATCCTTTTGAAGGAGGCGTATATGACAAAACAAAAAATTAATCGAATCGTAGGTTCTATTGGTGCCTTTATTGGAATTATAGTATTTATTGCCTACATACCTCAAATTATCGCTAATTTACAGGGAAATAAAGCTCAACCATTTCAACCTTTATCAGCTGCTATATCTTGCTTAATCTGGGTTATTTATGGATAGACAAAGGAACCTAAGAAGGATTGGATACTAATCATTCCAAATTCAGCTGGTGTTATTTTAGGTGGAATCACTTTTTTGACTTCACTCTAACAAATCTAATAGTATATATAAAAAGCTGGGAAAAGTTTCTCAGCTTTTTATATATTCTCAGATATGCTAGTTACCTGTACACACTAGTGACCGCTTTTCCACTCACAATCATTCTCATGGTCATCAACTAGCCCTGCTGCTTGTAGAAAAGACAAGACAGCGACTGGGCCTGTGAACTTGAAACCTCGTTTTTTGAGATCTTTGGCTAATTTCTCAGACAAGGGTGTTTTAGCAGGGGCTTGGCGGTAATCGGGAACATCGTTAACGATAGTTTTCCCCTCAACAAAAGACCAAAGATAGGCATCAAAAGAGCCATATTCTGCCTGTAGTCGTAGAAATGCTTGGGCGTTAGTCCGAGTAGCAAAAATCTTGGCTCTATTCCGAATGATGGCTGGATTCTCCAGCAAGGCTTCCAACTCGGTGTCGGTCATGTCTGCCACCGCTTGAATTTGATAGCCATGAAAGGCTTGACGGAAAGCTTGGCGTTTGTTGAGCACCGTTTCCCAAGACAGGCCTGCCTGATAGGTTTCCATGCACAACAACTCAAACAATGCTTGGTCATCATGGAGGGGCTGACCCCACTCCTCATCATGATAAGCGATGTAGAGAGGATTGGTCATCTTGACCCACGAACAACGTTTTGTCATGCTCTGCTCCTATTTCACCAACATCTTAAGGGCCGACTTGATATAGTTCTCAGCTGTATCTGTCGTTCCTTCAAAGAATTTCTTGATTTTCTTGAGCTCTGTCGCCTTGTAGCCCAGAGCCAACATGGCTTCCATGGCTTCTTCCAGTTCTTGGTTTTCAGCGCTAGCTTGCACTGCCACCTTGGCAGGAAGATCATCACTAGCCACTACTACCTTGCCTTCCAAGTCCAACACCATCTGCTGGGCTGTTTTCTTGCCAATTTTAGGAAACTTAGTCAAGTAGGTGATGTTCTTGGTTTCAATGGCTTGAACCAAGCCAGCATTGTCATCAGCAGCAATAATAGCAAGAGCTGATACAGGCCCAATCCCAGACACCGAAATCAGACTGAGAAAGAGCTTCTTCTCGTCTTCTGAGCGAAAACCATAAAGCAGATGGGCGTCCTCACGCACAACCTGATGCACATAAATCTGAGCCTCCTGATTAACCTGTCCTGAGTAGGCATAAGGATTGGCCACATGCAAGATATAGCCGATACAGTTGACTTCAAGAACAATGTATTTAGCAGTGATTTTGGTAATGATTCCTTTTAAATATTCGTACATAGTTTTCCTTTTAGTTTAATATTTCCCCAACTCACGGAGACTGGTGTGATTTTCCTGAATACGTCGAAACATCTTTTCCATATCCGACTTAGTGAAATGCACCAAAACAGGACGTCCGTGGGGACAGTTGTAGGGATTGTCACATTGAGAAAGTTGATAGAGGAGTTGTCTAGCCGAATGGTCATCGATACGATGGTTGGCCTTGATAGACCGCTTGCAGGACATCATAATGGCCAACTCTGCTCGATATTTCTTGATAGAAACTTCCTTGGTCAAAAGGAGCATGTCGCACATCTCATAGATACCTGACTCAATCTCCTCCTCTGCCATCCAAATAGGATGTTCACGTAGAATAAATTGATTTTCCCCGTACTCTGCTAGAAAGACACCCACTTCCTCCAAAAGAGGCATTCTTTCCTTGAGACGAAGGGCATCATCCGCAGGAAATTCAAAGATATAAGGTACTAAGAGTTGCTGCTGACTCTGGTCAACATCGCCAATGCTTTCACGGTATTCCTCATACTTGACCCGTTCCTGAGCCGCGTGCTGGTCTATGATGTAGAGCCCATCTCGCCCCTGGGCAAAGAGATAAGTCCCGTGCATTTGCCCGAAAAATTCCAACTCTGGGAAGCTTGAAGATTCTTCTCGCTCCAGCTTGTCATAGGCCTTATCAAGACTAGCTAGATCTAGCTCTGGATGGTCTAGTTGGTCATAGTTAGCAGGCTTTCTCTCTGCAAAATGCAGTTTTGCTGGCTTGGTCAATTGGTCCAAGGTTTCCTTGGCAAACAGGGTCAAATCCTGTCCTTCATCAGCCAATTCCACCTGATAATCAGCTACTTCAGCTTGACTTGGTCTTGTCGGCTCTGTTTTCTCATAGTAGAGTGTATTTTCTTTGAGTGGGAGAATGGTCTGCTCCGCCTTTTGACGATTGCGCACGGTCGATTTGGCAAGATTTTCCAAGGCATCTGGTATCAGGGTTTGCTCCTTGAGACTATTTGCAATAGCTTCTGAAACCAGCGTCATCAGTTCTTTTTCCTTGGAAATCCGCACCTCTTGCTTGGTCGGATGCACATTGACATCCGCTAGATAAGGGTCGATATGGATGTGAATGACAGCCAGTGGAAAACGGCCAACCATAAGCTTGCTGCCATAACCATCTAAAATAGCACGGTTGAGCAAGAAGTTCTTGATATAACGGCCATTGATGAAGAGGCTGATATAGTTGCGATTAGCCCGAGTTAACTCAGGCAGAGACACAAAACCTGAAATTTCGAAATCTAAGTCAGAGTTCTCAATTTCAATCATCTTCTTAGCACTCGCCAAACCATAAATCCCTGCAATAGCTTGGCGCAGTTGCCCAGTCCCAGCTGTCCGTGTCATTTCCTTGCCATCACTGATTAAACTAAAAGAAATCTCAGGATGGGCCAAGCCCAGACGGTTGACGATATCAATGATATGAGACAGCTCCGCTTGCTGGCTCTTCATATATTTGAGGCGGGCAGGCGTGTTGAAAAAGAGGTCCTCCACACAAACCTTGGTTCCCACAGGACTAGTCGCTGGGATGACTTCTTCAACTTCTCCCCCACGCGCGACGAGCTTGGTTCCATGACTTGCACCATCCACCGCCGTCAAAAGGGTCAAAACACTAACAGAAGCGATAGAAGGCAAGGCTTCACCACGAAAACCAAGCGTCCGAATCCGAAAGAGATCTGCCTGATTTTTTATCTTACTGGTCGCATGACGACGCAAGGCCAATTCCACCTCATCGTGGGCAATTCCATGACCATTATCTGTGATTTGGATTTTCTTGAGACCAGCTTCCTCAATCTCAATGATAATCTGACTAGAGCCCGCGTCAATGGCGTTTTCTACTAGCTCCTTAACAACGCTAGCTGGACGCTCGATAACCTCTCCAGCCGCGATCTGGTTTGCCAGCACCTCTGGCAATTCAATAATATGAGACATCTTTCAGCCCCTTTCTGTATCTATTTTCCTAGAAATTGATTAGTGCTATTATACCATATTTCAGAAAGGACAGAAAAGCTCCACCACATAGGAGCCAAATCCCTCCACATAAACAAAGTCCCTTGTCAGGTATCGTAAAATAGTGTTTAATAAAGGTGTACAATAAGTGATCACAATTTTGTATGAAAAACAAGGAGAGAAATTTATGAAAGTAGAACTACAGATTAGTGAAACTTACAAGGAGGAAAAGCTGATTGTCCAAGCACCTCAAGAAACCGATAAAATCCAGAAAGTCATCGAGTTCGCAGAAAATCTGGACCAAAAAGAAACAATCAAAGGAAAGATTGATGATCAGGTCTATCTAGTTAAGATTGGTAAGATACAGCGCTTCTATATCGAGAATCGGAAGGTTCTTGCAGAAACGGCTAGCCAGACCTACAATATTGATTTACGACTCTATCAGGTTCTTGAAATTCTGCCAACCAATTTTATCCAAATTTCCCAATCAGAAATCATCAATATCAACTCCATCTCTCATCTCAAGCTAACCCCAAACGGCCTAGTAGAAATTTTCTTGAAAAACGAAAGCTTCACCTATTCTTCACGCCGTTATCTAAAAACCATCAAGGAGAAATTAGAACTATGAAAAAACAAATCTTCCACGACGCAGCTGCTGGTGTCCTCATCGGCCTCATCCTCTCTATCATCTTTTCACTCATTTATGCACCAAATACCTACGCACCACTGAGTCCTGAATCTCTGATCGGACAAGTGATGGCTCAACATCAGGTTCACGGTGCCTTGGTCTTGCTCTACTGTACTCTTATCTGGGCAGCCATCGGTATTCTCTTCAACTTTGGTAAACGATTATTCAGCCGTGACTGGAGCTTGCTCCGTGCAACTATGACCCATTTCTTCCTCATGCTGGCTGGCTTTATCCCACTAGCAACTCTGGCAGGTTGGTTTCCTTTTCACTGGATCTTCTATCTCCAGCTCATTATCGAGTTTGCGATTGTCTACCTCATCATTTGGGCTATTCTCTATAAAAGAGAAGCTAAAAAAGTGGACCATATCAATCAACTCTTGAAGCATAAAAAGTAAGAATGCTGATACAACTGCCTAAGATAATAAAAAAGTCAAGCCTAAGCTTAACTTTCCAACTCATACAAATCTGCGATAATCGCTGCGACATGTTTGATATCTCCCAGCATACCTCGCATTTCAAAGTCAGCCAATACAGGGAAACCAAAACGTTGACTGTATTGCTTAGCTGTCAGGCAGTATTGGTTATTAAAATTACGATTTCCTGAACCAACCACGCCAAAACACTTACTAGCATTGTCACCATAGGCGATAAAATCTCCCACTGGTGTTGTCAAAATCTCGACATCTCCGTTATCAACGCCATTCCCACCTTCTAGGTAAGTCGGCAAAAAAGCAACATAAGGGTGGTCCATTTCATAGAAATCGTGACCTTCCTTAACCAAATCCTTGATATGAATCTTTTGAACCTCAATTCCCTCGTACCGGGACAAGAGATAGTCTTTCAGGCGGGTCACAAAACTCTCAGTATTCCCACTCAGACTGATATAAACTAAAGAAATTGTCTTCATATTTACCTCCATGATTTTATGTATAATCGAAAAATAACTACCAAGATTGTAACTTGATAGTTATTTTTTGTCAATACTTAGGCAAGTTCTTCTGTTTCCTCTTCTTCTGCCAAGGCTTTTTGTTGACGCCATATCTTGTAGAAGACAAGGGCTAGGAAGAGAACATTGATGACGATATAGAAAATGCTGACAGCTTTTGAACCAATACCCATTGTCAAACGAATAGTTTCATCTTGAACCAACTGCAAAGCGTCTTGTAAAGTCACATAGGTATAAATCGAACCAATAATGGCTAGCAAAACATAGCCGACATAAGTATAGTTTGCATACTGCAAATTCTTACGAACAAGGAACACAATCGCTACTACCACTAAAATAGCAGATAGTACAACCAAGGCCACATTAAAAATAGAATGAGATGCTTCTGCCACTCTATAGCTAAAATTAATGCTATCTTCTACCTGCTGAGCACTGACCCCTGCAACTTGTTTTTGAGCAGCACGAAGGACTTCTTTACTAGGCAAGGGCTTCAAAAGTTCAAACAGAGACGTAGCTGAAATAAGAGCAGACAAGATGAGCAAGACCCATAGATAAATCGGTTTCTTTTTCATGATAGAACCTCCTGATATTATTATTTATATTATAGCACCTTTTGTAAAGGAATACAAATATTATAGTGTCGTTTCTACCTGTTTTCGGTAGGCTTTTGGCGATTTTCCGCACAATTTTCGGAACACTTTATAGAAATATCCCACGTTACTGTAACCAACGGCATAACAAATATCTTCGATACTGTCACTAGTTGAAAGTAAGAGCTGCTGGGCAGCCTTAATGCGTTGTTTGTTTAGTAATTCTGCGAAGGTCGAATTGGTTTCACGCTTGATCAACTGCCCTAGATAGACAGGATTGATAAAGAGATCCTTACTGATATCCTTGAGGGAAAGTTCTTTCTGATAATCACGCCCAATGACTTCCAGCACACTGACCACGTTTTCATTCATACGATATTGCCCAAAGAAGCGGGTCAGAGTTTCCTTGATATAAGGAACCAATTCATCGAATGATTGAATAGCATGAATGGTTTTGACAATGTCCGTCATATCATCAGCTTTGAGATGTTCAAACAAGTGAAAGACATCCATGACAAACTGGATAAAAAGCTGTTTGGTAATCGGAACACGCGGCGTATTTTCAAGAACCACCTTCTCCAAAAGGTTCAACTCTTCCACGATTTGATTGAGATTCCCCTGAATGATAACCCTATAAATCGGTTCGTAATAGGCAAAGAGACTCTCAGACTGTTTTAGATTTACAGAACCGTAAAAGAGGGCTTTCTCAGCATTCAGCTTCCAGCGTTCAAAGTGTTCTTGATAAGGAGCTTCAAAGGGAGTAACGACTAACCCATCTAGGGGTTGGTCAGAAATGAAAATCTGCCAGTCTTGACCCAATACATAGTAGGGAATGGTGAAAGAGCCTTGTTTTTCCTTGGATAGGCCTATCCACCAATTCTCCTTACCTCCTAGATAACTAACAAATCCAGCCTCGTCTAAATCTTGACTGAGGGTCTGACTTTTCTTTCCTCTCTCGCCGAGCTGACCTGCAATCTTCTCCAGCAGATTTCCCAACTCTACTTTATCAACAGGCTTGACCAAATAATCTACAACCTTGAGGTTCATAGCCTTTTTGACATAATCAAACTCCTGATAACCTGAGAGCAGGATATAGGCAGCATCTGGTAAAATTTCTTTCATCTCTCGAATCATATCAAGCCCTGTTTTGTCGGGCATATTGACATCGGAAATGACCACATCGACAGGATTTTCCTGAACATATTCTAGGGCTTCATCGGCATGACTGGCTGTTGCGATGACCTCCATATCCCACTTATCAAAGGGAATCAAACGTTTCAGACCTTCTGTCACCATGTACTCATCATCTACTAATAATACTTTATACATTTTCTCCCTTTCTACTCATCTTGAATTATAATACGATACTGAACACCTGCTTGCTCTGCAGAATCTATAGTAATAGCATAGCGATCCCCAAAATAGAGCACAAAACGCTCATGGACATTGACAATCCCGATAGACTGCTTTTGATCACTGTAACTGGCTTGGTGTTCAAAATGTCTCTGACTTAATTTTTCTCTAATACTTGTCAGTTTTTCAACCGACATTCCACGACCATTATCGACCACTAAAATTTCTACAAAACCATCCTGTTTAAGCGCCTTGATGCTAATCACATTATCTGTCCGTCTGTGGTCAACACCATGCGCGAAATAGTTTTCTACCAGCGGTTGCAAGGTAAACTTAGGAATTTTCATATTCTCTAGCTCTGGGTCTATCTTGAAACCATAGGCAATGGACTTGGGATAGCGAACCATGCAGAGATAGCTGTATTTACGGCAAAATTCTAATTCCTGTTTGAGAAGGGTCTCTCTTTCGTCGGAAATATTGTTACGCAAGAGACTACTAAACTCATAAATGATATCTGCCAACTCATCTTGACTCTGCATGACTGCGTACATACGCAAGAACTCCAGAGTATTGTACATGAAGTGAGGATTGATTTGCGCCTGCAAGGCCCGCATATTGGCATCTTTTTGACTAAGCTCTAACTGATAAATATCATGGATATTCTTTTCCAAGCGATCCAACATATCATTGGTCGTCTCCGAGATTAGGAGCAATTCCTGATCCTTTTCAAGCGTATCAATGCGAAGACCTTCTTGTCCTTTGGCAATAGCTTGGATGGAATCCACCAGGTCCACTACCTGCTTTTGATAATTAGCAAAAGTCTTCCTCAAAGTCAGATAGAGAATGACAATAAAGAGAAGGCTCAAGCCCACAATCAAAGCAGAGCTAGCCACTGTTCCTTGTAAAACAAAGTTTTTAGGAACTGCCACCTGAACCTGATATCCATGAGAGGTAAAACCGACAAACCAGTTCTCATGTTCCCTATTGACCCTCTCACCAATATGAAAAATCTCCGTATCAAATGGTGATGTCACAGTCACAGCCATCGGGATATGACCTCGGGTATTGTCAATGGCATGATATAAGACTTCTGGATCCAAGGAGATGTAAATCACTCCTATAGATTGATCCGTTGCTGGGTCCAGAACTGGAATGCCAAAACTATTGGCCTCTGGTTTAAAGGCCTCAGCAGGCAAGACATGACCACTTCTTTTATCCCTTGTTGAAACATAAACTTCTTTAAAATCCTGCAAGACGATTGCAACACCCGTTATAGAGTCATTTTGGACATAAAGATCATCAATGTTTTCATACAGAGAAATAGAAGTTGACGAAGCTGCTTGATGCTCCAACAGCCAATAAAAATACTCAGAAGTTGACAAGCTAAAGTACTTATAAACCCCTTGTATCCGGTCTTGATTGGCTACTAAATCTTGCGCCAGTTGGGCTGATTCTCTATAATAATACTCCACTTCATCAACTGTTCGAGTGGTTACACGTTGAGCTACTCTTTGAGCTTCCTTTTCCCGTGAATCCCAGTCAGCGTAAGAGAGTAAGATTGCAAAACTCGCAATAATAATCATCATCACTGAACTGTAGGTTCTCAGAAGCGTATGTAGCCAAAACTGCTTCATTCTATTTTGTCGCCAATTTTTCATGGATACTTTCATAGACCGGTTCCAACATATCACTGATAAAGAAATGCCACATCCCAATTCCTACAAAGAAAAGTAGGGCAGGCATATAGTAACCAATTGCCACAAGTAGCACTGTCCCAAGGAGAACCTTGGCCACAGCCGCTAAGCTCATAAAGATGCCAATCAAGGATAGTTTGAGGCTATTTCGATAGGACAAATCAAAATAAACTTGTAATTTCAAAGATACTGTATAAGCCAAAAAGATCAGGGCAACTACTAAGACATTCAAAAAGGTCGCAATCAAATGAATAATAGTCTGATGAGGCAATTGCACCAAGAGATACAGGCCATAGACCAAAACTAGATTCACCCCTAAAAAGCTATAGAAAATCAGGTTGCTTGAGACGAAATTTTGCTTATAAAGAGACCACGCCTCCTTCAAACTGTATTCCCGAAAGCTATAACCATGTTCTGCATATAGGCTCATCAAGGTGGCACTAGCCGGCGCTAGACCAAGGATAATCCCTCCTGCTAAAGTTAATAGCCAAAAGAAGGCTGTCGCAATCATCCCTAAAAAGAAACGATTAAAGACAAAGTCTAAAAATCTCCCCATGATATCCTCCTAAAAATAACTATGAAACTATTATATCATATTTCAAGCGTTTTCAAAAACTTCTAGTGCCCATTTACAATCCCTTCAAACCGTGATACAATGAGAATTGTGAAAAAATTATCAGGAGACAATTCATGAAGAAATCTATCTTAACTACACTGCTTTTTGCAGTTCTTTACTTCCTCTCCATGGGGATTGGTGTCCTTTTGGGCAATCTCTTTGATCAAACTGGAAACATGTTTTATGCGCCTGCTTTTACTGCCCTTGTCGGCGGTGGCGTCTATATGATTCTAATCGCAAAAGTTCCACGTTTTGGAGCCATTACCACTATCGGCCTTGTCATTGCTCTCTTTTTCTTGGGAACTAAACACGGTGCCGGTGCCTTCCTTCCTGGAATTATCTGTGGCCTGCTAGCAGATGCAGTAGCTAGCCTCGGAAAATACAAGGACCAAACAAAGAACTTTCTTTCTTTTATTATTTTTGCCTTCAGCTCAACTGGCCCAATCTTACTTATGTGGATTGCGCCCAAAACCTATATGGCAACCCTTCTAGCAAGAGGAAAATCACAAGAATATATCGACCGTATCATGGTTGCTCCAAACCCTGGAACCGTTCTTCTATTTATCACAAGTATTATCATCGGAGCCCTAGTGGGTGCCTTAATTGGACAAACCTTGAGTAAAAAATTGGCACAGAAAATCTGATTACTAAAAAAGAGCCAGGCGGCTCTTTTTTATTTATGGCTCAATTTCTTGGTCAAGAAGTCTCCCAAGAATTGGATCGCAAAGATAATCAAAATGATAATGATGGTTGCCAAGATGGTTACATCGTGATTGTAACGGTTAAATCCATAAGCGATGGCTACGTTACCGATACCACCAGCTCCAACCGCACCAGCCATAGCTGTTTCTCCAACAAGAGAAATCAAGGTCACAGTCGTCACACGGATCAAATCTGGAAGACCTTCTGATAGGTAAACACCTACGATATCCCAGAATGTCGCTCCGCTAGCTTGAGCCGCCTCAATAACACCACCATCTAGCTCAGCCAAGACAACCTGTACTTGACGGGCAAAGAAGGCAAAGACTGCAAAAGATAGCGGTACGATAGCCGCATTTGGACCAATGCTTGTTCCTACGATTAGATGAGAGAAGGGTGACAAGACTGCCAAGAGAATGATAAATGGTACCGCACGGAAAATAGAGGTAATCTTATCTAAAATCCAGAAAACGACCTTATTTTCCAAGACACCACCTGGCGCTGTCAAAACAAGGAAAAGACCTGCCACTAGCCCCAAGAACCCTCCGATGATGAAAGAAAGAACTGTCATATAAAGAGTTAGATAGATGGCTGTTCCCCAGCCTGCCTGACCAGCCCAACCCATTTTATAGACATTTGGCAAATAGGTTTGAATCAATGATTCCATCTTACTGTCCTCCCTTCAATACTTTTAGTTGTACGCCTGCTTGACGAATGGCTTCTTGGGCACCTGCCAACGCTGCTTTTTCACCTGACAAGACCACAACTAATTCTCCAACAGGAGTACCATCGAGAATTTCGATATTTCCATAGAGGATATTAGCCGTTACTTGATAATGCTTGTACAATTCATTCAAAAGTGGCTCGTCTGTTGAAGCACCTGCATACTTGAGTTGCACCAAAAGGCTGTTTTCAGACAAGTGTTCCACGATTTCTTGCTTCTCGATTTTGACCATGGCTTCGTCAATACCTGTAGCTGTTGAGATAAAGTCTTGAGTCAAAGGTTGTTTAGGATCTGAGAAGATTTCAAGGACACTGCCCTCTTCAATCAAATGCCCATCCTGCATAACTGCCACACGATTGGCAATGTCTTTGACAATCTGCATTTCATGCGTAATCAAGACAACAGTCAAGCCTAATTTTTGGTTCAAATCTTGCAACAAGGCCAAAATCTGCTTGGTTGTCTTAGGATCAAGGGCAGAAGTTGACTCGTCTGAAATCAAGATTTTTGGATCATTTGCCAAAGCACGCGCAATGGCCACACGCTGTTTTTGCCCTCCAGATAGTTGTGAAGGGTAGTTTTCAGCACGGTCTGCCAAGCCAACCAAGTCCAACAACTTGGCTACTTTAGCCTTCTTTTCTTCCTTGCTAAGTCCAGAGTGTTTGAGGGCGAAGGCTACATTCTCCTCTGCTGTCTTTTGGCTCATGAGGTTAAAATGCTGGAAAATCATTCCGATATCTTGACGTTTACGACGCAACTGCTCAGCCGTCAAGGTCACCTTGCCATCAAAAATCACATCGTCGTCAATGGTAATTTTCCCTGCAGATGGTTTTTGCAAGAGATTAATCACCCGTACAAGGGTTGATTTCCCTGCTCCAGAATATCCAACGATTCCGTAGATATCCCCTTCTTGAATGTGAATGGTCACATCCTTGACCGCTGTGATGGTTCTCTTCTTTTGGTGAAAAGTCACATCGATCTGATCTAACTTGATAATATCTCTACTCATAGCTTCTAATCAGCTCCTCTACTAATTCAATATGGGTGTAGTAATCGGCGATTCGCACATTTTCATCTCCACCGTGGTCTCGGCTGTTGGCATTTCCTAGACCGAAGGCCACCATTGGCACCTCTAGGGCATCAAAGACCGTATGCATAGGCCCTGTCCCCGCTGTCGTCGGCAAGACTGAAACGCCCTGTGGATAGAATTTCTTGGCCAACTCGATTACATTGAGAATGGCTGGTGCGCTCATATCGCTGCGATAACTCATCTCTCCCAAGGTATAGTATAATTCTACCTTATCAAAGCCATTTTTGTCTAGCTGTTTCCGAATTTTTTCCAGAACATCATGCGGTTCTAGACCAGGAACCAAACGAACCTCTAGCTTAGCACTGGCTTCTGCTGGCAAAATCGTTTTAACCCCTTGTCCTTGGTAACCTGACTGAATCCCTTCGATATTGAGAGCAGGTTCAAAAAAGAAACGTTTTAGAAAGGCTGCGCGATCCTCTTGTAAGAGAGGCAATTCCAAACCATAAATCTGGCTGATTTCCCCTGGATTTCGTTGGGCGTAAGTATCCACCAAGGCCAATTCACGTTCATTTGGCTCTTGAACTTCTTCGTACAAACCTTCAACCAAGATACGGCCATCTGCGGCACGAAGAGACTGTAGGGCTTGGAGGAGATACCAAGGAGCTGATTCCACAACCCCACCATAACTAGAGTGGATATCGACATCCGCACTTTTTACCTTGGCATCAAAGGTCACAATCCCCTTATTTCCACCAGAAATTTCTAGCTGCTCCAAGGCATTCTTGGTCCCTTGTTCCCAAACTAACAAATCTGCTCCACGGAGTTTATCAGCGTGCTTTTCCAGATACTTATCTAGGTCTGTCGAAGCGGATTCCTCCGCTCCCTCCATGATAAAACTGATATTGACAGGCAAATCATCATGGTGCTGCATGTATTTTCTCAAAGCACTCAAACGAGCTGTGATATGACCCTTATCATCGTCAACCCCACGCCCATACATGAAGCCATTGCGCACTGAAAGAGTAAAGGGATCCTCTGTCCAGACCTGATCCCCATCCGCTGGCACAGTGTCATAGTGGTTATAGAAAATCAAGGTCTTGGCATCTGGACGTGAACTCTTGAAATGCGCCATGACAAAGGGCGCCGTATAAGTCTCATCAATCTCCACTTCAGCCCCAACACGTTTGAAAATCTCACCCAGATAGTTTGCGACTTCCTTAAGTCCGACCTGCTGGGCAAAGACCGATTTCTTAGAAATCAAGGTACGCAAAACCTCAAAATAATGCTGGGCTACATGATCCTTTTCAAATTTTTCAATCTGTTCTTGTTCGCTAGGAAAAACCATATTCTCTCTACCTTTCTATGAACTACTCTTCCTGACAATCCATGCTCTATACAAAAGCAAGAGGTGGAATTCTCTCTCCCACCTCCCTGTTTCTTATTACCAAACTGGTTGATCCAAACCGTCTGATGTTTCTTCGATAACTTTTTTCACTTCATCTGTATGGTAAGCTGCGATCACTTTCTTGATAGCATCAGCCTTAGGTGATGTTTCCCAATCTTTTTTCGCAACGATAATGTTGTACCATTGTTTTGAGTTTTCATCAGCTTGTTCTTTGAAAAGTGCTTTCTTGTAGTCCAATTTTGCTTCTGTAACGAAGGTATTGTTTACAACGGCAGCGTCAACTGATGACAATGAACGAGCTGTTTGGCTAGCGTCCAATTCAGTGATTTTCAAGTTCTTTGGATTTTCTTTGATGTTAGCAACTGTTGCAAGAGCAGTTCCAGAAACATCCAATTTAATCAAGCCAGCTGATTGAAGCAAGTAAAGCGCACGGCTTTCGTTTGTAGCATCGTTCGGTACAGCGATTTCTCCGTTTGCTGGGATGTCTTCTACTTTAGTGTACTTGTTGTCACTTCCATTCAAACCTGAGTAAAGGCGGATTGGAGAGATATAAGTATCTGCAATCGCTACAAGGTCTTTCCCGTTTTCTTTGTTCCAGTTGTTCAAGAAGTTGTAGTGTTGGAAAGCGTTCAAGTCTACTTCACCATCAGCAGTTGCCTTGTTTGGTTGTGAGTAGTCTGTGAACTCTGTAAATTCCAAAGTGATACCGTCTTTTTTAACCAATTCTTGGATTTTGTCCCAACGTTTTTCTTCAGAACCGCTACGGTTAACAGTTGCGATTTTGATAGTTGTTGCATTGTCTGCTTTCTTTTCTGAATTTCCGCAAGCTGCAAGAGCCAAACCTGCGACTGTAGCAAGAGCTGCTACACCAAGCCATTTTTTGATTTTCATGATTCTTTCTCCTTAAAAATAATACCGTACTAGTATCTCACAATTTATTTGATTTCACAAATTGTTATTAGATAGTCAGATATATAGTTTAAAACTATATCCCTAAAAACTGAGAAATCATCCACCTTATGCAGAATGGATGATTTCAAAAAATTATTTAATATCAGCTTCTGCTGGTAGATAAGTGTCTCCAAAGAATTGTTTAGACAATTTTTCAAGAGTTCCGTCTTTGTAGAGTTCTTGGATACGTTTGTCTACAAATGTTTTCAACTCATCTTGACCTTTAGCAAGAAGTGGGTAAACATAAGGTTGTTGGTCGCTTGGAAGTTCGATCACTTTCAAGTTGTCCAAACCTTGGTCCTTGATGACTGTTTCAACACCGATTTTATCAAAAATCTTGTAGTCAAACTGGCCATCGCTCAAGCGTCCCATGATTTGTTGGAAGTCTGCTTTAGTATACTTTAGGACAGTTGGATTATCTGAATGTTGTTTGTTGTAGTCTTCTAGCTGTTTAGCAGAAGTTGTCCCTTGAACAACTTCTGTTGATTTTCCACCGATATCATCAAGCGATTTGATGCTAGGGTCATCTTTTTTCACTACAAGAACGTTAGGGTTTTTAGCAGTTGGAGCTGCATAAAGGTATTTTTCAGCACGTTCTTTAGTGTAGCTGATGTTGCTAACAGCCATATTGTAACGGTCGGCATCAAGTCCTGCAAAGACTCCTGACCACTCTGTCTTCTCAAACTTGACATCATACTTGTCAGAGTCTTTAAAGATAGCGCGAACCACTTCAATTTCGTAACCAGTCAATTCGCCATTTTCTTCATAGTTGAATGGTTTTGGTGTAGCATTAGTTGCAACGATAATTTCTTTCTTGCTAGCTGCTTCTCCTTCTTTCTTAGCACCACCTGAGCAAGCTGCTAACACACCTGCAGCAACAAGCCCTAGGGCAGCAAGAGATGAGTATTTAACGATTTTTTTCATGTCATTTCCTCCAAAATAGAATACCTTATAATCTTAACAGAAAAAGACCATTTACGCCATTATATGATATCTATCTCTGTGATAGGTTTTCTTTATGGCTAATTTATACTCAATGAAAATCAAAGAGCAAACTAGAAAGCTAGCCGCAAGCTGTACTTGAGTACGGTAAGGCGACGCTGACGTGGTTTGAATTTGATTTTCGAAGAGTATTAAAAGACCAAACGCAAGACTGCAATTAAGACCACTCCAAAGAGAACCGTTCCGACTAGATTACGGTAGCGAAAGGCCACCCAAGCCGTTGGAAAGACTGCTAAGAAATCCAGCCATTTGATTTGAGGAAGACTCCCAGTCTTGCCTGTCACTACGCTTGACAGAATCAAGGCAAAGATAATAGAAACGGGCAAGAACTTCAAAAAGCGCTCAACGATCGCAGGCAAACCCTTATACTTGACCAAGATGAAGGGAATCATACGGGGAATCCAGGTCACCAAGCCAGAGAAAATAACTGCTAATAAAAGATACTTACTGACCATCTAATACCACCCCCATTGTACAACCAAGTAGCGTCGCAAACAGAACAGCTAGTGACTGAGACACCACTGTCAAGAGTAAAAAGAAGGACACCGCAACAACTGCTAGGATAATGAGCAGATTGCGGACAGGAATCCGTCTTTGCATAATCTGGAATTGCGAAGCAAAAATTCCAATGAACATCCCAACCAGGGCAAAATCCAAGCCAAAGATTTCTGGATTTGGCAGCAGACCACCCAGAGCCGTTCCGACAACTGTTCCCACAAACCAAGCCACATAGCTGTTGAGATTGTTTCCGTGCATCCACATAGGATTGACCTTGTCTGTATGGGCTAACTCGCCCATCAAAACGCCATAAGTCTCATCCGTCAAGAGACTAGACATACCGATATTTTGCCAGAGACTGGTATGACGGAAATAGGTTGACGCATGCAAACTCAACAAAAAGAGACGCAAATTAATCAAAAAGACCGTCATAGCAATAGCTGCCACAGGTGCTTGAACCGCAATCAGTGCCAACATGGCAAACTGGGCGCTCCCAGCATAAACAAAGAGGCTCATCAAGCCCATCTCAACAGGTGTCACATAGGGCGCACCAATAATCCCACAGGCCAAGCCAATACTGACATAACCAAGGGCCGTTGGCATGGCCGCCTGCGCCCCCTCCCAAAATCCTTTTTCTTTCATCTTTCTCCTCATATTGTCTTAATAATACTCAATGAAAATCAAAGAGCAAACTAGAAAGCTGGCCACAGGTTGCTCAAAACATTGTTTTGAGGTTGCAGATAGAAGCTGACGCAGTTTGAAGAGATTTTCGAAGAGTATAAGTAGGCTGAAAAGGCTCCAGCCATAGCATGGACTATTATAACACATTCAGGAAAGAGAAAAAAGTCTGCTGATTGTAATCAGACAGACTCCATTTTATTCTTATTTAATCTTGAAGAATTGAACAATTGCCACAATACCTTGATAAATAAAGACAAAGGCAATGGTGTAACTAATATAGAGACCGGTCATCAATGGGTGTCCCATCATGATTAAACCTGCTACGATTCCTAAAATCCCCATCCAAACTAGAGGGGTACCTACCGATTTATCCGTCTTACGAACCTTGAAACCA
Source organism: Streptococcus mitis (assembly GCF_946188375.1). GTDB lineage: Bacteria > Bacillota > Bacilli > Lactobacillales > Streptococcaceae > Streptococcus > Streptococcus mitis_CX. The sequence continues at coordinate 159,574 of NZ_CAMHUS010000002.1, forward strand.
ACGATAGTTTTTGTAATACCATTTGTCAAGGCCCATAAAGAAATGATAAATGGTACAAATGTTACCATTTCAATAAAGCTACCTGAGAACAAGGTAAGAGCGAGGATGAGGGTAACAATTCCTCCAAATAAATTCCAGCCATGCTTTTCTTCTGATTTGAAGTATTGTACAATCTCAGAAATCCCTTGAACTGCAAATACAAGTGCAAACCAGAAAGTCATGGAAGCCAAGCTAATAAGAGGATGTGCAAACATATTAAAACCTACAAAAACTGCAAAAATACCCGCAATTAGTAACAACCATTTCCAAATTTTCGACATTATTTTTCTCCTTTTTTAGAGGAATCTTCCTCTAGTATTCCATAAATCATCATATCCAAAACCTGTGATAATTGATGTTCATATCCTGAAACCAAGTCAGGCAAACTGCTATCTGACGAAACAGTTAAATAATAGGAACGAAACATATCCTGAATCAATCGCAGATAGTCCATAGCTCGTTTCTCATCAATATGCTCTTTCAGTTTGGATTCTGATATAAGTTTTTGACAAACTTGTTCATTCAAGTCCAAAAAGATAGCTTTTGGATTCTGATATAAGTTTTTGACAAACTTGTTCATTCAAGTCCAAAAAGATAGCTTTCTGTGGTGCAATGTCTGCTTCCAATTCTTCTGGTGTCGCAATCATTGCCTCAAAGAAAATGTGGCTATGTTCTGGGTATTGCTGATAAAATTGGTGACGTCTTTCCATATAATCAGCTAAGGAGGGCACTTGACCTTCCACCCCCAGAAACACTGCCAAAGCTTTCTCAAAACTCTCCTGAAAACAAGTTAGATAGAGGTCTGATTTCCCTGAAAAATTATGATACAAAACTCCTTTGGAAATACCATCCACTTTACAAAGTTCATTGATGACAAAACCTTGATAGCCTTTTGTAGCAAATTCAAACAAAGCAGCGGTAATGATTTTCTCTCTTCGTAGTCTTGTTTTTTCTTCTTTTCTCATGTATTTATCTCTACATTTTTGAATTATAAACCGATTGGTCTGAAATGTCAAGCAACTTTCTCAAAAATTTAACAGTCTGCTGATTGTAGCCATCATAAACAGACTGGAATCCAGTCTCAAACATATAATATACACATTCTTCGCTAAATGTTTTCACGGATATTCAAGAGTATGATAAAGGCAGCTAGAAGAAATAGCAATAAAACAAAGCTAACTGCCAGAGTTCCAAAGCTAGTAGCAATGGTTACCAAAGCTATTGTAAATAAGCTAGGTAAAACAACTGTAATGGCACCGATAGAGGATTGAACTGCTCCCATTGACTCCTCAGGTATTTGTTTAAAAATGAGTTCCTGTAATCGAGGAGAGAGGATACCTGCGAAAAAGGCATCCAAGGCACTAAAGATAAGAATCCAGTCAAAACGAACTGCCACAAAGCCAACTAAAAGGAGTAATTGGATAATAAGCGAGGCATATAGGGCTAGTTTTATGGAGATTGTATTCTTCAGATAGCCACTCACAAGGCTTCCGACAATAAGGGCTGACAATTCAAGGGTGGATAACAAGGCAAGAGATTGACCTGTTTGTAAATTCAAAAAGGGCTGATTCCTCAAAAACAGAGTAGAAACAGGAACTGTAACATTTATCACTGCTTGACTAATAGAGATAATAAACAAAACCAAGAGCACCTTATTCATATTCCATATCAATTTTGATGATTGGAGCAGATGCTGGCAAAAGGATTTTACAGAGAGTCCTTCTTGATAGCTAATCGTTTTTTCTACTTTCAAGAGGTCTGTTTTTATGAAAAGAATACCTAAAAATGCGATTAAAAAGGTCAGAGCATTCAGTAAGGAAATAGACTGGATAGATAGAATACCTAGTAAGACTCCTCCTAGAATATTACTGATTGTTTTCACTAAACTAACAGTTGACTGTTTAAATCCAATAGCTTCTGCCAGATGGTCTTGCCCAATAATTCTAATGAAAATCGGAGTGAGCATGGCGCCTGAAAAATAACTCAATGTGTCAGATAAGAGGTTAATCAGACAAATAAATGCTACTAATAACAAGGAAAAGGACTGCCCTGAAAGTGATAAAGAAACGATAGAGTAAAGCAAAAATTTTGCAAAACTAATCATTGTATATTTTAGGACACGATGATGTTGAAAATCCGCCAAAACTCCCAGAAAGATTTGCAGAACTTGAGGAAGGGTTTCTGAAATCGTGATCAGTAAAATCGCCAAAGGGGCAAAAGATGCATCTGCCACATAATTCAAAAAGGCCAGATAAAAAATCGTATCCCCAACCGTTGAAATCCACTGGTTGATGGTTAATTGCCTAAAATTTCTATTTTGAAGAAATACTTTCATCACAACTCCTTTTAAAGTTCCAGTGTATAGAAAACAAGACTTGGTTTAATATTGAACTCCAAGCCTTGCTCATATTCAGATTCATCCATTATATGATGTTCATGCCGTATTTTATAATAAATCATATCTTAAAAATACCAGACCACACTATTCCCTGCTTGTATTTAGCTTCTTTCTTTTGGACAAATTTTGCTAAATCCAACAACTCTGTCGGCGGTTCACCTTTAAAGCTCAACAATTCTTTAGAGACGGCAAAAGAAAGACGTACAGCTAACAAATCTTCATTAGTACTAGAGAACTGTTTTGCTGTTTCCAGCAATTGCTTCCTAAATTCTTCCGTCAAGCTAATTTCTTTATTATTGTATAGGGAATGAATTAACATTTGTAACTGACTTTGTTTTTCCATCGTTTACCTCATTTTATCTAGGACGCCAAGTTTCACTTTTAGTCCAGCCATTTACAGTATGCTCATAATTAAACATATACTGTACGAATTCCCATCTATAAACCACTTCTGCGACTTAGGATCTGCTTGAAGTGCTTTACAAGGATAGTATAACACGAAAATTAGCTTATTTTAGAAAATCGCATATTTGATATTTTTTCTTATAGAAATTTCAGATTTGCAATTGTTGACTACTCAATAAGTTCTTTGTATTGCTTCAAACGCAATTCGAAGAGGGCTAGCAATTGTGGATTTTCTAATACTTGCAGAGATTGGATAAATCTTTCAATCTCTTTTTGATTGCTTCCTTTGGTTTGAAGGAAAATCTTCATTTTCTTTAAAAACTGCCACAATACTTTTTCAAAAACATCGTATGGACGAAGCATGCTCTCTAGCTCAGCTTCAAAAATTGGGATATAAGAGAAAAGTTTACGCTCCATGAGTTCTGATATAATATTCAGAAATCCACTTTTCATATACAATCGATTATGTACCAACTCTTTAAATTCCCTAGATTTCTCAATTAAAGCGGTCGATAAAAATATCAAATCTTGATTGCTCAAGAAGGGCATGGTATTGCAAAAGAGATAGAGTTCAAACCAGGTCCAAGACTCAATAGCATAGAGATAGATAGTCAAAAACTCGCTATCTTCTTTTACTAATGGATAGTTCTTATTTAAGGAATGGAGTGCGTTTTTAATTACAATGGCATTCAAACGACGATAGGTCTCTGCCATCTGTTCTTGCTCGACTTCCTCCAACAGTTGCTCTAAACCAGCTATATCTTGGTGGGCAAAGCGATCCACAACCTTTCTACCAATTCGCATATGTGGAGATTCTTGATAGTTGTTGAGCTTGTGCCCAAACTCATCAAAGGTCACATTTATACCTTGGATAGCTAGAATCAACTTATCTGCAGACAGCATAGACTGCCCTAGTTCGAACTTGGATAGCTGAGAAGCTGTTAGTCCAGCACAAGCCACATCTGACTGCTTGAGCTTTCTAGCCAAACGTAATTCCTTGTAAAATTCCCCCAATTCCATTCTCCCAATCATCTGACCACCTCCTATTCTTTATATATTATATCATTATTTACATTTATTTGTCAAAATATTCTGACATTTCGGCAAGTAAAAAAGTCAGCCTTAAGCTGACTCTTTATTCCATAGTATCAAAAGCGAGACTTGGTTTGGCATTGAGGCCCAAGTTTGCAAAGTTTTCTTTGTTCCACTCGCTAACGCTAGCATAGGCAATCATACCTGCATTGTCTCCGCAGAGGCGCAGAGGTGGAATGATGACATTGACATCTGTGATTTCAGTTGCTAGGCGTTCTCTAAGGCCTTTATTGGCTGCTACCCCACCTGCCACGACAAGGGTTTTAACAGGGTACTTCTCCAAAGCCTTCTTAGTTTTTGCCATAAGAATATCCAAGACAGCGGCTTGGAAGGAAGCACACAAATCCTCTGTAGACAGACTCTCTCCCTTTTGCTCGGCATTGTGGTGAAGATTGATAAAGGCAGATTTCAAACCTGAGAATGAAAACTCCAGATTATCTTCCTTAATCATGGCTCGAGGAAAATCATAAATATCCTGCCCCTGATGAGCTAGCTCGTCAATCTCACGACCGGCAGGATAGGTCAAGCCCATGACACGGCCAACCTTATCATAGGCCTCACCAACCGCGTCATCTCGCGTTTCCCCAACAATCTTGTAATCACCAGCCTCCGAAACATAAACCAACTCTGTGTGCCCACCGCTAACCAAGAGGGCTAGCAAGGGAAACTCCAAAGGCTCCACACTCTGAGCGGCCATGAGGTGGCCAGCCATGTGGTTAACGGGAATCAGCGGAAGCCCATGTGCCCAAGCAAAGGCCTTGGCAGCTGACAAACCAACTAGTAAGGCTCCGACCAAGCCCGGTCCATAGGTAACCGCCACAGCTGTTACGTCCTCTTCGGTAATTCCTGCTTCTGCTAGAGCCTCCTCGATACAGGCTGTAATGACCTCGACATGGTGACGACTAGCTACTTCTGGCACTACGCCCCCAAAACGTTTGTGGCTCTCGATTTGACTAGCAATGACATTGGACAAGAGCTGGTCGTCGTTTTTTAAGACAGCGACACTGGTCTCATCACAGGATGTCTCAAATGCTAAAATATATCTATCCTTCATCTATTTCTCTCTTCATGATGATGGCGTCCTCGACTGGGTCATGGTAGTAGGCCTTTCGCTCAGCGATGACTGCCATCTTTTCTTTCTTGTAAAATGCTTGCGCTCGGTGATTTGACTTTCTGACTTCGAGGAAAATCTCCTTATCTGCCGGCAATTGAGCAAACAAGGCCGAGGCAATTCCCTGACCCTGATAGGCTCCTTTGACAGCGATTTGCAGGACTTCTGCTTCAAATAGATTCTCCTGCACAGCTAAAAATCCAATCACTTCTGCTCCATCATAAGCTAGAGCATACCAAGTCTGATCTTGGGACAAATCTGCTTGGATTTGTTCCAGCGTCCAAGAACTGACTGGGTAAACAGCTGCCATAACAGCGTAGATGGCTTGAGCCAGATCAGGTTGCTGTTGAGTTCCTTTGATTTCTATCATAGGCGTTTAATATAAGACTCGCCAGATTCGGTGTGATTCTTTAGCCAGTTTTCCTCAGCCTCGACACGCTTGAGGTAGTTCGGCACAAAATCATGCAAGGAGTCTGCTTCCTTGTCCCAGGCCCAGAGAGCTAGATTAGCTGCATTTGGCAAGGTTTCTTTGAAATTAGTCCTTGGCAAGTGTTCTTGAATCTGCTCCACAAAGGTGCCAACTTCTCCGACAAAGGTTACTTGACTAGCACCCTTGATTAGCTCAATCACTCGCTCAAAGGGCAGGTGTGCTTCTGGCATGACAGGTTTGGCATTCTCATAAAATCCTGCGTAAACATTGTTGCGACGCGCATCCATCAAAGGAACGAACAAACCTTCTTGTTGGTAGGGCACCAGAGCCAAGAGGCTAGACATACCAACTAACTCGATGTTAAGAGTATGAGCAAGGGTCTTGGCAGTTGCTACCGCAATTCGCAAACCTGTGTAGCTACCTGGCCCTTCCGCCACAACGATTCTATCCAAATCCTTGGGCGTCCAGTTCACACTTGCCATCAAAAAATCGATGGCAGGCATGAGGGTAATACTGTGATTTTTCTTAATATTAATCGTCGTCTCGGCAAGAACCTGCTTGTCCTCTAAAATAGCGAGAGAAAGAGCCTTGCTGGACGTATCAAAAGCTAATACTTTCATAACACATTCCTATCTTTTTGTCTGCTTACTATTATACTACAAAAGCTGACACATGGGAATTTTCTTTGCCCCCAAACAAAAATGCCTATACTTAGCTAAAAAATAATTTAAAAAATGCTCACTTTTCCTTTTCTTTTCCGAATATAAAAGTGAACAAGAAAAAAGGAGGAAAGTTCAATGACAAATTTTGACGTTCTTGACAATCAATTTTTATCCTTATCTGAAAATGAATTATCAGATATTGATGGCGGTCTCGCTCCCTTGGTTATCTTTGGAGTAGCAGTATCTTGGAAAGCTATTGCAGGTGGAACAGCACTTATAGGTTCTGGTTTGGCAGCTGGTTATTTTTTAGGAGGAGATTAATATGATGAAAGATTTGAACAACTATTGTGAAATTTCTAATAAGGAATTGCAAGAAATAAAGGGTGGTTTTGGTGTAGGTGTTGGTATCGCTTTATTTATGGCAGGTTATACCATTGGAAAAGACCTTCGTAAAAAGTTTGGTAAGTCATGCTAGATAAAAAACACATTTTTAGAAGGATAAATTTTATTATCTTTATCTCTTATAGTTTGCTCAGCATTCTCAATGATTTAAACATTACTACTATCCCTTTACCAATCGATTTATCTGTTTGTATTGTTTTGTTTTTAGTCTTCAACTCTATTTTTGAGCAGTAGAATCATTAATATAAAGCTAATAAGCTCTGAAAATTCCATTGTCATGTCATTTTAGAAAAATGCAAAGACCACCTCATCTTGATAGATGGGGTGGAATTTTCTTTGCCCCCAAACAAAAATGCCCCAGCATAAGCAGGGCATCTAAGCATTTAATCCAAAATAAAATACAAACCAAACGACATAAGTTACGAGGAGGAGAAAAAGCGAGTAGAGAGTCACAAAGGTAATCTTCCACAAGAACTTGGTTTGTCGTTGTTCCAGTTTGGCAAATAGAAGATTCCCCGCATAAACGCAAGCAACAAAAACAATAAAAGCTACCAAGCGAGCTCCGATAGCAAAAGCAAATAAGTTATACATAGGGCAACCTCCTTGACTTAAAATCTATATGGAATTATGACAAACAATAAAACTCATTTCCATTATCAAAATAACATATTTTCTTTATTTTTGCAAACGTTTACTAAAGAAATCGTCCTGTGACTTTCTCGTTTCCGTCTTTTACTAATTTTTCATTTTGTGGTATAATTGAAATAATTGTAACGAATCAAGGTCAATCTAGACACAAAATGGAATGAAATTAAGCAATTTATGCTAAAAGTTTGGAATAAGCTGACCTGTAAATAGAAAGGAACTATATGATTTACAAAGTTTTTTATCAAGAAACAAAAGAACGTAGCCCACGCCGTGAAACAACACGCGCACTATACCTAGACATCGATGCTAACTCAGAACTTGAGGGCCGTATCGCTGCTCGCCAACTTGTCGAAGAAAATCGCCCAGAGTACAATATCGAGTATATCGAACTCTTGTCTGACAAATTGCTAGATTACGAAAAAGAAACTGGCGCCTTCGAAATTACGGAGTTCTAATATGGCCTACACTCTTAAACCTGAAGAAGTCGGCGTTTTTGCCATCGGTGGTCTGGGAGAAATCGGGAAAAACACTTACGGGATTGAATACCAAGACGAGATTATCATCGTCGATGCTGGGATTAAATTCCCAGAAGATGACTTGCTGGGTATCGACTATGTCATTCCTGACTACTCATACATCGTGGACAATATCGACCGCGTCAAGGCTGTCTTAATCACACACGGACACGAAGACCACATCGGTGGGATTCCATTCCTGCTCAAACAAGCAAATGTCCCTATCTATGCTGGACCGCTTGCCTTAGCTTTAATCCGTGGGAAACTCGAAGAACACGGCCTCTTACGCAACGCCAAACTTTACGAAATCAACCATAATACTGAGTTGACCTTTAAAAATCTCAAGGCAACTTTCTTTAGAACGACTCACTCTATTCCAGAGCCTTTGGGAATTGTCATTCATACTCCTCAAGGAAAAATCGTCTGTACGGGTGACTTTAAGTTCGACTTCACTCCAGTTGGAGAACCTGCGGACTTGCACCGTATGGCTGCCCTTGGTGAAGAAGGTGTTCTCTGTCTCCTGTCTGACTCAACAAATGCAGAAGTGCCAACCTTTACCAACTCTGAAAAAGTCGTTGGCCAGTCCATCATGAAGATTATCCAAGGCATTGAAGGACGTATTATCTTTGCATCCTTTGCTTCAAATATCTTCCGTCTCCAACAAGCAACAGAAGCTGCTGTTAAGACTGGACGTAAGATTGCGGTCTTTGGTCGTTCTATGGAAAAGGCCATTGTCAACGGAATCGAGCTTGGCTACATCAAAGCTCCTAAGGGAACCTTTATCGAGCCAAATGAAATCAAAGACTACCCTGCAGGCGAGGTTCTGATTCTCTGTACAGGTAGTCAGGGTGAACCGATGGCGGCCCTCTCTCGTATCGCCAACGGAACCCACCGTCAGGTGCAACTCCAACCCGGCGATACCGTTATCTTCTCTTCTAGTCCAATCCCTGGAAACACTACTAGCGTCAACAAGCTGATTAACATCATTTCAGAAGCTGGTGTCGAAGTTATCCACGGTAAGGTTAACAATATCCATACATCTGGACACGGTGGCCAGCAAGAGCAAAAACTCATGCTCCGCTTGATTAAGCCAAAATACTTCATGCCTGTCCACGGTGAATACCGCATGCAAAAAGTCCACGCTGGACTAGCGGTGGATACTGGTGTTGAGAAGGACAATATCTTTATCATGAGCAATGGTGATGTGCTTGCTCTTACTGCTGACTCAGCTCGTATAGCAGGTCATTTCAACGCCCAAGACATCTATGTAGATGGAAATCGTATCGGTGAAATCGGTGCTGCTGTCCTCAAAGATCGTCGCGATCTATCTGAAGACGGTGTCGTTCTGGCAGTCGCAACTGTTGACTTCAAATCGCAGATGATTCTGTCTGGTCCAGACATCCTCAGCCGAGGCTTTGTCTACATGAGAGAGTCTGGCGACTTGATTCGCCAAAGCCAGCGTATCCTCTTCAATGCCATTCGTATCGCACTGAAAAACAAGGATGCTAGCGTGCAATCAGTCAATGGTGCCATTGTCAACGCTATTCGCCCCTTCCTTTATGAAAATACAGAACGTGAACCGATCATCATCCCTATGATCCTCACACCAGATGAAGAATAAAGCAAGAAAACAGCCCCGTCTTCGGAGCTGTTTTTTTCTATGCTTTCTTTTCTTGATTTTTAGAAATACTACGATTTTTACCTTCCAGATACACCATCAAAATAGAAATGTCTGCCGGGTTTACTCCCGAAATACGGCTGGCTTGTCCGATGGTTTCTGGATTGATGAGTTTGAACTTCTGACGGGCTTCTGTCGCGATAGAGTCAATGTCATCCCAGTCAATATTGGCTGGAATGCGTTTTTCTTCCATGCGTTTCATCTTGGCAACCTGGTCCATGGCTTTGGAAATATAGCCTTCGTACTTGATTTCTGTTTCAATCAATTCGATAATCTTGTCATCCAAGTCCTCAGCAGCTGGCCCGATGAAGGCCACCACATCTTGGTAAGAAACTTCTGGACGGCGAAGGAATTCTTTAGCTGTCACCGCATCTGTCAACGGCTTGAAGCCCATCTCCTCAACCTTGGCATTGGTTTCCTTGATCGGCTTGAGTTTGATGCTGTCTAGGCGTTTCATCTCATTTTCAAATTGATTTTTCTTGATTTCAAAGCGAGCCCAGCGTTCATCATCCACAAGACCAATCTCACGTCCCATCTCAGTCAAACGCATATCAGCATTGTCATGGCGGAGAATGAGGCGGTATTCAGCACGACTGGTCAAAAGACGGTAAGGTTCAATGGTTCCCTTGGTCACCAAGTCATCAATCATGACCCCAATGTAACCGTCACTACGCTTCAAAATCAACTCAGGCTTGCCTTGGACTTTCAGAGCCGCATTGATACCCGCGATAATCCCTTGGCCTGCTGCCTCTTCGTAACCTGACGTTCCATTTGTTTGACCAGCAGTGAAAAGTCCGGAGATTTTCTTGGTTTCCAGAGTCGCACGCAACTGGTGAGGCAAGACCATGTCATACTCAATGGCATAACCTGTCCGCATCATCTCCGCATTTTCCAAACCTTTGATAGAATGAACCAAGTCACGCTGGACATCCTCAGGCAGACTGGTTGAAAGTCCTTGAACATAGACTTCCTCAGTATTGCGCCCTTCTGGTTCAAGGAAGAGTTGGTGACGTTCCTTGTCCGCAAAGCGCACAATCTTGTCTTCAATCGACGGACAGTAACGAGGCCCCACTCCCTTGACCACACCTGTAAACATTGGCGCACGGTGGAGGTTATTTTGGATAATCTCATGACTGGTACCGTTAGTATAGGTCAACCAGCATGGCACTTGATCCTTGACATAGTCCTCATCACGTGAAGTATATGAGAAGTGATTTGGCGCTTCGTCCCCTGGCTGAATCTCTGTCACGTCATAATTGATAGAAGAAGCCTTGACACGTGGAGGGGTTCCTGTCTTGAAACGACCGATTTCGAGGCCCAGTTCCTTGAGATTGTCAGCAAGGCTAATCGAAGCTAGGCTGTGGTTTGGACCTGATGAGTACTTGAGGTCTCCGATAATGATTTCCCCACGGAGGGCCGTCCCTGTCGTCACGATAACAGCCTTAGCAGCATATTCTTGATGGGTCGCTGTACGAACACCGACAACCTTGCCATCTTCCACCAAAATCTCATCAATCATGGTTTGACGAAGGGTCAAATTTTCTTGATTTTCAACTGTCTTGCGCATTTCCTTAGAGTAAAGCTCCTTGTCAGCCTGCGCACGAAGGGCACGAACAGCTGGCCCCTTCCCTGTGTTGAGCATCTTCATCTGGATGTAAGTTTTGTCAATGGTTTTAGCCATTTCACCACCGAGGGCATCAACTTCACGCACGACAATTCCCTTGGCAGAACCACCGATAGAGGGATTACATGGCATGAAAGCCAACATTTCAATGTTGATAGTCGCAAGCAAGACCTTACAGCCCATACGGCTAGCAGCTAAGGAAGCCTCGACCCCAGCGTGTCCCGCACCAATTACAATAATATCGTATTCTTCAGTAAAATTATATGTCATGTTTCTCTCCTATTTCTCAAGATGAATGTGTCTTAGTTGGCCGTCCCAATCTGGTAGAGCTGTTTTCAAAAAGGCTGGAACTAGCTGGATATTCTGAAGCTGATCCAAGTCAATCCATTCACAAGGCTGCCTTTTCTCATCTTCCTGCATGGTCAATGGAGCATCCCCAAGCAAGTCCACCAGATAATGAAACTCAATGTTGTGATAGGAAACACCGTCCTGTTCAAAACGATTTTCAACTACAAAAGCTAGTTGCCCAGCTTGAGCTTTGACACCCAGTTCTTCCCTCACTTCACGGACTACTGCGTCTTCCGTGCTTTCATTGACTTGGATGGCACCGCCGATAGTGTAATGCTTGCCATTATCTTTGGTAACTAGGAGCTTGCCATTTTGGAGAATCAAGGCTGTCGCCCGAACGCCAAAAACAGTATTCCCTACTTTTGTCCGAAAGTCTTGCTGAGTCATTCTTATCCTTTCCCTTAAACGACACAAAAACAGTCAAAACTCCAAAGAAGTGCAGGACAAAAAAGCCTGCAACATCCATGAGCTTTGACCATCATTTCTATTGCTTTTATTATTGTAGCAAATTGAGAAAATTTGTCAATCTAAATGTACTGACAAACTTGTCCATCGCGGTAAGCATTGTCAATCAAACCGCCACCTAGACACTCTTCGCCCTCGTAAAAGACAACTGCCTGTCCTGGTGTAATCGCGCGTTGCGGTTCTGCAAAGATGACCTCTGCCTTATCTCCTTTGACATGGATGGTCACCTTCGAATCAGGCTGACGGTAGCGGAATTTTGCTGTGCATTCTAGCGTAAATTCCTCTGGCATCTCACGAGTAAAGTGAACTTGACTAGCTTCTAGGCTAGTTGACATGAGCGAGTCATGGTAGAAACCTTGACCGACATAGAGGATATTCTTGCTTAGGTCTTTTCCGACAACGAACCAAGGGGCATTGTCACCACCGTGTTGCCCACCGATACCAAGTCCACCACGCTGACCAATCGTATAGTACATAAGCCCAGCATGCTCGCCCATATCGCGACCATCCACAGTCATCATGCGACCAGGCTGAGCTGGCAGGTAGTTGCTGAGGAAATTTTTAAAGTTCTTTTCTCCGATAAAGCAAATCCCTGTCGAGTCTTTCTTCTTAGCAGTCGCAAGGCCTGCTTCTTCTGCTAGTTTTCGCACTTCAGGCTTTTCCAAATGTCCTAGTGGGAACATGGTTTTTTGAAGTTGTTCTTGCGAAAGCTGGCTGAGGAAATAGGTTTGGTCCTTGCCATTGTCCACGCCACGAAGCATGTGAACGATGCCATCCTCATCACGCGCTACTCTAGCATAATGCCCAGTCGCCACATAGTCTGCCCCCAAGGTCATAGCATAGTCCAAAAAGGCCTTGAACTTGATTTCCTTGTTGCACATAACGTCTGGATTTGGCGTGCGCCCTGCACGGTATTCCGCTAGGAAATACTCGAAAACGCGGTTCCAGTACTCTTTTTCAAAATTGACAGAGTAGTAAGGAATGCCGATCTGGTCTGCCACCACAGCCACATCCTTGTAATCTTCGGTCGCCGTACAGACGCCGTTTTCGTCTGTGTCATCCCAGTTCTTCATGAAGATACCGATCACATCGTAGCCCTGCTCCTTGAGCAAAAGAGCCGTCACCGACGAATCAACACCACCACTCATCCCCACAACAACACGTGTTTTAGAGTTATCACTCATGGTAAGTCTCCCATCTATTCGTTTATTTATACCCCTCAAAATTCTATTTACTATGACTTTCAATAGAATTTCTTCGAGTATAGTCTTTTCGTTTGCTTTTAGGACTAGGCAACGAGTCGCAGGCATAACTTGAGTTAGGCAAGACGAGTTAACGACGTAATAAAAGATAAACGAAATGACTAGTTCACGATTGAAGGTCGTGTGTGCTTAACGATTGAAGGTCGCTTGAGCAGTATTCATTATAACATGCTTGGTTAGAGAAGACAAGAAAGAGGCTGATAATCTACAAGCCTCTTTTATAAAATAATCAATCCTTCAACAAAATCCATTGTTGAAATGCTGTTCTAAACCATTGATCGCTCAGATTTCCCAGAATAGAGCTGTCCTAACTATCGAATAGATTAAATCCATACATATCCACGCAATTCTACGTTTAGAATTGCCATAAAATAAATGTTTTAGGGATATTCTAAATCTTTGACTGCTTAAAATTTTACGTTCTGAAGGATTTTAAAGCTAGAATAGCATAAAAATCATGAAAACTGAACTATTCGAAGCTTCAGAGTCATACGATTTCCATAGGAAGTATCTTTTTAGTACGTGTGGTTAGGAGGTGATTTTAGGGAATCTCCCAAAAACAACCGATTTCCTATTTTTATCAATCAAAAAATGTTGATAAATGAGTGTTTTAAAATTAAATTTTAAAGGTATCCTTAAATTTAAAGATTTTTGATAAGATTTCTGTATTTTTTACAATTCAATGATCCGATGACATTGTTGGGCTACATAAGCATCGTGGGTCACAATAATAACTGTTTTCCCCTCGCGATTCATCTCTAAGAGAAATTTCAAGACCAAATCTCTATTTTCAGGGTCCAGCGAACCTGTAGGTTCATCGGCTAAAATCAGCTGGCTGGGTTTTAAGATGGCTCTAGCAACTGCAATTCGTTGTTGCTCCCCACCAGACAACTCGGAAACCTTTTGATGCAAAGTAGCTGACAAACCTACTCTCTCTAAAATCTCTTCCACCTTTTTGAGCTTGTCTTTCTTAGACAATTTCACATATTTCAGTGCCAGCATGAGATTGTACTCGACCGTTTCATCATCAATCAAGGCAAAATTTTGAAACAGATAAGAGATATGTTCACGGATTATTGTTTGTGCCTTGGCAGAATTAACCGCTAGATTTGTCTGACCAAAAATCTCATACCGTCCACTATATTCACCATCTATCAAACCTAATAAATTTAACAAGGTCGACTTGCCACTACCACTTTTTCCAACGATGGCAACCAAATCTCCCTGATCAATCCTGAGAGATAAGTGATCCAAAATCACTTTTCTCCCAATGGTTTTGGTAATATTTTCCAACTCAATCATAAGATGCCCCCTTTCAATAACTCTACTAGACTTCTTTTCTCCATCCTAGAAGCCAAGACTAGCACAAATAGTATATCCAGACATGTAAAGCCTGCAAACAGCAGGAGTGGCAAGAGCGCATGGGCAAAGAAAATCAATACTAGAAGAGGGAAACTATAGCCCAGCAAGAGCAGAACGAGGAGAGGGCGGTAGCGATCGACCAGTTTCCACCCCATAAACTTCTTGGTAATGATATCTGTTCGCTTCAATAAGAAGGTTGTTACTAATAAGAAGTAGGAAATCATCATGCTAAGGAGACCAAACAAAGCAAAGAGTATATTAAGATTTCGAACTGCATCTCGATAAGAATCTACTTTCTCTTGTTGAATGGCTTGAAGCGATGAAAATTTTAAATAATTCCCATCTGATAATTTCTCAACTAACTCCGTAATCACTTTTTGATTTTGTTCTGTATTTTCAACTTTCATAGGATTGTTTAAACCTGTCGTTGACAAGCGAGTCTTTTCTTCCCACATCATGTCTTGATCATTTACCAGACTAATGATTGGATTGTGGAGGTTTTCCTTTCGCTCATTATTATAAGGGAAGAATGACCAATCTCCTTCATAGTAGGCAATTTCTACATCCATATCTTCTATTGTTTGCTTTTGCTGATCTTCATACCTCAGAGAAAGATAGGCTATGGATTTTCCCAAGAACTGATTCTTACCTTCTTGTCCTTTATCACTGGCTGGCATCAAAATAACTTTTTTAGTGCTGGTATCTGGTAACTTGAATCCCTTGCTCTTTAGAAAATTGCTATTAGCATAGTAAACATCTACCTTATCAGGCAGTTGGTACTGCTGTACTTGTTCAGCTTTGATGACTGGTTTGATAGGAAGACTCGCACTTCGCACATAATTTACTTGTATTTTTGCTAGCAAATCTTGATAAAATTGGTAGAAATAATCTGTAGATTTCCCTGACCCTGCTAGCTCTTCTTGCCACAGGTTATCATTGAGTTGGAAGGTTTCTAAGGTCAAGTAATTCCCTTGGCTTACCCACTGTTGCTGATAAGCAAGTTCTTTGTTTTCTTGTTCTAGACTTCTGCCCACCCCAATCAGTAAGACCGTCAGTAAAATAGTTGTCCCTATTTTCATCACATAATTGAAGATGAGACCAAGTTTGACAGATGAAAAACCTTTCAACATGGAACTAACTGTCATTTTCTGAATCATCAGGTAAGTCAACCAACTGATAAACAAATACAACTGTAAAAGCAGAAATTGGGATAAGAGTAAACTTGGGAACAGAAGTTTTGGCCTGTAGTCCAGCACTAAAAATAGTCCCAAGTCAATGATAAGACTTCCACCCAAGAGAAGATAAAAATTAGTCTTTACAAAACCAGCTAAAATCGCCCCGCTTTGAAAACCAAGTAACTTTTGAACCCCCACTCGTTTCATCTCCATCATCGGCTGATAAACTGTTACTAACACAAGAAGTAAAATAGCCAAGACAAAAACAATGGCAGATAAAAGCAAATCTCGATTTATGACTTCCACTGCACTTTTATAGGTAGGCTCTAGCAAAGTAGCCTGGTCTATCTTGAAAAAATCGCTCCATTTCTGTACAATCCTATCCTTATCCATCTCTTGTGTAGAAGTTATCGTATAGCGACCATTTAAACTACGAGATGTATCCTTGATATAGGTTTGAAAAGTTATAAGCTGAATAGGCTTGGCTTTTAGAAAGGTCGGTATCGTACCAAGTTTATTAGAAATTTTTTTATTACTGTAGACTCCTTCACCATCTGTGGTAAAATCAAGAGAAGAAATCCCAAACTCTTGGTAGGGGAAGGTATCTTTATCAAAAACACCAGACTTGATTACCTCATCACCACTGTCTGTTTTGATGATGGAGACTTTGTACTCCTTTGATACATCCTCAAAAAATCGAAGAACAGACGCTGCAGGTTCGTTAATATCTTTCAAATACAAATCCAAAGAATCTACAGTCTTTCCCATTTCCCGAATCCGAACCGCTTCACGTGTGTAGTTTACATTAAAAACAAAAAAAGTGGTACACAGCAACAGCAGAAACATACAAAGATGACTGATTTTTTTCATAAAAGTACCTCCACTAAAGTTTTCCCTCTCCTAATAGGAGAGGGAAAATTTCACTTAAAATCCATAGAAATATTCTAATCCTGTTGGCGGAATTTTATTAAGGGAAGCTTGAGCCCAAACCTCGGGATCTTCACGATCCTTAGAGATTCTACCTCCATGCTTGACAGTTGCTGTATGAGATCGAGTAGAATGTAAATAATCAGAATATCCAAAAGTTCCTGTCCAACCTACTCCATAGTTCCATTGACCACCATCAACCCATTCTGCTAAAGCATTTGTAGTAGCAAGTATACCACATACCATTAAAGATGCAACACCAATTCTAACTAATTTTCTCATGATTTATTTCTCCTATTATCGAGAGCTGTTCCGTAGAAACAGCTATAGTAATTTATCAACAAGTATCGTAGTCCATTGGACTCATCTTCCTTTCATTTTTACAACTAGCGCATTATATCGGCCAGTTCCATGGGAAAACCGTAGCAATGCTGAATAAGAAAGCAAGAATAACTAAAAAACGAAAAACTTTTTTATTCATACTCTTTCCCTCCTATCTGTATTTCGTATCTATAGTATACCTCTTCTTTACTCTATTTTAAAATTAGTTAACTTTTTTCACACACTATTTTAGTTTTCTTTTTTACTATTTCTGTTACTATGATACAATATTTTTAACTAGATTTTATTATTTGTTAACTTTTTTCACTAAAAGGAGAAAATCATGCGTTATGATTTTGGAAAGGTCTATAAAGAAATACGTGAGTCAAAAGGATTAACCCAAGAAGAGGTCTGTGGAAATGTCATCTCAAGAACCAGCCTATCAAAGATTGAAAGCGGCAAGGCAACTCCCAAATATGAAAATATGGAATTTCTTCTCCGTCAAATCAATATGAGTTTTGAAGAGTTTGACTACATCTGCCATCTCTATCAACCGAGCCAACGAACAGAAATCATACAAACTTATCTTAATATGAGTTCTATCATTGGCAACAGTAGTCTAGTTGATTTTTTTGAAACATGCCAAAACTATCTCAAGACCCATCATGACCTCCCTATAGAAGAAATCAGGGATATGCTGGAAGTTGTCATTCATATCCGTCAACATGGTACAGAGCAACTATCAGACCAAGTGAAACAGACTATCAAAAAACTTTGGGAAAAAATTGAAAAACAAGATACATGGTATGAAAGTGACCTAAAAATCCTCAATACCATCCTTTTCAGCTTTCCCATTGATCACCTCCATCTCATTACTGGAAAAATCCTGCAACGCTTAGAAGTCTATAAAAACTACCAACATTTATATGACTTACGAATGGCAATCCTACTCAATCTGTCCACCATTTACTTATATCATCAAGACAAAAACATGTGTCAACAAATCTGCTACACTTTACTGGAGGATGCCAAGAACAAGAAAAGCTACGATAGGCTTGCTATCTGCTATGTCCGTATTGGGATTTGTACAGACGATTCTAAACTTATCCAAAAAGGGTTCTCCCTTCTGGAGCTAACCGAAGAAACTTCTATGCTGTCTCATCTCAAAAAAGAAGTAGAGACCCATTATCAACCGAAGGAAAGAGAAAAAAGCTTAGCTTCTAAATAAAACCACACTGTCATTCCAATCTTGAACACAATCAAGTTGAAAGGAACACTGTGTGGTTTTTGAATGTTTGAACGTTCAGAGATTCGTTTTTTGAGTCATTGTCTATTAGAATGTCCTTTTATCTGTCAATAATCCTAAAAAATCTTGTCTCTTTAAGTCTGAGAAGTGTTTGGTAGAAAGGCTTCCTTTTTGAAGTCCATCATCTCTAACCTGTAAATAATAGCTATGTTGGTTTGTTTTAATCGTCAAAAAGTCTCCAAATACAAAGGCTCTTTTCCAGTTGCGAATCTCAAATTCTTTCATCTCTGATTTTGGAATGCGGATAAGTCCTTGCCGCAAATCACGATGGTGCTCACTTGTGAAAGTCATCCCATTCCCAAGATTTCTTATCAGTAGTTCATCTGGGGTCACCATCACCAGCGCTATTTTAGTTAAGAAAATTTCAACTGTTGGTGGTAAAATCGCCAAATTAAACCAGGGATGTAGGTAGCGATAGGCTAAGAAATAATGAGACTCCTCACCCAATCCTAGTTGTTTATATAAGGCCTTGACCTCACTATCTAACCTCGCTTCAAAAGACACATCCGAATGCTCTTCTTCCTTCCTCTGATTAAAATAACGCATCCAGACTAGGAAACCTATAAAGACTATGATAAATATTCCTGATAAGATATATTTTAAATTGTAGTTCATCACTTAACCTCCTGATTCACTACTCCGCCTAAAGCAGAGACCTATCTATTTTGAAAATAGTTCCATAACAACTTTAAATAAGACTGGTGTCATTAAAATGAGGGTAATTCCTATCACAAATATCATGACTACTCGAACAAGTTCCTTATTTTTAAACATTTTTCCACCCCTTTTCTAACTACATCATAGTACTACTTAAGCTTATTTAGTTTTCTCCTTTACTTTCTATATTACTATTATACAATATTTTTGCTAGGATTTTATTGTTTGTTAACTTTTCACGAAAAGAAGAAAATTATGCAATATGATTTCGGGAAAGGTCTATAAAGAAATACGCGAGTCAAAAGGATTGACCCAAGAAGAGGTCTGTGGGAGTGTCCTCTCAAGAACCAGCCTATCAAAGATTGAAAGTGGCAAGGCAACTCCTAAATATGAAAATATGGATTTTCTTCTCCGACAGATTAATATGAGTTTTGAAGAGTTTGACTACATCTGCCATCTCTATCAGCCGAGCCAACGAACAGAAATCATGCAAACTTATCTCAATATGAATTCCACCATTGGTGGCAGTGGTCTAGTTCATTTTTTTGAAACATGCCAAAACTATCTCAAGACCCATCACGACCTGCCTATAGAAGAAATCAGGGATATGCTTGAAGTTGTCATTCATATTCGTCAACATGGTACAGAGCAACTGTCAGACCAAGTGAAACAAACTGTCAAAAAACTTTGGGAAAAAATTGAAAAACAAGATACATGGTATGAAAGTGACCTAAAAATCCTCAATACCATCCTTTTCAGCTTTCCTATTGAACACCTCCATCTCATCACTGAAAAAATCTTGCAACGCTTGGAAGTCTATAAAAACTACCAACATTTATATGACTTACGAATGGCAATCCTACTCAACCTTTCCACCATTTACTTATACCATCAAGACAAAAACATGTGTCAACAAATCTGCTATACTTTACTAGAGGATGCCAAGAATAAGAAAAGCTACGATATGCTTGCTATCTGCTATGTCCGTATTGGGATTTGTAGGGATGATGCCAAACTTATCCAAAAAGGGTTCTCCCTTCTAGAGCTGACCGATGAAACTTCCATTCTAGCCTTTCTCAAAAAAGAAGTGGAGATCTATTATCAACCGAAAGAAATATAAAAAAGTCGAGGGATTTCCTCGACTTTTTCAAATTATTCTGTTCATTATTTCTTAATACCAGCCGTTGTTAAGCCAGAAGTTTTTAGCAGCTGACCATGAACCGTAACGTCCTGCAACGTAGGCATCTGCTACACGTTCTTGGTTTTCAGCTGAGTAATCACCATTCAAGTATGAATCTGTCAATTGGTAACGTCCGATGTATTGGCCGTTTGTAGCTGTGTAGCTACCACCTGATTCTTTTTGTGCAATCCATTCTTTAGCTTCTGCTTCAGATCCGCTTACAGTTGCAGCTGGTGCTGAAGTTTCTGCTGTAGCAACAGTTTCTTCTGCTGCAGATGTGCTTGCCACTGGAGCTGCTTCTTCTGCTACTTCTGTAGTTTCTTCTACTGGAGCTGAAACAGTTTCATCTTGAGAAGCTGGGGCTGCATAAGTAGTTGGCGCTGGTGTTGCAGCAAGAGCTACAGGGCCATCGATAACCAACTCTTGACCAACATAAATCATATGGATGTTGTCAATGTGGTTGTTTTCTGCCAATTTCTCAACAGTTGTGTTGTGAGTTTCAGCGATTTCTGAAAGTGTATCACCTTCTTTAACAGTGTAAGTTGATGATTCTTGAGCAGATACAAATGATGGAGCAAATACTGCAAACAAGGCAGCTACTCCTGCAAGAGTTGTTTTAATCTTTTTAGTTGTTGATTTCATATTCGAAAATTCTCCTTCTTTCTATAGTACTATCATACCCTTTAAATATTACTGTTTCTTGACACTTTTATGTAGAAATATTACAAAATTATTTTTTATTTCCCTAAATAAGCCATTTTTGTCATAAAAGTCGCTATTTTATGCTATTTGTGGCATTAAAAAGGTTTTCATCTACAATTAAAGTCAAGATACTCATTCTTTGATATAATAGAGATAAGAATTTTTATAAGGGGAAACTGATGAAATCACTTCGTTTTCAATCTGTCTTTGATATCATCGGACCAGTTATGATTGGCCCATCTAGTAGCCATACCGCTGGTGCTGTTCGTATTGGGAAGATTGTATCTTCCATTTTTGATGATACTCCGACAGAAGTCGAATTCCAACTATTTAACTCATTTGCCAAGACTTATCGTGGTCACGGGACAGACCTAGCCCTTGTTGCTGGTATTTTAGGCATGGATACAGATGATCCTGAAATTCCAAACAGTCTGGAAATTGCCCACAAGCGTGGCATCAAGATTGTCTGGACTATTCAAAAAGACAGCAATGCTCCTCACCCAAACACCACTAAAATTACCGTCAAAAATGCTCACAAGACCATCAGTGTGACTGGTATTTCTATCGGGGGAGGGAATATTCAGGTAACCGAACTCAATGGCTTTGCCGTCTCTCTCAATATGAATACACCGACTATCATCATTGTTCATCAAGATATTCCAGGTATGATTGCCCTCGTAACAGAGGCTCTTTCACGCTATGGTATCAATATCGCCCAGATGAATGTTACTCGTGAAAAAGCTGGTGAAAAAGCCATTATGATTATCGAAGTTGACAGTCGCAACTGTGATGAGGCCATCGAAGAAATTCGAAAAATCCCTCATCTCCACAATGTTAATTTCTTTAAATAGGAGGAAGCATGTTTTATTCTATCAAAGAATTGGTCGAGCAAGCAGATCTGGACTTTCAAGGAAATGTCGCAGAACTCATGATTACAACAGAGTTTGAATTGACTGGTCGCGAACGTGAAGAAGTCTTCCTTCTCATGGAACGCAATCTAGAAGTCATGAAAGCCTCTGTCCAACTTGGCCTCAATGAAAATAAATCTCGTAGTGGCCTGACAGGTGGAGATGCTGCCAAATTGGATCACTACATCAAAAACGGAAAAACTCTGTCAGATTACACGATTCTCTCTGCTGCCCGAAATGCCATTGCAGTCAATGAACACAATGCCAAAATGGGCTTGGTTTGTGCCACTCCAACCGCTGGAAGTGCTGGCTGTCTGCCTTCCGTTCTCACTGCTGCTATTGAAAAATTAGACCTCAGCCACGAGCAACAGCTGGATTTTCTCTTTGCTGCCGGTGCCTTTGGACTAGTCATCGCAAACAATGCCTCTATCTCAGGTGCTGAAGGTGGCTGTCAGGCCGAGGTTGGTTCGGCCTCTGCTATGAGTGCTGCAGCCTTGACTCTAGCTGCCGGTGGAACACCTTATCAGGCCAGTCAGGCCACTGCCTTTGTCATTAAAAATATGCTAGGCCTCATCTGTGACCCTGTTGCCGGCTTGGTTGAAGTTCCCTGTGTTAAACGTAATGCCATGGGAGCTAGCTTTGCCTTCATCGCAGCAGACATGGCCCTGGCAGGTATCGAATCTAAAATTCCTGTGGATGAAGTTATCGATGCCATGTACCAAGTAGGAGCAAGCATGCCAACTGCCTTTCGTGAAACAGCTGAAGGTGGACTCGCTGCCACCCCTACTGGTCGTCGCCTCCAAAAAGAAATTTTCGGAGAATAACTTATCAAAATAGGAGAAACCATGACCTCTATCACAGCTATCTTTTTCGATCTGGATGGAACCCTCGTTGACAGTTCTATCGGGATTCACAATGCCTTTACCCATACCTTTAAGGAGTTGGGGGTACCTAGCCCTGATGCCAAAACTATTCGTGGTTTTATGGGACCGCCCCTCGAAAGTAGTTTTGCGACCTGCCTTCCCAAAGACCAAATTTCTGAGGCTGTCCAGATATACCGTTCTTACTATAAGGAGAAAGGCATCCATGAAGCTCAACTCTTTCCTCAGATTGTAGACTTGCTTGAGAAGTTATCGAGCAATTACCCTCTTTATATCACCACTACAAAGAATACTCCAACCGCTCAAGACATGACTAAAAACTTGGAAATCTATCATTTCTTTGATAGCATTTATGGTTCCAGCCCTAAAGCACCCCATAAGGCAGATGTCATTCGCCAAGCCTTGCAGGCACATCAACTAGCACCGGAACAAGCCATCATCATCGGAGATACCAAGTTTGATATGATGGGAGCTCAAGAAACAGGCATTCAGAAATTGGCCGTCACTTGGGGATTTGGAGAGCAAGCAGACTTGCTAAACTATCATCCTGATTTTATCGCTCACAAACCCATAGAAGTTTTGGAGTATTTTCAATAATATAACGGAGACTGGGCGACAACCCCATTTCAGAAGAAAATAAAGTAAGTCTCTACATAACAAAACGCATATTACCAAGGTTTCAAGTCCTGATAATATGCGTTTTGCTTTTTTTATTCAACGTGGGTTGTTTGATTTGCAAAGGCGATAATGGCTTGCTTCAATTCATCTCCACTGAGAGTTCGGAACTCTTCAATTTTTTGGTCGATAGCTTCTAGAGGCATGACATTAACCTTACCAACGAAAATCTTATCCATAACCTGGTTATCAACAAGTTCGGTTGATACCAAGAGTTCTTCGTAAAGTTTTTCGCCTGGGCGGATTCCAACTTCAACAATTGGAATTTCGCTTTCGGTGTGCCCACTTAGAAGGACCATTTTCTTAGCCAAGTCATAAATCTTGACTGGTTTGCCCATATCAAGGATAAAGACTTCTCCATCCTTGGCATAAGCACCAGCATGGATAACCAGACGGCTAGCTTCTGGAATGGTCATAAAGTAACGGGTCATGCGGAAGTCTGTCACCGTTACAGGACCACCTTCAGCAATCTGACGTTCAAAGACTGGAATCACACTACCACGGCTACCAAGAACATTTCCAAAACGAACTGCACAGTAGGTCGATTGGCTACGTTGGTTAAAACCAGTGACAATCAACTCCGCCACGCGCTTGGTTGCTCCCATAACATTTGGTGGATTAACCGCCTTATCTGTCGAAATCATAACCATCTTAGGTACTTTGGCTTCATCAACAGCTCTAGCAACATTGTAGGTTCCGCGGATATTGTTTTTGAAGGCTTCTTTTGGATTGCGCTCCATCATAGGAACGTGCTTGTGGGCTGCCGCATGATAAACAATAGCTGGCTTGTACTGCTCAAAGACTTGTAACAAACGATCATAGTCTTGAATATCGGCAATAACTGGTACATAATCAATCCCTTGGAACTTGCGAATCAATTCATGATACACAAGGTAAATTGAATTTTCCCCGTGACCGAGCAAGACGATGCGTTCAGGATTGAAACGACTAACTTGGCGACAGATTTCAGAACCGATTGAGCCACCAGCACCTGTGACTAAGATTGTCTTACCTGTCAGTTCTGCGCCCAGACGCGATTCGTCAAGACGAATTTCCTGACGACCCAAAAGGTCCGTAATATCAATTTTTTGGAAGCCAGTACCTGCTTGGTGAAGGCCTTGAACAACAGTTTCAACCTTAGGCATCTTGTAACATTTGACACCCAGCTTATTACACATCTGCAAGATACGTTCATATTCTGACGGGTCAAGCGACGGAATCGCAACGATAACACGCTCGATTTGATGGCGTTTGGCTAATTCAGGCAGATCATCATATGAACCCAAAACAGGGATTCCACCAAGTTTTTGGCCCTTTTTCTTAGAATCCTTGTCCAAAATACCGACAAGTTCTAATTCACTAGTTGGATGTTGGTAACTATCCATAAAGAGGGCCCCACCATCACCAGCACCAATCAAGAAGGTTCGACGGTGTTCCCCATCACCACTGCCTTTTTTTCGTCTTGAATAGATTAGTTGCCAAGTAATCCGTGGCAATAAAATCAAGAAGGTACTCAACAAGATAAAGAGTACGATAAAACGGATGGAGAAGAGGGGCAAGAAGGCATAGCAGATACTATATGACAAGATACTGCTAGCAGTCACACCAAAAAAGATTTTCATGAAATCCGTAATCTTGCTGTAACGACTAATACTAGCGTTCAACCCCCAAAATCCAATCATCAATTGATAGAACAGGAAGGCCAAACTCGTATAGATAATGTAGTCAACAGGTGCTGGATTAATCAAGCCGTAGAATAAGATATAAGATACAATGATGGAAACCACCATACTCAAAATATCAAATATTCCCCAGAAAACCTGTTTTTGTTGTTTATTTAAAATTTCCACCAGATCAATCACATAATCTGTGAGTTTTTTATTCATAGAAATTTACTCCTCCTTAAAAGAGCCGAATAGTTATATTGTTATTATAACACTTTTTCTCTAGTTTACGATTTGCTACAATCTTTTAATTGCTTTTTCTTAACAGTTTCATAAAAATAAACTGTCGGACAAATCCGGGACAAAGGGCAACAATCATCTGAATGGCAACACTCTTGGCATATTCCATGTAAGAAATTTGCCCTCTCTTCAGCATCCGTTGACGAGCCTGACGATAGAGTTTGAGGTAACGCAGTCCCCCACGACGCTCAAACATCCCTGCTCCGACACGAACCTTACACAAGATTTGATCCAGATTTCCAGTCTTGGCTCCTGCAGCAATCATATTGAGCCAGAGGAGGTCATCCTCCATATAGAGGCCATCCTCATAGTTACCTGCCTTGAGAACCATGTCCTTCTTGAACATGACAGTCATGTGGTTAAAGGCACTTCTCATCCTTTGATAAGCCACAATCTCTGCATGTTGAGTCGGAACACGACGGTAAGAAACGATCTCATCAGGATTGTCAATAAACTCTGCAATATGTCCACCTAATAAGTCGAGCTTGTCCTTCTCCATTAGCTGAACCTGTTTCTCAAAACGGTCTGGAACAGCTATATCATCCGTATCCATACGAGCGATGATATCGTACTGACACTGCAAAACACCCTGTCGAAGAGCCAGACCCAAACCTTGATTCTGCTCAAGAGGATAGCGTTTCACTGGAATATCAGACTCAGCTTCAAGCTGGTCTAATACCTGATAGAGCTCAGGTGTCAAAGGCCCATCCTCAACCAGAACCAATTCGCTCGGTTTCAGGGTCTGATTTTGAACACTCTCAATAGCATCCTCTAAAAATGTCGGATTTTCCTTGATATAGACCGACATCAATACGCTGATTTTTTGCTTTTCAGACACAGTTTTTCTCCAATGTATAGATTTCCTTCCACTATTTTATCATAATTTTCAAGACTTTCCCATTTTTATCTTGAAAGCCCAAAACCTTACTTGACATTATAAGGAAAAAACCTTAAAATAAGCTGTTATTAAAATCAGCTAGAAGAGGTATTATATGAAAAAGCAATCACTCTTTTTTGTTCCAGGTATTATACTAATTGGTGTTTCCTTGCGGACTCCTTTTACTGTTTTACCCATTATTTTGGGAGATATTTCGCAAGGACTGGGAGTAGAAGTTAGTTCGCTTGGTGTCTTGACCAGCCTTCCTCTCCTCATGTTTACCCTCTTCTCGCTATTTTCTACCCGACTGGCTCAAAAAATCGGCTTGGAGCATCTCTTTACCTATAGCCTTTTCTTCTTGACCATCGGTTCTCTCATTAGACTAATCAATCTGCCTCTGCTCTATCTAGGAACCTTGATGGTTGGGGCAAGTATCGCAGTCATTAATGTTCTGCTTCCTAGTCTTATCCAAGCCAATCAACCAAAGAAAATTGGTTTTCTGACTACCTTATATGTAACCTCTATGGGGATTGCAACGGCTCTGGCCTCCTATCTGGCTGTGCCTATTACACAAGCCAGTTCTTGGAAAGGACTTATCATCCTCCTCACCCTGCTCTGCCTAGCAACTTTTTTGGTCTGGCTGCCTAATCACCGCTATAATCACAGACTGGCTCCACAAACCAAACAAAAAAGCAAAACAAAGGTCATGCATAATAAACAGGTCTGGGCAGTGATTGTCTTTGCAGGTTTTCAATCCTTGCTCTTTTACACCGCTATGACCTGGCTACCTACCATGGCCATCCATGCAGGCCTATCCAGTCACGAAGCTGGCTTGCTAACCTCTATCTTCTCTCTGATTAGCATTCCTTTTTCAATGACCATCCCAAGCCTGACAACCAGCTTGTCTACTCGCAACCGTCAGCTCATGCTCGCTCTGGTTTCACTAGCTGGTGTGGTCGGCATTTCCATGCTCTTCTTCCCAATCAATAATTTCTTTTACTGGCTTGCCATCCATCTCCTCATCGGAACCGCAACCAGCGCCCTCTTCCCCTATCTCATGGTCAACTTTTCACTCAAGACAAGCGCCCCTGAAAAGACTGCCCAATTGTCTGGTTTATCTCAAACAGGAGGCTATATCCTAGCAGCCTTTGGGCCAACCCTCTTTGGTTACAGTTTTGACCTTTTCCACTCTTGGGTGCCAGCTGTAGCTGCCCTCTTACTCGTCGATATCCTGATGACTGTGGCCCTCTTTACAGTGGACAGAGCTGATAAAATCCTTTAAACTTCTAGTTTTGGCTAGAAGTTTTTTATATATAAAAATTTTACACATTTCTCTTGACAGGGCTTTCATTTAGATGTACAATGTATGTGTAGAAAAATTATATATAAAAATCTTACACATTAGAAAAGGAGGTTTCCCATGTACTTTCCAACATCCTCTGCCTTGATTGAATTTCTCATCTTGGCCGTACTGGAGCAGGATGATTCTTATGGTTATGAGATTAGCCAGACCATTAAGCTTATCGCTAACATCAAAGAATCTACGCTCTATCCCATTCTCAAAAAATTGGAAGGCAATAGCTTTCTGACAACCTATTCTAGAGAGTTCCAAGGTCGCATGCGCAAATACTACTCCTTGACAAATGGTGGTATAGAACAGCTCGTGACCCTGAAAGATGAATGGGCACTCTATACAGACACCATTAATGGCATCATAGAAGGGAGTATCCGCCATGACAAGAACTGAATACCTGACTCAGCTAGAACTCTATCTCAAAAAACTGCCTCAGGCTGACCAAATTGAAGCCATGGACTATTTCAGGGAACTCTTTGACGATGCTGGAGTCGAAGGAGAAGAAGAACTCATCGCTAGCTTAG
Source organism: Streptococcus mitis (assembly GCF_946188375.1). Taxonomy (GTDB): domain Bacteria; phylum Bacillota; class Bacilli; order Lactobacillales; family Streptococcaceae; genus Streptococcus; species Streptococcus mitis_CX. The sequence goes on from NZ_CAMHUS010000002.1 coordinate 187,466, forward strand.
GAACTCCTAAGGAAGCAGCTCACGAAGTTCTCTCCAATCTTCTCGATAAAAAAATCAATGAAGCACCCGATCAAAAGAATAACCGACAAATTTTGCATATCGCCTTGTTAGCTCTCCTTGCAGCCCCCATCGGTATTCCTCTGGGAATCGCCATCCTCGTGTCCCTGTTCGCAATCTTTGTGGCAGCCTTGACTGTCATTCTGGCTTTCTTTGCAGTTTCCATACTTGGTATCATCGGCGGATTCCTATTTTTAGTTGAAAGTTTCACTGTCTTAGCCCAAGCTAAATCAGCCTTTATCTTGATTTTTGGTGCTGGTTTACTGGCTATCGGTGCTTCTTCGCTAGTCTTACTAGGTATTTCCTATGTAGCCCGCTTCTTCGGCCTACTCATTGTTCGCCTGGTGCAATTTGTTCTCAAAAAAGGAAAGAGAGGTGACCAGCATGCGTAAATGGACAAAAGGATTTCTCATTTTTGGTGTAGTGACTACCGTTATCGGATTTATCCTGCTCTTTGTAGGCATCCAATCTGACGGGATCAAGAGCCTACTTGCCATGTCCAAGGAACCTGTCTATGATAGTCGGATGGAAGAGCTGACCTTTGGCAAGGAAGTCGAAAACCTAGAGATCACTCTCCACCAACACGCGCTCACCATCACAGACTCTTTGGATGATCAAATCCACATTTCTTACCATCCATCACTCTCTGCTCACCATGATCTTGTTACGAATCAAAACGACAAAACTCTAAGCCTAACGGATAAAAAACTGTCTGAAACTCCGTTTCTCTCTTCTGGAATTGGCGGGATTCTCCATATCGCAAGTAGCTACTCTAGTCGTTTTAATGAAGTTATTCTCCAAGTTCCAAAGGGAAGAAGTCTAAAAGGGATCAACGTGTCAGCCAATCTTGGACAAACCAGTATCACTAATGCTAGTCTTGAAAATGCGACCATCAATACCAATAATGGCTATCTCCTCCGAATTGAAGGAAGTCGTATCAAAAACAGTAAACTCACAACACAAAATATTATCAATATCTTTGATACAGACCTTACAGATAGTCAGCTAGAGTCAACAAAACATCACATCCACGCTGAAAATATCCAAGTACATGGTAAGGTGGAATTGGTAGCGAAAACAGACCTACAACTGCTACTTTCCGAAGAAGAAAAACAAAGAGTCAACTTAGATCTTTCAACAAAACATGGCTCTATTCTTCATTTTTTAAGAGAAGGAAGGCGTTCGTTTAAAAACAAAGAAAACAAAAATGAACGATTAAGCAATCCTTATAAAACAGAAAAAGCAGATGCAAAAGATCAACTCATCGCAAGGGCAGAACAGGATATCTATCTACTCAAAGCAGAGGAACACGAGTCTTCTTCTAGAAATCGTTGACAAAAGCGCTTACATCTGCTACTATGGAAGCATATTTATCTAACTAAAAAGGAGGTTCTACCATGAAACAAGAATGGTTTGAAAGTAATGATTTTGTAAAAACAACAAGCAAGAACAAGCCTGATGAACAGGCCCAAGATGTTGCAGACAAGGCTGAAGAAACGATAGCTAATCTCGATACGCCAATTGAAAAAAATACTCAAGTAGAGGAGGAAGTCTCTCAAGCTGAGGTCGAACTGGAAAGCCAGCAAGAAGAGAAAATTGAAGCTCCTGAAGACAGTGAAGCGAGAACAGAAATAGAAGAAAAGAAAGCATTAGATTCTACTGAAGAAGAGTCAGACCTTTCTAAAGAAACAGAAAAAGTCACTATAGCTGAAGAGAGTCAAGAAGCACTTCCTCAGCAAAAACCAACCACGAAAGAGCCCCTTCTTATCAGTCAATCCTTAGAAAGTCCCTATATCCCCGACCAAGCTCCAAAATCTACGGATAGATGGAAAGAACAAGTGCTTGATTTTTGGTCTTGGCTAGTGGAGGCTCTCAAATCTCCTACAAGCAAGCTTGAAACAAGTAGCACACACAGCTACACAGCCTTTCTCTTGCTCATTCTGTTTTCTGCATCTTCCTTTTTCTTTAGTATCTACCACATCAAACATGCTTACTATGGACATATAGCAACTATGCATAATCACTTCCCTGAACAATTTGCTTCATTGAATCTCTTTTCGATTATCTCTATCCTAGTAGCAACAACACTCTTCTTCTTTTCATTCCTCTTGGGTAGTTTCGTCGTGAGACGATTTATCTACCAAGAAAAGGACTGGACGCTAGAAAAGGTTCTCCAACAATATAGTCAACTCTTGGCAATTCCAATCTTCCTCACTGCTATTGCTAGTTTCTTTGCCTTCTTTGATAGCCTGCGATTTACAGCCCTCTTGTGTGTGATTAGCATTGGAATCATTCTGCTTGCTAGTCTCCATATCATTACAAGGCCAAGTCAAGCAAGTGAAACCGACTCCTTCTATCAATTATTCTTGTCTGTCCTTGTGAACGGAGTCATTATCCTCCTCTTCTTTGTAGCTGAAGTGGCACTGATTGGAGATTATCTTCGTATCTTAGCCTTTCTTTAAGATTCAATCCTGTCATCCATGGCAGGATTTTTCTATACCAAAAAGCAAGTCGATTGACCTGCTTCTGATTTACTCTTCTTGTGCTAATGCTTTAAAATCTTTGTCCTAGGATGGGTTTTATTCCTAGAGTTCAGTAGTATGATAACGTTGCTATGAAGTTCGTTATTCCAAATATTATGCAAACTAGTTATATGTAAAATTAAGATTAGAAACCACCAATCTCCATTTATTAACTTTTAATGAAATTCATCCATATTAATAACTTTACCTGCTCTAGCAATAACATCCTTATCATGAGTCACGACAATAACAATCTTTTCCTCGTTCACTAATTTCTCAACCTCATTTAGAAATAATTCAGTTGAGTTTCTGTCCAAATTTCCTGTAGGCTCATCAAATAGATAGATGTCCTTTTCTTGCGATAAACTCCTCATGAGTAGAATTTTTTGTTTCTGACCTTGCGAAATATTGGTGGCTTTCCCATCAATCTGATGACTTAGAGCTATATTGAGATTCAGACTATCAAGATTATTTGATTCATAGTTTTCCTTATTAAATAGAGTGAAATTAATATTTTTTGAAACACTTCCAGGGAATACATGAAATTCAGATGAATACACGCTTAAATAATCTAAAATATTAGTCTCCTCTAAAGTAGAAAAACTTTCCATTCCATTCAGTACAATATCACCCTCTGTTGGAGAAGATAATCCCTGAATAATATTCAAAAGAGATGATTTCCCAGTTCCATTCCCGCCTGTAATAACGGTTAATTCACCACTATTGAACTCAAAATTTAATTTAGTAAACACCAATCTTTCATCCCATTTTTTACATAAATTCCGGCATGACAATTGTTCAATTTTAGATACTGGAATGGTAGCAAGATTACTTTCCATCCCTACTTCCTCTAGTCCAATAAACTCAAAGGAATATTGACTTTTTTTCAATGCTACCCAAGATGTAATTAAAGAATTTAAAATGCTGGATAACAGTAATAAAATCAAAATACTATTTGTATACTCCGATATATGTGCGTAATCTCTAATAATATTTACAGTAGCAAGCAAAAATGAACCAGTTAAACCAATAAATATCTGCGTAGAAGCTAATAATCTATTGGTAATATGTGTACTATCTAGTTTCGTTCCCAATAGTTCATTGAGTCTTTCATCAAATTCTTTGATGAAGTCGCTAGATTTTTGGAAACTTATAATATCTTGCAAACCATAAATTGTATTTTCTACCAGAGAACTAAAGTTAGAACTATTAGCAATAAATTCTCGCTGATTTTTTACAACTTTTCGTATTTCAAAATTGACATATAAACCAAGAATAGCTATAGATACGCATGTAACTGCGAAAATAATAATATTCAATTTTAATAGCAATAACAGTAGCAAACAAAACACTAAAAGCTGTACCTTTAAGTAAAATTTTTGCATAATACCTGTTGCTGATAACAATAAATTCCAAAAATAACTACTCACATACTCATAATTTTTAGTTAAAGAAAAATCATTTAATTGGTTCTTATAAAAAGAGGACAGAATATCATTTAAAAAATTATTCTCAATCTTTCCTTTTAATCTCGTTTCTAATATAGAGAACTGCCAATACAAATATGAAGCTAATATTATTGAAGCTAGGGTAAATAGTTGAATACTAAACTGAATGTTAAGTAGACCAGACATTGTTATTTGTAGTAAAAAAGCAATAGCAATAGGTAAACTAATTTTAGCTAATCCCAAGAAAAAGATTGCCAATTTTCTCTTCCAACCAAGTGAAGCTAGAAATCTATGATATAACTTATCTGCATAGCTTATCGTAACAATATCTTTTCTATCTTCTGAATTAACATTCTCATTCTTTTGAGGAATTAAAACAATTCCTACACTCTGACTAAAAAGTTCTAATCTTGAAATTTTCTCAATTTCCTCATTTGCAGGATCAGAAACAATCAATGAACTACTGTCTCCATCCAACACGACGATATAATGAGGCAAGCTAGCTCTTTCTACTACTAGTAAATAAGGAAATGATACGTTGTTTAACAAACTAGGAGTCTCAATTTGATAAGAATCCGCATCAATACCATAGCTTTTTAGTATATCTTCTATATCAAACAAAGACAGTCCTTGGTGGTTATTGTTATCAAATTGTAGACTATCTAAATGTTCTAATTTTGGGAAATAGTAAGAAATGATTGTCTTTACACAAGCCATTCCACAATCCAGCAAAGTTGCTTGTTTATAGTGACTAACCATTATTTTCTCCTTTTTCAACACTTATCTTACTATAACCATCAACTTCAATGACGCTATTCGAAGTTTGATTTGTCGTAGGAACCTTTAAAACTTCTCCTGTATTATTTGTATGCAAAGTATAGATTCCATCAAAATCTTTAGGAACTGTAATAGATACATCGCCAACAAGAGTATCTACAAAAATTTTTTCGAAAGTTGCATTTTTCCCTAAGGAAATGGTTACATATAACTTGTCTTTCCCTTGTGAACTCAAAGCCAAATTAAAGCCATGTTGTGAAAATGGAATATATAGACTATCTGAACTCATTTTAACGTTTTTAGTTATGTTATTCACTGATTCTTCGGAAACTTTTCCTTCTATTTGAACACTTGTTTCATCTGATTCACTCTTGACAACTTTAACATCAATTGCTTGCTTTGAACCATAAAACTCTAACGTTTTAATACTTTTAGAAGAAAGAGCCCACGATTGTTTTACACTGATTGTCGTCTCTCCTCGTTTTAAGGTTAATAAAATTCCAGCCACTACAAACAGTAACAACAGCCCAATTACAATTCCTATTTTTTTCATCATTAGTACTCCTACTTAAATTCTTTTTTACTGAATACAACAAACGCAAGTACAATCACTGCTATACTTACCAATATAGGATAGCCTACATTCGTAAGGGTAAATTGACTTACTCCAGGGGAAGTTTTCAAATTTAAAGTCATTAATAAATAGTCTCTCACACTCTCACCAGAGTTTGGAAGGACATAAACCAATAGGTTATCAAACAGTAAAATATAGAGTATATAAATCATACATGATTCATAAACCTTATCAAATATTTGAAAAATTAATAATGAGATACTGATAATAACCAAATAGTATGGTAGTTGATGTAAAAATGTCGAAACAATCAACACCAAGTCTCCCTCCAAATAGACGAGGGCTGTTAAACTATAAAAAATAGTTACATATAGGAAAGACAAACAAAAGGCTCCCAAAGTTTTATATAAAAATAACTTCCAACGTTGTTTTTCTTTTGTGAGGAGAATGTTAATCGTACGGAAACTATAATCTTCCCCCCAGAAAAATAAATTAGTAGAGATAAAAAGCAAAGGAATAAAACCACTCACATTTGAAATCAATACTCGAAATGCTGGTTCATCTTCATTCGATGACTTAAAAAATAAGGAGAATAACAAAATCAATAATCCTATCAACAAACTAGGAAGTACTCCTCTTTTTTCCCAGTAAAATTTATACATATCTGCTTTAAGAGAATTCATGACTCTCCTCCTTTCTTAAATCATCAGATAATATTATGCAAATAGTAGTCCTCAAAGCGTTCTTTCTTAATATAAATATCCTGTATCACTAGATTTGACACGACACTATATTCCAAGATAGCCATTAATTTTTCCTTTTCTGGCACAACCAGATAGTCATCCTGCTCAAAATGAACAATGCCCTCTTCTTTTAAAAACGTTTTTAGAATCTGATTATTACTCGTCTTAAGGAAGAGCTTTTCTGACAAATCATTTGCTAGCTCTTTTGAACTCATCACATTTAGAATCTTTCCTTTTTTCATGATGATATACTTATCTGTTATAAATTCCAATTCTGACAGAATATGGCTCGAGATTAAAAAAGTAACTCCTAACTGATCCCGTAAATTCAAAATCATTTTTCTTAAATCTGAAATCCCTTGAGGATCTAAACCATTCACTGGTTCATCTAAGATAATAAGCTCTGGATTATCCAAAAGCGCAATTGCTATCGATAGTCTTTGCTTCATTCCAAGGGAATAGTTTTTTACTTTTCGATCCCATGACGGTTCCGGCAAGTGAACCAATTCCAACATTTTTGTGATATCTGTCTTTAAACCAAATCTTGTTTTATAATATTGCAGGTGTTGACGTCCAGTCAAGTTTGGATAGAGGGCAGGTGATTCGATAATACTACCAATCTTATGCTGCGAAACACTCTCAATTTCTCCCTTATCAGCTTGAATTAGTCCTAGAAGAATTCTCATTAAGGTTGTCTTTCCTGCACCATTTTCACCGATAAGACCACATATTTCCCCTTGCTCAATATCAAAGGAAATATTATGTAAAACCTGTTCTTTCCCATATGTTTTATCAATATTTTTAAGACTTAAAATCACACGATTCATAGTTTCTCTCCGTTCATTATATTAAAAAGTCTCTGACAAGGAATGAACCCTGCCAGAGATTTTTAGATTACGTTAACTCCAGCAGAAGAACCCAATACCTGTGAGCATTCCATAAATACCGAGTGGTGAAACAGCACAAAATTGACCTGCCACAATGTGTTTTTTATGTTTATTACTTAGTTTTTTCATTACTTAACCCTCCTTTTAATCCCAACAAAATATACCTACTCCATATCGAAGACCTATAATACAAAAGCGACCTGCTACAATGTGCTGTTTATTTTTGTTACTTAGTTTTTTCACTACTTCATCCTCCTATTTAATCCCAACAAAATATGCCTACTCCATATCGAAGACCTATAATACAAAAGCGACCTGCTACAATGTGTCTTTTGACACGTCCAGTTAGTTTTCTCATCAGAAAACCCTCCTTTTAAAAAATTTTTTATAATAACCAAATGAGATTCTCATTTCAGTCATTTATTAACTGTTTTAAATCTTTAGACAAGATTTCTTCGCTTCCTTGTTCTACATAAATTTGTTTCACTATCCCATCTTTATCCACTATAAATATTGTTGGAATAGCTTTTACATCAAAAAACTTAAAAGCTTGTAAATCTTGATCTATATAAACTGGAAAGGTAAAACCCTGATTCCTTAAAAATTGATGAGAGGTTTCAAGTGTTTCACGTTCCCCATCAACTATATCCACCATAAAGAAATCAACTTTATCTTGGTATTTATCATAAAGGCGCTGAATGATTGGGAGCTCTTTTTGGCAATCAGGACACCAACTAGCCCAGAATACCACAACCTTTGGTCTAAACTTATAATCTGATAGTTGAACCTGTGCTCCCTCATTAGAGGTTAACAATGCATTCTTGAATGTTGTATTTTTAGTTTTTGAAATATATTGGTTTATTTCCTCCTCTTTTTTTAAGAGGAGCTCTTGCGCTGTTTCTTCTTGATGATGAGATTCCTGGTTTTGATAGTAAAATCCTGCTAAAAATAAAGATGCTATCACAAGAAGAACCATTGTCTCTACAACATGTTTTTTTGACATCATGGATTGTCCTCCACTTCTGAAATTCTAAAACTTTCGATAATAGATAATTCTTCTGGTAAGATTAAAACTCGCTCTTCGCCTGCATCTAAAATAGCTAAACGGAATGGTTCCTTATTCAACTCTATTTGTACCAACTTTTGCTCCGTCGTGTTATTTCGAAACAGCAAACTGTGGCGAGTTTGTGTAAACGTCTCTAGCGAGATACTAAAATCTTCCATTTCTATCTCCTATCCAGAAAACCAAAAACTAAGACTTAAGAATACTTCAAATCCAAACATGCTTCTTTCCTCCTTATCTCTTGTTCTTTATGATCATAGTATAGCGCTTTCAAAAATAAAAAAACATGACAAAAATGTCATGTTAGCTCTCCATTTCCTCAAAAGTTTTTAAATCTTTTTCTTTTTCTCCCAATATACGCGCTTCTAATACTTGGTCTCCAAATGCTTGAGCACAAATAATAGCTCTATCGTATAAGCGGATGGCTTTTTCCTTATCCCGTTTATGAAATAAGGTACACATAGCTTCAAGCATATCAACAATTGGCTTGTTTTGAAAATCCTGCGATAAAATCATCAGCCTGTTCATCGCCTTAACATAAGGCTCAAAAGTGGAGTAAGATTTTTCCATCCATTGAACAGCTAAAGAATCAAGCACTGTTCTCTTTAACATATAAGCTGTCTCTAAATCGGATGAATTTGTTTCTCTTATAAGTTTTTTAGAAAGCATCCAAAACAGTTCATGATGATACCCAATCGGTCTTGCTAAACACGAAACAAAGTACAATTTTATCAGAAGCAAATCATTCACCGAATAGTTTTTCCTTATCTTTACTTGTTCAAAATATTCATCCAGCAAAGCATCGCCAAAACCTGCATCTTCACTTACAAAGACATCAAAACTAGCTTGTAAGGCACTAACTGCAATCTGCTCATCCTCAGGTAGACTGTCATAATAGTGTTCGTAAACTCTTTCAAACAACTCTTCCTTAACTTGGATTCTATCATCATCTCCATAAGTTTGAAACTTAATGAGTTTATCCTTTAATATCAAGTACTCGGAGGGTAAAATCATATGATCCATATCTACTATATGTGAAATTGAACAGCCTAGTTTGTAAGCTATATACTCTACCTTGGATAAACTCGGGGAAGACTGGCCTGATTCAATCCGTGCTAATTGGCGCACCGTTATCTCAGTTTCATCATCACAAAGAGTTTCACGAGTGATATGTTTCATCTCTCGCAACATTCGGATTCTTTTACCTACTTCCTTCTTGATATCCATCTTAAAATCTCCTGATAATTAGTTACCGAATAATATTATATTTTTTATATTATGCTGTTTTTTATTGAACTAAGCAATTCTTAAAATTTTATATTACAAAACTTAACAAGACTAAACCATATTTCGCACGCTAAATAGCAATTGACCTGCTTCTGCTTTACTTTTCTTGTGCTAATGCTTTAAAATCTTTGTCTAAGATGGGTTGCACTTCTAATTGATTGGCATCTAGTTGGTGGTAAGATGCTGATGGTAGTGACTCTAGGAATTTTGCATAGTCTAAGCGGACAATGGCTTCATAGTCTTCTGGTTTAGAGCCGTCTCCTGTGATTTGAACCAAGTCAATCTCCCACTGCACTTCCTTATCCACCAATTGCTCAATATAGGCAGTAGGAACAAATGGTTCTCTCGGTAATACTGTCTTGACTCCTTGAGCCAGATGGTAAACACCGTGCACTTGGCCTTCTCCATCCTGATAGAAGGAAACTCTTGCAAAGTAGGCATCTGTCTCTTGAACCGCACGTACACGCGCTTCAAACTGAGCCAAGCCATTTTCCTCTAAAAAGCTTTTCAAGTCCTCATGACCAAAGAAAACAGGATTAAAAATTCCTTGGCAAATCGTAAAACGGGCTGCAGCGTCTGTCAGATGGGCTTGAATACTTGCTTGGAAATAAGCTTCAAAATCAAAACCATCTAGTCCTTCAATCTCAGTTCCTGTATAAGCAAGCAGAGCATCTAAAAATGATTTGATAATCTGCCAGTCTGTCTTCGTGAGTAGGTCAGGAAGATCGATACGGTAAGCCTTTTGACTATCAGCATAACTGACCTTAAAAAGAAATTGTGATTGCCCCACTATCGCACACTCGATATACTCAAGACGATTAAGAGGCTGACGGAGATAGATAGCATCATAGCTATGCGACTCCAAACCATCCACCAAGGCCAAGATAGACTTGGCAGTCAAAATTTCCTGTTCTCCTAAAATGCTCTGTTTATTTGGAATAAAAAATGTTTTCGTCATAACTGAACTCCTTTGAAATCGTTTACATATAGTATACCTTATTTTTCTGAAAGATACAAAAACAAACTTTATACTCTTCGAAAATCAAATTCAAACCGCGTCAGCTTCGCCTTGCCGTACTCAAGTACAGCCTGCGGCTAGCTTCCTAGTTTGCTCTTTGATTTTCATTGAGTATTAATTTTTGAGTAAAAAGCATAGAAAAACAGCCCCTAAGGACTGTTTAATCTTATACAGTAGCTGCTTGATCCAAGCTTTCACCGATAGCGGCTAGGCGCTCGATCACTTCAGCTTGTGTCAATTCATTTTCTGAAACATAGCGGTTACGTGGGTGAACACGGCACTCGTGTGAGCATCCACGAAGGTACTTGTCTTCATTTTCTTCTGATGTCAAGATACGACGGTTACAGAATGGATTTCCACAGTTGACATAACGTTCACATGGTGTTCCATCAAACCAGTCTTTCCCTACGATGGTTGGGTTGACATGGTTTACATCTACGGCAATACGCTCGTCAAAGACGTACATTTTCCCATCCCAAAGCTCACCTTGAACTTCGGGGTCTTTACCGTAAGTTGCAATTCCTCCGTGCAATTGGCCAACATCTTTGTAGCCTTCACGGACCATCCAACCTGAGAATTTCTCACAGCGAACGCCACCTGTACAGTAAACCACGACACGCTTGTCCATGAATTTTTCCTTGTTATCACGAACCCATTGTGGCAACTCACGGAAGTTGCGGATATCTGGGCGGATAGCCCCACGGAAGTGTCCTAGGTCGTACTCATAATCGTTACGTGTGTCAAGGACAACGGTATCTTCGTCAAGAAGAGCTTCTTTGAACTCTTTTGGAGACAAGTAAGCACCTGTTGTTTCAAGTGGGTTGATGTCGTTGTCAAAGTCGTTGTCTTCCAAACCAAGGTGGACAATCTCTTTCTTGTAGCGAACAAACATCTTCTTGAAGGCTTGTTCACTTTCTTCGTCAATCTTGAACCAGAGGTCTTCCATACCTGGGAGGCTGTGAACGTAGTCCATGTATTTTTGAGTTGTTTCATAATCACCTGAAACTGTTCCGTTAATTCCCTCGTCAGCGACTAGGATACGACCTTTAAGGCCAATTGATTTACAGAAAGCCAAGTGGTCTGCAGCAAATTGCTCTGCATTTTCAATTGGAGTGTAAAGGTAGTAAAGTAAGACACGAATATCTTTTGCCATAAGATTTGTTCTCTTTTCTATTCTTAAATTTTCAGAATTTTTCATCTAACTATACTAGTATACCTGCTTGAGAAAGCGAATGCAATTTATTTGACTGGAAATTGTAGAAGATGGCCTGTCCCTGCACTTCATCAGTAACCATAGCGAATTGCAGATAGTTCTCTCAATTTTTTGATCTGCTCAGCTTGATTTTCTGACAAACTTAGCTTGTTATCAATCAATACGCGCGCAAGGTCAACATTCATTTGACTCAAAATAAATGGAGTAGAGGTCCCATCGTCCTCTAATCGTCTTTTATAACTCACTAACAGATTTTTCAAGGGAGTCAGTTGAGGCGTATCCTTTATATCTTCCAATAGATGATCTATGATCGTCATGGCTTCACAACGTCTTTCGCTGCCTCCTGCAAACCATTTTAATGGTGTCATTCTTATTTCCCTCCTTAAATTGAAAAGCTATCATTCCTAACTCTCGCGTCAGTATTTACCCAAACACCCTATGTAAAAAAGTCAGCAGAAATGGTAGAGTCGCGAAAATATTATTAATCACATGCACCGCATAGGAAGGATAAATGCTCTTGGTATAGCGGGTCAAACTAGCAAAGATGATGCCAGATGTTGCAAAGACGAAGATATCTAACAAACTAGGCAGACTTGAAAAATGAGGAAGAGCAAATAAAATTGACGGAAGAAGCAAATCAAGGCCAAATCTCGAATGCTTAAAAAAGGCGTGTTGCAGTAATCCTCTATAGATTAGCTCTTCCATAAGTGGAGTCAGAAAGAACAAAGTTATATAGATACCTAGCTCAGCAAAGTTGGTCCCACTATAACCGATCAATACAGCCCAACCCTCAGCAGTTGACTGAACATGTTTAGCTGTCTGAACGTTAAAAGAGATCTGGAGCACTACCACTAATACTGTCAAAATCGAATACCAAAGCCATTTTTTTCTTGGAATGCGAAAGAGATAACCATGCCCTGTCTTAACCAGAATCCAAATCATGACTCCGATAAATAGCAAACTCAAGAGATTTTGAATCCAGACGAAATTGCCAATCTGGGAAGAAAATTGCCAATAATTTTGGACGATAAGCGTCAGCTGAGAAAGACCAAATACGAAAAATAAGTAAGAGAAGACTGCACTTATTTTGAATAGAAGTCGATACTTTTTCATGTGAACCCTCCTTTGTAAACTCGGAACATCTCTAATATAAGCCATATTCCCCCAAATCCTTACTCCAAATCCTAAAGGGTACTTGAGATTTCCTGAATGGTTAAATAGTGATAAGAAAACATGGATATCTATGCTCTCGTTTCAAAAAATCACTGCCTCCCCCAGATAGGCCTGAGGAAAACAGTGATTCAGTTTTTAGGAATTAGGAATGAATACACGAAATCAATTGATCTTATGATTTTTTGTTTTTCAAGAATTCATCGTATTGTTTTTGCATTTCGTTCAATACTTTTTCGTAGGCACCTTCAGATTTCAATTTTTCCATCAATTCTGGAATAGCTTTATCTGGGTCTACAGTACCAGTGTTGATAGCTGTATCGAATTGTTGCATTGTGTTAGAGATTGCTGAGATTTCAGATTTCACATTGTCAGTGTTAAAGATGAATCCAAGTGCTGGAGATTCTTTAGCTTCAGCCAATTGTTTCTTAGAATCTTCGATTTGTTGGTCTGTAACGTTTTCGTTGATGTAAAGGATCCAGTTGTTACCAGTGTTCCATCCACCCATGTGAGTGTTTCCTTTGTAGCCATCAAGTACTTTAACACGGTTTTCTTTTCCTTCAATTTTCTCCCAGTTTTTGCCTTCTGGACCGTAAACAAGACCGTTCAAGAGTTCTGCGTTAGTGTTCAAGAGATTCAACACTTCCATTGATTTTTCTTTGTTCTTAGAGTTGTTTGAGATGACAAAGTTAGCAACTTGTGTTGTTTGGTTTTTCTTGATGAAGTTAGTGATTGGTTTGATTTGGATATCTTTATTCGCAACACGTGAAAGCAAACTGTTACCGTAGTCAGCTGGTCCTACTGTTTCTTCACGAACGAACCAAGTATCTTGTTGAAGGTCAAATGAAGTGTCGCTTGTTGCTACGTCTTTTGGAATGTATCCAGCTTCATAGAATTTGTGAAGAGTCTTCAAGTGTTCTTTAAAGCGAGGCACTTCGTAACGGTTTACGATCTTAGTAGTGTCCCCTTCAAGGTCGATAACGAATGGAAGTCCATTTGGAACTGGGTAGTCAAAGTTATCAGATGGGATGAAGTTCTTAGTAACCGCAAATGGCACTACATCTGGAGCTTTTTCTTTGATTTGTTTCAAGACTGGTTCAAGTGTTTCATATGAAGTGACACCTGAAATATCAATACCGTATTTAGCAAGAAGAGTTCCGTTAAAGGCGAAGTTTTGAGATGATGCAACGTTGGCTGCAACTGGAACTGCGTAAATTTTACCGTTAATGCTGTTACCCTTGATGTAAGCTGGGTCAAGTGCTTTGTAAAGTTCTGCCCCTTCTTTCTTGTACAAGTCAGTTAGGTCTGCATAAGCACCTTTTTGAGCATTTACGACATAGTTAGATGCAAAGGCGATATCATAGTTTTCACCAGATGATGTGATAACTGACATTTTCTTATCATAGTCACCCCATCCAAGATATTGGATATCCAATTTAGCACCAACTTTTTCACCGATGATTTTGTTGGCATTTTCTAGCAATTCATCTAAGTTATCTGGTTTGTCACCGATTTGGTACATTTTGATAACAGTTTTTTCACCTGAAGCTGAGTCAGCAGCTTTCTTGTTACCTGAAAGGTTTCCACAAGCAGCGAGACCAGCAGCCAAAGCGACTACACTAGCAGATGCAAAAGCATATTTTTTCCAGTTTTTCATGATAAAAACTCCTTTTTTTATTTTTAAACTTATAAACAATGTAATGATCTTATACTCAATGAAAATCAAAGAGCAAACTAGGAAACTAGTCGCAGGCTGTACTTGAGTACGGCAAGACGACGTTGACGCCGTTTGAAGAGATTTTCGAAGAGTATTAACTTCACACAAGGGAAGTTTGGAAATGAGAAATGATTTTTCTCGACAAGTACTATTCTTTCACACCACCGATAGTCAAACCTTTTACAAAGTAGCGTTGGAAGAATGGATACAGAATCGCGATTGGAAGGGTTGCGACCACAACCATGGCCATACGACCTGTTTCTTTTGGAAGAGCAACTCCCAGTTGACCAGATAGGCCGACTGCTTTGGCGATGTAGTCCATATTTTGCTGGATTTGCATGAGCAAATATTGCAATGGATACAAGTTGTCACTCTTGATGTAAAGAAGGGCGTTGAACCAGTCATTCCAGAAACCAAGAGCTGTCAAAAGCGTGATGGTTGCGATACCTGGTAATGACAATGGCAAACAGATTTGGAAGAAGATCCGGGCCTCACTAGCACCATCGATACGAGCGGATTCAAGAATGGCTTCTGGAATGGTCTTCTTGAAGAAGGAACGCATCAAGATGATGTTGAATGGTGAGAGAAGCATTGGAACAATCAAGGCCCAAACTGTATCACCAAGTTGAAGTAAACGAGTGACCACAATATAGCCTGGTACCAAACCAGCGTTGAACAACATACTAAGAAGGGCAAAGATTGTAAAGAATCTGCGATACTTAAAGGTTGTCCGTGAAATGGCGTAGGCATAAGTTGTTGTGATAAAAACGTTTGTGATAGTCCCCACCACTGTTACAAAAACTGAGATGAAGAGGGCTTGTAGGATTTTATCCTTAAACTGTGCCAAGAACTCAAAACCGTCTAAGCCAAATTGAGATGGGAAGAAGCTATATCCATTTTGGAGGATACTCTTTTCATCTGTCACCGAAATAACGATAACGAATACAAAGGGTAGGATACAAGAGAGGGCGATCAAACCAGAAATGGTACTGAAGAAGATATCTGCTTTCTTACTGAAGGAGTGAATGCCGACATTATCAATTTTTTCTTTTTTAATTTTCTTTTCTGCCATATTCTCCTCCTTTCTAGAACAAGGCTGAGTTTGGATCAACTCGTCTTGCAAGTAAGTTTGATAGGATAACCAGAATCAAGCCGACTACTGATTGGTAGAGACCTGCTGCTGAAGCCATCCCGATATCCGCTGTCTGAGTCAAACCATTATAAACATATACGTCCAAGACGTTGGTTACGTTATAAAGCTGACCAGCATTGTGGGGAATTTGGTAGAAAAGACCAAAGTCTGCACGGAAGATATTTCCGACTGCAAGGATGGTCAATACGGTTACCAATGGTGTCAACTGCGGAATAGTTACATTGCGAATTCGTTGCCATTTGCTAGCCCCGTCTACTGTTGCTGCTTCGTAGTAGGTTGGATCAATTCCCATGATTGTCGCATAGTACATGACACTGCTATATCCAAAGCCTTTCCAAATACCTAGGAAAAGGAGAAGGTATGGCCAGATGCCCAAATCAGCGTAGAAATTGATTTCCTTCATTCCGATAGACTCTAGGAAATGATTGAAGACCCCTTTATCAATATTTAGGAAGGCATCTGTAAAGAAACTGATGATAACCCAAGACAAGAAGTAAGGGAACAACATGGAAGTTTGGAAGATCTTAACCATTCTCTTAGAACGGAGTTCACTGAGGATGATGGCAATCCCTACTGATACAATCAAGCCAATAAAGATAAAGCCGAGATTGTAGAGTACAGTATTTCGTGTGATAATAAAGGCGTCTTTTGAACTAAACAAGAATCTGAAATTATCGAGTCCGACCCATTTACTATTCACGATACTATCTATAAATCCATTACTGGTCATGTGGTAGTCTTTAAAGGCAACCACGTTTCCAAATACTGGAATGTAGAAGAATAGAATCAACCAGAGTGCCCCTGGCAAAACCATCAAGAGAAAGATCCAGTTGTCTCTCAAGGTTTTTGAAAACTTATTCATAATTTCCTCCCTTTTTTATTTTGATATCCATCTAAAAATTCCTTTTTAGACTTTTGATAACGATTACATTATTAGTATACTCCTATTTGAAGGTTAGGTTAAACTACTAATTATAGAAAAAACTCCACAAATTATTTTATGTGGAGTACTTTTTTAAGAAAGGGATGTTTCACGAGAAACACTCTGCCCAAGGTAAGGTATTCTTGTTTTTAAGTTGTATAAATCGTTGAAGCTGTCGCAATAGTATGCCACTGGTTGGCTGTTGTGGCTGCGAAGTTCTTGTCTGCGTAGAAGTCAGTAAATGGTAAGATTTCCACTTCTAGCTCGTCGATGCGGTCAAGCTGACCAGTCAGATAAGCCTCGATGCGGCTTTCTGCTCGTTTGATGCGTTGCAAGAGTCCGCCCATACGGATATCAACTGTATCCAAGCCAAAGACCTTATTTTCTTTCAGCCATTGGTGACTAAAGAGGGCATGGAAGTCTTCAATCTCGCTTCTGAGTTTTGGTAATTCTTGTCTTACGATTTCTTGCAGACTTTCCTTATCGTTTACTTGATAGGCCTGACGAATGCGTCGTCCCACGTCCACTTTGCTACTTAAAATCTGGTTCAACTGGGCTTGAGTTTCAAAGAGGTAGACATAGTTGCCAGCTTTTTCTTTAATGTTAGCAAGAATCTCAGCTGCCTGAGCGAAGTGGGGTTTATCCTGTTCAGGTGTCATGTGTCGGTCAAGGATCGGACAGAGAACATCCTGATAAAAGACATAGCGGTTAGGATTGATACCACTGAGATTGTCTGGTAGGTCTGGTAAGAGGTTGGCTAGGTCAATCTGCATGAAATCTTCAACTGATAGATCTGTGTTGGTCTTGAAGTGTGCAGACAAACGGTCTAGGTCATTACGATAGCTAAGTTCTGCCCAGATTTGCAAGCTTGGTAGGATAGAAAACTGAGCGGTCTCACCACCATTGTCCCCCCAACCCGTCACGATGACTTCTTTGATATCATTGGCACGACAGGCTTTATTGGCTTCAAGAGCGATGAGACGGCTGAAATGGTTGTTGGGTGTGAAACCAATCCACTTCCAAGCTCCCCCTGCAAAGGCAAGGTCATGGCTAATCTTGTGATGGTTGCGGAAATTGCGATTGTATTTTTCCTCGCTATCCTGATAATAGTCCCAGTAAACCAAGGTCACACGGTCTTTGAGACGATCTAGGTAGACACGAGTTTCCTCTGGAATTTCCACATCACGGTCGTACTGGCCATCTGCTGACATAAGTTTAAAGAACATATCGCTCCACATTTGGCAGTGAAAACCATATTTGTCTGCAATATCCAGCACGCGCTCCAAGTGTTGACACATGAGGAGACTACGATCCACAACACCGTTCAAAATGAGGTAGCGTCCCAAACCAACCAAGTGGGCTTCGTCCATCCCAATATTGACCTTGCGAGTCTTCAGTTTAGATAGGGTAGCAAACATGCCATCAATCAGGTCATAAACCTTTTCTTCGCCGATGAGAAGAATATCCTCCACATCACGGAGCTCCTGGACTTCTTTGACACCCCATTTGACGAAGGCTGACAAGTGGGCCAAGGTCTGGATACAAGGCACAAAGGTCATGTCAAACTGCTGGGCATAGGCTTCGATTTCCTGTAATTCCTCAGCTGAGTAGGCTCCACGGAAATAGCCAAAGTAAGGCTGCCCTTCAATCTGGTAGGTATCTTCCATGTAAAGCTCAAAGGTTGAGTAGCCCATGAGAGCCAAGACCTCAATCATCTGCTTGGCAGCAGCCACATTCAGCACCGCATTTCGAGAACAGTCAGCCATGTAGGCTAAATCTTCATAAGCCGCCTGCTCCTCAATCCCTACTTTATCACCTTCTGCTAGAGCTGTTACCAACAAGGACAAGGCGCGATAGAGTTGGTGAGGTTTGCGATAGGTTAGTTGATAGTGGCCACCCTCACCCTTGATAGAGATAGAGGCTTGGTCAGACTGAGCGACAGCTACTTCCACATCTGGTAGAGAAATGTGACCTTTTAAAACCTCAATAGCTTGCGTTTGTTTGGAACTAAGTCCTGTAAATCTTACCATTGATTTTCCTCCTGTAACCAGTTGACAAGGGCACCGTAGAGATTGGCATCTGCATGATAGGTGCAGGCTTGGATGACAGGTGCGACCGTGTATTCTTCGTAGGTATTGACAAAGTCTTCAACAGCTTCCTTGACACCTTGGATAAAATCTGGATTTTGACTGATAGAGCCTCCCAGACTAATGACATCTGGATCAATCAGATACTGAATATTGAGCAAGCCTTGCGCCAGATTACGGTTCATGCGCTCAATAGCTTCTTGACAAAGGGTATTACCTTCTTTAGCCTCTTGGTAAATCTTGCAACCGTCCCAATCAGTCTGACCAGATTTTTCAATCACGTAGCGTACCATATTCCCAGTTGACGCTAGTTGCGACCAGTTGTTGAGCTTTTCAGCAGGGGCAAGAGTTGTCATGTAGCCAAATTCCCCACCCAGACCGTGGCGACCTCGATGAAGTCTGCCATTGATAATCATGGCTCCGCCAATCCCTGTCCCAATCACGACACAGGCTGCATTTTCAAGTTCTGGATGAGCCAGTAATTCACTGAGTCCAACGCAGTTGGCATCATTTTCCAGATGGACAGGAATCTGATAAGAGCTAAGCGCCTCATACCAAGAAAATCCGTGAATGTAGGGCACCGCACTGAAGCCATCAATCACACCTGTCTCTTGATTGACTGCACCTGGAACGCTCATAGCAATCCCGCTATAATCCTGCTCTGACAAGCGCTGGTCTAACCAAGCTAGTAAATCCTCCAAACTTTCAGGCGTTGGAATGCTTGTCTTATTCAGTATTTTCTCATCAGGAGTCAGACTAGCAAACTTAATCCCAGTCCCTCCGATATCAATTGTTGCAATGGTCATTGTTTTTACCATAAAAAGGGGCGAATCAGCAGTTAGTTCTTACCTTTTCGCCCCTCCTTTCTTTTTATGTTTACTTTTTGAAATTAAATTTCTTCTTTTTTGATGAATTCTGTACGAATCTCTTGTGGTGAAATGAGGCCTCTATGAACTGGGTATGGTCGTTCAAGTAGGTCAAGGAAGAGATGTTGACTTTCCGGTACACGTACATTTTCACTACACATATTGTAGTAACGAAGAACATAGCCTTCTTCATTTTCAGCTACCTTAAAGGCTGTTGGACAGATTTGCGGTATGCTGAGAACAGAATGGCTCAAGAGGCTACCAGTCGCATCCACGCTTCCTTCTTGTTTAGCAAGCTGAAGGCTGGTAAACGGTGTCTGCAAGGCTTTAGCACGACGATAGGCTGAGAAGCGTTCTTGGGCTTGGTGGCATTCAAGCGCAAACTCGACTTCAAACTCACGCAAGCATTGTGCTTCTGGTGTTGGGAAATAACCCCAGTCACCTAACTCACCTGATGCACGCAAAATAGTCACTGCAATGGTGTCGTCTCCAAGGATTTCGTATTCATTCAATCCCTTGTTGGATACAGTCACACCTTTTTCATCGTCATACAGACTGACAAAGGCTTGTTGGTGTTGAGGATTTTCAGGATTTTCCCATGAAGCAGCTGGTTTGTTTGGTCGTGTCACCACCTCATAGATACTTTCAGAATCATTGCTTGGACGCGTGTTATGAGTCTTGACCAAGAGACGGATACGATGGTCTTTGGCAATGTTGGTAAAGCGAGTCTTGCAACGGATTTGTGGATTATCAACGAAGATAGTCAACTCAGTTTCCAGAGGAATGCTTGTCAATTCTTCTGAACGTCCAGCCTCACGCTTCATAAACTCGATGATACCTTTTTGCTCTTCTTCTAGCTTTTCATCGGCACTGACAGGCACTGTCAATTCATGTTTGAGCAAAATCTTAGCGTAGCGAGCTGTGTTTTCCAAGACCTCATATCCCTTAAACTCTGCATAGATTGGCTCTGTTCCTTTTGGTTGGAAATAGATATACTCGTTTCCGATGTCCCCACGGTCTTCGAAGCGGATAAAATCTTCATAGGCTTCGTGAGTTGTCTTGTCATAGACTGTGATATTGTCATCCACACTCACCGTTACAAATGGCGTATCAATCACTCCGTTTTGATAAATACCGTCACGGTGTTCTTGTTCTCCTTCCAGTAATTGGAATGTTGTCCAAGAAAGTGGCGCTAGGTGAACTGGAATGGTCACGCGCACTTGTCGAGCGATACGAGCTTGGCGGAACTTATCTTTTGGTAAATCGTACTCAAAATTAGCTCCGAGATCTTCGATTTTAGCCTCTACAGGACGCCCATCCAAGTCCTCCACACGGTAGCTTGGCAAGATAAGAGCAGCCATCTTCTTGTATCCTTCTGTTGGGTGCAATTCCTTGAAATCACAAGTCGCAACATCAATCACTGTGCTGACAGTGTCAACCTTGTCATGCAAGCCTGTATTGATAACCGTAAAGAGATAATCACTTTGAGCCTTAGACGTAGCGATTTTATCCTTCCATTCGTTAAGAAGATTGCTCTTAACAAAGTTTCCTACTTGGTTGACCTTGGCAAAACGTGTCTCCATCTCACGGTGAACTTCGTCCACGCTACAGCCACAGATACTATCATGCGGCGCATTTTGCAAGAGAGTTTTCCAAGCATAGGTCAACTGGTCCTTGTGGTTATGTCCCCCAGTAATAATCGTCAAGGGTTCTACAACTTGCTCTAGGAGGTTGCTATTTTCTTGGAAGGATTGTTTGAGATAAATACGAGATGAAGAAGTGTTGGCAAGTGTGTACCAGCCGTCTGTTTCCTGACTGGTCAACTCACCTGTAACCGTTGATAACTGCTCTGGTAGGGCACTTTCCACGGCTTGGACATATTCATCAAAAGAACTATGAACAAAGGTTACATCTGGGAAGAGTTCATTTGCCACACGAATGGCTTCACTCAAATTTTTCTGGACAGGCTGATGGTCACAACCGTTCATCATCAACCACTGGTTGGTCGAAGCATAGTCACGCACGTCTGCCAGTTTTTGTTTCCAGAAGGTCAAGGCCTCTTCTTTATCAACTGGGATTTCATTCCCATTACTGTACCAGTTGGCAAAGAGAATCCCGAGGACACGACTTCCGTCCGCACCCTGCCAGTACATTTCTGAAAACTGGGAAGTAAACTGCTCATCTTCAAGGACTTGGTTATCAAATCCAATCGGCTTCACACCACGACCAAAAGCGGCCACGTGAATGCCTGATTTTTGAAGGATTTGAGGCGCTTGCCCCATATTTCCAAAGGTATCTGGGAAGTAACCAATCTGGGTTGATTTGCCCCATTTTGCAGCCTCCTGCTGACCGATAAGAGTATTACGGACATTGGCTTCACTTGAAATCAAGTAGTCATCTTGCAAGATGTAAAAAGGACCAATTTTAAGTTTGCCTTCGTCAATATATCGTTGGACTTTGTCGCGATTCTCAGGGCGAATCTCCAAGTAGTCATCAAGGACAATAGTTTGTCCATCTAAATGGAAACTCTTGAACTCAGGATCATTTTCAAAGAGATCAAAGAGATTGTCAAATAATTCCACCAACTGCATACGGTGGCTTTCAAAAGGCAAGTACCACTCACGGTCCCAGTGACTATGTGAGATAATATGTACAACAACATTTTCCATGAAGTAAAACCTCATTCTAAATTTAAATTTTAACGTTTTAAATGTAAATTTGTGATTCTTTCCAAGAATCAATTGAGCGAAAGCGAGCTCCTTAGCGGATATCCAAGTAATCCAAGACCAACTCACAGAACATCATGTTAGCCCAAGAGAACCATTCACGAGAGTAGAGAGTTGGGTCGTCCACGTGGAAGCTTTCATGCATAACACCTGTACCCCCATCGCAAGCAACCAGCTGATCCAGCAAGAATTTCTTCTCTGCCTTATCTCTTGTTGTCAAACCTTGGATAGAAAGGGCGATTGGCCAGATATAGCGATAGAAGGTATGAGAACTTCCGAGACCGCTAGCGTATTCTCCCTGATAGAAGTAAGGATTTTCTGGACTCAGAATGGTACGGCGAGTTGCTTGGTAAACTTCATCATCGACTGAACAGTAGCCCAGATAAGGCGCAGCCAACAAACTTGGTACATTTGGATCATCCATAATGCTAGCATTTCCCAAACCGTCTACTTCAAAGGCATAAATCTTTTCGCCCTTGCTGTTGCTTGTGTAGGCGTAATTTTCGATTCCTTCTTGGATTTCAGACTGGAGGCGCTTGGCATCAGCAATAATTCTCTGGCTATCAGCTAGGTTTAATGCTGCAAAGATTTCTTGCACATAACCCAAGACTACTACAACAAACATATTTGACGGAATCAAGTAACTATACTGGCAGCAGTCATCACTCGGACGAAAAGCTGACCAAGTCATACCTGTCACTGCAAAATTAGGTCCAAAGCCATCATTTACCAAGGTATCTTCCTTGCGGTCCGTATCTCGAACAAAACGATAAGGAGAGTTGTTATGGTCTTGTTCAACCGTCCAAAGATGGAGAATCTCCTTAGTCGCTGCGACAAAAGTCTCATCAAACTGGCTAGTCTCACCAGTCTCTTTCCAGAGGAGATAAGCCAACTGCAACGGATAGCAAAGCGAGTCCACCTCATACTTGCGTTCCCAAATCCAGCCATTAAGGTCGGTATGGTCTGTCTCGTGGTGACCCTTCCAGTTTTCCTCAATGTTGAAGGAATTGGCATAAGGATCCTTGAGTACCAAGGTCATCTGACGCTTGACCAAACCTGCAATGGTCTGACGCAGGAGGGCATCTCTTTTAGCCACATGCAGGTAGGGTCTGAGTTGAGCTGTCGAATCTCGAAGCCACATAGCAGGAATATCCCCAGTCAAGACAAAAGTTGAACCATCTTCTAGGATTTCAACCGTATTGTCCAAGGTATCTGTATAGCAACGCTCGAAAACATCCACCCACTCTGGATGGTCCTTAGCCCGCTCTGCCACTTCATCTAGCCATTCTCTAACAATTTCTTTTGAATAAATCATCGTGCAGTATCCTCTTTCAAACAAGTTTCATTTTCAGTATATAGCTTTTGAGACAGAAAATACATACACAAATGATAGTCATTTTTCTACAAAATAGTTATCTTTGAAGCTCCTTTTCTAAAGGCCCTCTTTTTCTGATATAATGTAGAAAAACAGCTAAAGGAAAGACTATGAAACCACTACTTGAAACCATCGATACCCGCTTTGGAACTGCCAGCAAGCATGCCTTTTCTCGGGGAAATACCCTGCCATACACAGGCGTGCCTTTTGGGATGAATTACTTTGTACCCCAGACCAGTAACCAGGAAGGATCTTGGTTTTTCGATCCGCATCTGCCTATCTTTCAGGGGATTCGATTAACCCACCAGCCCAGCCCTTGGATTGGCGACTACTCTTGGCTCCTCCTGACACCTGTCACAGGCCAGATTAGTGGAGACAGTCTCTTTCACCGCCAGTCTTCTTATGATATGGATAAGGCCTCTTTCCAACCTCATTATCTGAATATTTTCTCCCTGCGCTATCAGATTGAAAGCCAGCTTACACCGACTTGCTACGGTGCTTCTATTCGTTTGGAGCAAAAGCAAGGCAAAGCCCTCTCCCTCTACCTTCACGTAGCAGATAAGCTGACCGTGGAACAAGTAGATAAGCGAACTCTTGCCCTGCGACAAGAAGGGAAAACTGAAACCAACAAAAATCCACTAACGATGTTCACTACCTTGCAAATGAATACAGATATTCTTGCTATCAGCCAAGAAGGCGAAGACTGGCGAATCGACTTAGCAAGTAGCCATGCTGAAATTCAGCTAGGAACTTCTTTCATCTCTCCTTCTCAAGCACTGCTTAATCTACCTCAACAAGACTTCGATAATTGCAAAGCAAGTGCACAAAAAGATTGGGGAAATCTCCTCCATCGTTTTGACATTATAGAGACAGGAGAAGCTGACCGAACCTTCTTTGATCACTGTCTCTACAGACTCTTCCTCTTTCCTCAGACTTTTTATGAGGTTGATGAATCAGGACAAGTCATCCACATGGATCTGGCTACTGGAACTGTCAAGTCTGGTGTCCTCTTCAACAACAATGGTTTCTGGGATACCTTCCGAACCACCTTCCCCCTCTTTGCCCTTATCATACCGGAACACTACCACCGCTTTTTAGAAGGATTTCTCAATAACTACCGCGATACTGGTTTCCTTCCAAAATGGCTGGCTCCAGATGAACGGGGTATGATGCCAGGTACACTTTTAGACGGTATTATCGCAGATAGCGCCTGCAAGGACATGGCCCCCGACCTAGAAGAAGAACTCCTCCAAGCCATGCTTGAAACAGCCAGCAAGGCCGACCCTCTCGGCATCAATGGTCGTCACGGACTAGTCCAATACCAAGAACTAGGCTACCTCTCTACCGACCACCACGAAAGCGTCAGCCACACCCTAGACTATGCCTATAGTGACTTTTGTATCTCTAGCTGTGCTGAAAAACTAGGGAAAATAGAAATCGCTGAAACCTACAAGGCCGCATCACAAAATTACCGCCATCTATTTGACGCTGAGACAGGTTACATGCGAGCGCTTGATAGTCAAGGCAACTTCCGTCCTGACTTCTCTCCTTATAGTTGGGGACGCGACTATGCCGAATGCTCTGCCATCCAAGCAACTTTAGGCGTCCTCCACGATATCCCAGGCTTGATCCAGCTTATGGGTGGAAAAGAAGCCTTTAGCAACTATCTTTTAAAAGCCTGTCAGGAGGCTCCCCTCTTTGAGACAACAGGCTATGGTTACGAGATTCACGAAATGAGCGAGATGGCTACTGCTCCTTTTGGACAACTCGCCATTTCCAACCAGCCAAGCTTCCACATTCCTTATCTCTTCCGTTACAGCGATTACCCTGACTACACTGCTCTTCTCATCAAGACGCTCCGTCAGAAAGCTTTTCACCCAAGTTGGGAAGCCTATCCTGGCGATGAAGACAATGGCAGTCTCTCAGCCTGGTACATCTGGTCAACTCTCGGTTTTTATCCGACCTGTACAGGAAAACCAAGCTATGACCTCGGAATCCCTCTCTTTGACCACCTCCGAGTCTACCTTGCCAAAGAAGATAAATGGCTAGATATTCATGCTGAGCAAAACCACAGCCATTTTAACTTTGTAAAAGAATGCCGATTGAACAAGGCACCAGTATCTAGCATTCAACACCAAGACCTCTTAAAAGCTGAGCAACTAACCTTTACACTTAGCTGGTTACCAAGTCACTAGCTAGTAGACAAAAGAACCTTTGTATCGTGCAAAGGCTCTTTTATTTTATGAAACTTGTACTTGAAGTTGATCAACCAACTGTCCATCAACAGTCAAATTGAGATAGAAATCCAAAGTCTGATCAGCAGTAAAGTGCAGGGTTGGTAGACACAAATCTTTTTTGCTTTCCCCAGCTTGGAATTGAAGGACTTGAATTTCGTCCTGATAGGCGACACCATGGACACCTGTCCCCGGCTGAATCGAAATCTTAGCCTCCAAAGGAGTATTACTTTCGCTACGTTCAATCCTAAAATGAAGAGTCTCTCCTTTTGCCACAGATAGGCTTTTTTCTGCAAATGCTAGTCCCTGAACAACTTCTTTTTGTGATAAGCTAGGAGTTTTATAGAGGGAAATCTTAGTCAATACAGGCATAGATAGTGCCTCTGTAATCGTCACGCGCACCTTCTGTGCCTCTACTAGCGGACCTCGCAGGAGACGCTTATGACCAACTGTAAAGCCTGTACCAAATTCTTGCCAGACGCCATCCACCTCTACTTGCACATGAAAAGCAGCGATTCGTTGCCCTAGCTTCAAATCTTCTCTTAACTCAATGACATCAAAAGTTTTAGGAAATCCTAAGTCGAGTTCTAACTGGATGGGCAAGTCTGCATCGCTTGCCCAAGAGCTGCTTTCCAGGCCATCTGTCAGATGGTGACAAGCAAAGTCTGCGGAAAGAGCTGGACCAGATACCTTAGCTCCCAGAGCCAAATCTTCTTTATAGAGCTCATTGCGATAGGCCGCAAATTCATAAAGTCGTTCAATATCCTTTTCATCAAATAGCCCATCTTGATTCGGCGGAATATTAAGTAGGAGCGGGGTTCCTCTCCCCACTGAGTGAAAATAGATTTCGACCAACTCCTCAAGAGACTTAGGATCCTGGTCCTCATGGTAAAACCAACCTGGCCGGATGGAAACATCTGCCTCACCGATTGAAAAAATAGTGCCTGAGGGATCTCCGTTCTGAAGATAGTCCAGTTCTGCTTCTGTTCCTAGTTTGTCAGGATTCACCTTTTGCCACAATGGATCACCTGCATACCCTCTTTCATTGCCAATCCAGCGGATGCTGGTGCCTTCTGTTGAAAAAATCAAGCAATCGCCCTGCAGGTCACGAATGGTTTCAAACCATTTCTCAAATTCATAATTGACCTTTTGAGCACCCTCTCCTCTGGCACCATCCATCCAGACCTCAGCAAATTTCCCTTCATTTCCATAGGCAGGATTTGATAAGATTTCCTTCAGCTGAGCCAAATAATAGGCATTATAGTCCGCTTCTCGCTCCACATGATAGAGAGGACTGTGAGCATCCCAAGGCGATAGGTAGACCCCCATATCCATATCAAACTCTGTGGCAGCTTGGGATACTTCAAGGAGCAAGTCCCCCTCTCCATTCCTCCAATGACTGACCTTGACCGAATAATCTGTGTGAGCTGTCGGATAGAGGACAAAGCCGTCGTGGTGCTTGACCACCAAAATCAACTTTTTAAAGCCCGTTTCCTTGAGCACACGAACCCATTCACGCGCGTCTAACTGTGTCGGGTTAAAGCGTTCAGGATCCTCCTGACCTGTCCCCCATTCCTGGTCATAAAAGGTATTGGGCCCAAAATGGATAAAGGCTGCTAGTTCATCCTCTAAATAAGCTAGCTGGGCCTGACTAGGCAAGGGGCCATGAGGTTTTATTTCTCTTACCATACTATTTCCTATCTACACTTTTCTTTACTTTTTTGTCATGTACTTGCAATTCTGTTAACGCTAGAGGGCTTGCCAAGCCTTCAAATCGAAGACGAAGGGCATAGGTTTCCACCTTGTCAAATTCAAAACGAAGCTCTTCAGCCTTGTCGCTTGAAACTTTTTGGATAGCTGATACAGGGCGCCAATTCTCCTCTTGCTTGAGCAGAGAATCCTTATCCAAATGATTTGGAGTCCGAGGCAAGGCAGGCTCATTCCCTACATAATAATCGATATGGGTAGGATCCACCGCCACGTATTCTTGATTTTCGACATAATACAAGGTCACGTTATCCACAAATCGCGGTTTTAAAATCCCTGCATCTCCAAACAGAATACCGACGCTAGCTTGCTCTGACTTGGCAATCCAAGTATTGGCTGTCGATTTCTTCCGAGCAATGACCTTATCATTGAGGTAAGATGCTGAATGATTAGGCTCTGAGTGAGAAGCAAAGACCAGAGGCAGATTGGACCCTGTCCACTGATTGGAAATGACTTCACCATCTACACTAGCATCTGTCACATGAATGGTGACTGTTGCTGGCAACTCACAGCCCGCTACCTGCCCTGTGAGAACGCATTCTCCTACCTGAGTATAGATTTGAGGCTTGAGTTCATCCCAAGTAACCTTGGCTGTATCTCGTCTGCCATCTGATAAGACTAGCTTGACTCGGTCTGGTAAATGTGGGACTTCCTTGACAAGCGTCCAAACCCTTTCAGGTTCAATAGCGGAAATCCCTTGGACACAAACCTGAGCAGAAGCCTTTAAATCCAAACCCTCTAGCTGACCAGATACCGTAAACTCATGAAAGCTTGCCATATCTTCTTCGGATATTGCCTCCCAAACAACCTTGACTCGTTTTGCACCCCCGAGCTCATAGTCCACCAAAACTGAAGATGGCAGCTGTGGATAAGTTCCCTTAGCTGTATACAAGCGAAGTGGTCGTGCAGAAACTGCCTGCCCTAGTGAGGTATTTTCTGCGACCTGCAAATGAGTTTGATAGGTTTTGCCTTGATACATGGCTCGGATAGCCAAGTCGCCAGCAGACAAACAATGAAGCACTCCCTGATTTATAATGGCCTGGGCACTACCACTCATCTCCCAAATCACTTCACTATTCCCCACCTTGTTCACAGGGTTATCCACAGTTTGTGGATAAAGTCCAATAGCTGGGGAATCCCCTTCTTGTAATCCGGCCTGCTTATCCACTCGAATCTCAAATAAGCGCTGATTTTTCACTGGCTGGCAATCAAAAGCCTCTCCCACTAAGAGATCAAAACTTGCTGTCTCTAGCCCTCTGGCACTGGCCTTTACTCTTACTTGGCCTGCCTGCTCCAAGCTCTGAACCAAAAGTACACCTCTGCCATGGAAGGCCTTCCTCTTAAACCGACCATTTTTCTGAGCCTGATAACGTTCACGACTGGCCTGCCTGCCGTTATCCACACCTACAATGCGAGCAGGGCCCTCAATTTTAAAATGAATCTGATTGGAAGCACTCGGCACCCAATTTCCATCCTTGTCCAATACATCAAAATAGAGATAGAGGAGGTCTTGCCCATCTGGTTCCAGTTTTGTTTTCTCGGCATGTAACCCGATTTTGGCTGGCTTACCTGCAGTCACTACCCTATCTTCTGCCACAAGCTGACCTTGATGGTCATAGGCTACAGCATGCAATTCTCCTGGTTGATAAGGCAAACGCCATTCGAGATAGAGTTGGTCAGAACCCTCTCCCTCTTGGTATTTTCGACCGTCTGAAGTCCATTTTTCCTGAAAAGTCTTCCTACCTTGAGATTTTCCATTGAGAAATAGCTCTACAAAACCAGCATTTGAATACACTCGAACAGGGATATCCCCATACTTATCCACAACTTGTTGATAACTCTTGTGGATTTCCCAATTCCAGTGGGGCAGGATATGAACCATAGGCTGCTGATCTAGTGCCAACCACTGACTTTGATAGAGATAATAATCATTTTTAGGAATCCCTGCCGTATCCACGATCCCAAAATAGGAACTCTTTACAGGCGTGTCATTTTGATTGTGCCAAGGAGTCGGCTCACCGATATAGTCCACTCCTGTCCAGATAAACTGACCCGCATAGTCTAGCCGATTTCTATCTGCTATCCAAGAAGCCGTCGCCGTCTTCCCCCAAGGAACTCGATCATTGCCATAGTCTGACTGTTCAAAATTCCGCACGCGGCGATTATCCCCAACCCATTCCTTAGCTGGGCGAAAATAGCTGTCACGCGTCCTTGTAGCCGATGAGGTTTCAGATCCGTAAAGTCGCCACTTGGGATGTCTTTTGCGAATCCCATCAATATTATCTTCCGAGTAATTCAAGCCCACCACATCCAGCAAATTGGCTATCTTTTCATGACCTCCAGACCCATCTCCAAAGCGGAACTGATCCATTCCCATGGTCACAAAACGGCTATCATCAACCTCCTTAACCCTTTCTAGCAAGCGTTTGATCGTCTTCAATGAATGAGCATCTCCATTTGCTTCACTGACTTCATTTCCCAAGGACCACATAAAAATCGCTGGATTGTTCTTACCACGCTCAATCATGGTGCGCAAATCATAATCTGACCAGAAATCGCCTGTTTTCGCTTCTGGATGAGTCGCTTCTTCCTCAAAAAAGCGACCATAGTCATATTCTTTCTTGCCTCCATACCAGGTATCAAAGGCTTCTTCTTGGATGAGTAAGCCCATTTTGGCAGACAGATCCAGCAAGATGCTACTGCCTGGATTATGGGTGATTCGAATCGCATTGACCCCCATTTCCTTCATCTGGCGCAAGCATCTCTCAGCAGCTGACTTGTTTTCCACAGCTCCCAATGCTCCGTAGTCATGGTGCAAACAAACCCCATGAATCTTCAACCAGCGACCATTTAGAAAGAAACCCTTATCCGCTTGCCAATCCATATAGCGGTAACCAAAGGTCTCTTCTTCTTCATTAACCAAAATGCCATTTTTGTAAAGACGAGTCTTCAATTGGTAAAGGTGAGGGGAAGCAATATCCCAAAGCAAGGGTTGAAAAATTGATATTGCTTGTTGGAAATGATGTTTGTCCCCAGACTCAATCACTATAGAGTCTGTCGCCTGCCAGTCTGACAGCTGTTGGCCATCATACCAGATACTCTGTTCCAAATACACCGACACGGACTGAGGCCCATCATTTGAAACCTTGCTTTCAAGCTGGGTTTCCACCCAAGATTGCCTTTGTTCCTTTAGCTTGGGACTTTCTATCTTAATCCCATATAAATCCAGATGCACCGAATCTGTAATCAATAATTTTACTTCTCGGTAAATACCGCTACCAGAGTACCAACGACTGCTAGGTTGCTGATTTTCCACAAAAACCGCAAGCTGGTTGGCCGTCCCATCATTTCTTAGATAAGGCGTGATATCATAAGAAAAGGGCGTATAGCCACTGGGATAATAGCCCAGCACTTGCCCGTTGATATAGACTTGGGCATTCATGTAAACTCCATCAAACAACAAACGCACCGATACAAGACTGGCATCTTCTTCCAAGTAAAACTGTGTCCGATACCAGGCTTGACCACCATTTAACTGACCACCCTCATTTTGCGCTGGCGAATACTGGTCAAAATCATTGTAAATACTCCAGTCATGTGGCACTTGAATAGCCTGCCAATTTTCTCTATGAAAATCCGGCGCCAAGGCCTCTTCTTTCCCCACCTCTTGGCTAAAAAACCAGTGATTTCGCAAAACTTCTTCTCTTCTCATACAAGCATTCCTCTTTAAACAAGTCTATCAATTTGACTATATCACAAAACAAAAGCGCTTTCAACACTTCCTCCATCACTCCCTAAATACTCAGAAAAGATTCTATAATTTGTGGAGGAGGATTTTAATCCTCAAAGCTACAAGGGTAATACAAAAAGAGCCTGACTCCAGGCTCTTTAGTCTATTATTTCTTCTCAGCACGAAGGGCTGACAAGATTTGTGTACGGATATCATCCACACCATTTGGCGTATTTGGTAAAAAGATCGTTTGATTGCCTTTAGAGGCAAAGGTATTCAAGGTATCCAAATACTGGTTGGTCAAAAGAATGGACATGATTTGCTCTTCTGTCATACCAACATTGGCTTCCTTGAGTTCTGTGATAGACTCTGCTAATCCATCCACAATCGCTTTACGTTGTTGGGCAATCCCCACACCATGAAGGCGGTCTTTTTCTGCTTCTGCTTCAGCTGCAGTGACGATTTTAATCTTGTCTGCTTCCGCCAATTCTTGCGCTGCGACCCGCTTACGTTGCGCCGCATTGATTTCATTCATGGATTGCTTAACTTCTGCATCTGGTTCGACCTTAGTAATCAAGGTTTTCACGATAATATAACCGTAAGTAGTCATTTCTTCTGCTACTTGGTGTTGAACTTCAAGGGCAATCTCATCTTTTTTCTCAAACAATTCATCCAAGGTTAATTTGGGAACAGAAGAGCGAAGAGCATCTTCGATATAAGATTTAATCTGAGATTCTGGACGCATGAGTTTATAGTAGGCATCTGTCACGCTCTGCTCATTAACACGGTACTGAGTCGCTACATTCATCATAACAAACACATTATCCTTGGTTTTAGTCTCAACCACAATATCGCTTTGCAACAAGCGCAACTGAATCCGCGCTGCAATCGAGTCAATCCCAAAAGGCAAGCGAATATGAATACCGCTATTGGCAACCTTTTGGTATTTCCCAAAGCGTTCAATAATCGCCACCGACTGCTGACGAACCACATAAACTGTACTCAGTGTGACTATCACCAATAGGAGCACACAAACCACCACAAAAATCATCAAAAATGTTGCCATTATCGTGACCTCCATCATTATTTTTCCTGTATTATAGCACATTTAAAGAAGGCTGTGCAGTTTTAACTGCGATTTTTAAAAATAAAATGTTAACCATCTATTTTGTAACTAAAAAGATAGCCTCATACAAAGCTATCCTTTGATTCTCATCAATGCGCCAACATTTCTTGAGCGATTTCTTGGCCAGATAGGTTATCTGGGTAGTAGGTTGGCCAGTTATCCATTTCTTCAAAGAGGGCTTCTTGGCTTGTGCCTCCAAAGAAGATATGGAAATGTTCTGCCTTAACTGGGGCGATATTGTGGTCACTAAACTGAACATACTTGAACTGTCCAGCGTCTGCATCTGTGGCTTCAAAGAGGAAGCGCACGCCACGATTGCCTTTCTTGTAAGTCAAGATTTTCTTACCAACATACTTGTAGGTGAATTTCTTACTTTGTCCACCTTGAACAAATTCCATAGTATTATCAGAAATGTTGATCTTAGTGACATCTGTCTGATAGCCTTTTGTATAGTAAGCCT
This sequence comes from Streptococcus mitis, assembly GCF_946188375.1. GTDB lineage: Bacteria > Bacillota > Bacilli > Lactobacillales > Streptococcaceae > Streptococcus > Streptococcus mitis_CX. The sequence continues at coordinate 220,388 of NZ_CAMHUS010000002.1, forward strand.
TGTACTCAGCCTGAGTCATCTTACCAGTCAACTTAGACTTGTAGTCAAAGACTTGGTCAAACGTACCATCTTCAAGGAAAGGATAAACTGATTGCCAGTTACCTACATAGTCACTCAAGGTGCGGTCCTTGACGTCTGCATCCTCGAAGTAACCATTTTGAACTGTCTTGGTATCCTCTGCCTTTTCAGGCTCAATTGCTGGGCCTTCTTGGTCCGTTGTTTGTTTCAGAGCCTTGAGGTTTTTCTCCATAACGGAGATGTAGTTTTCGCCAGCCTTGGTATCCTCTTCTGTCAGACTTTCTAAAGGATTGAGGACATCTGTTTTGACACCTGCTTCTTTTGAAAGTGTGTTAGCAAGTGCTTGTGAAGCATTTTCTTCAAAGTAGATATAGGCAATTTTATTTTTCTTGACGTACTCTGTCAATTCTGCCAGACGAGCAGCTGATGGTTCTGCATCTGGAGAGAGACCTGAGATTGCGACTTGTTTGAGTCCATAGTCCAAGGCAAGATAGTTAAAGGCTGCGTGTTGAGTCACAAAGCTCTTTTGTTTGGCTTGAGACAAGCCTTCTGCATAAGCCTTATCCAAGGCTTGCAATTTTTCGATATAGGCAGCAGCATTCTTTTCAAAGGTCTCTTTTTTATCAGGATAATCTGCTGACAAGCTATCACGGATGTGCTCTACAAGTTTAACGGCACGAACTGGTGATAACCAAACATGGGGATCGTACTCATGGTGATGGCCTTCTTCTCCATGGTCATGGTCTCCCTCTTCTTCCTCACCACCTGGCAAAAGCAACATATCGCCTGTCGCCTTGATGGTTTTGACCTTTTTCTTATCCAAAGTATCTAGCAATTTAGGGACCCATGTTTCCATGTTTTCATTTTCATAAACGAAGGTATCTGCGTCTTGGATTTTGGCAACTGCCTTGGCAGACGGTTCATATTCATGGGGTTCTGTACCAGCACCGATGAGGAGTTCTACATTAGCAGTATCTCCTGCGACTTGCTTGGTAAATTCATAGACAGGGTAAAAGGTTGTCACAATATTTAGTTTGCCATCTGCCTGCTTTTGATTGGAACAAGCCACTAAAAACAAGGCACATAGACTGGCGAACAATAAGCTAATTTTTTTCACGTTAGTCTCCTATTTGATAAAACGTCTTACTAAACTAATAAGTAAAAAGACAGTTACAAAAATAATGGTAATACTTGCACTTGCAGGTGTTTCTGCATAGTAGGAAATGTAAAGTCCTGCTACCATTCCCAAAAATCCAATAGCACTGGCAAGCAGCATAACCGATTTAAAGTTTTTCCCGAGACGCAGGGCAATACTGGCTGGCAAGACCATAATGGTCGATACCAGAAGAGCTCCCGCAGCTGGAATCATAAGGGCAATGGCCACCCCCGTCACCATGTTAAAAAGAATGGACATGGTACGAACTGGCAAGCCATCCACAAAGGCCGTATCCTCATCAAAGGTCAAAATGTACATCGGACGAAGGAAGAGGAAGGTCAAAATCAAAACAACCGCCGCAATGACAAAGAGGGAAATAACCTGCTCTTCGCTGATAGTCACGATTGAACCAAAAAGATACTGGTCCAAACTCATAGAACTCGAGCTTTTACCCTTGCTCATGACAATCAGAGAAACAGCCAGACCCGTTGACATGAGGATAGCTGTCCCGATTTCCATAAAGCTCTTGTAAACCGTACGGAGATACTCCAGAAAGACCGCCGCAATCAAGACAATAGCAATAGTGGAAATAGTCGGAGAAATCCCTAGTACCAGACCAAAGGCTACACCTGAAAGTGAGACGTGGCTGAGGGTATCACTCATCAAACTCTGACGGCGCAAGATAAGGAAGGTCCCCAATACTGGCGAGAAAAGACTCATGGCAATAACGGCCAGAAAGGCACGTTGCATAAAGTCATAAGATAACAAACTAAGCATGGCCCACCTCCTGATCATTCTCATGAACGTTGAAACAACGCCATGGCGAGTCTTGGTTACGGACTAGATGAATATTGCGGTCCGCATAGTCCTTAACTTCTTCAGGGTCATGGGTAATCATCAAAACAGCCTTGCCATGATGATGGGCGCTGTGGTGCATGAGTTCGTAAAATTCGTTTTTACTTCCTGCATCCATCCCCGTTGTCGGCTCATCTAGGATAAACACATCTGGATCCGAAGCAAACATACGCGCGATCACCGCTCGCTGCTTTTGTCCTCCAGATAGAGACCCCAAGCGTTTGTCTCGGTGTTCCCACATTCCAACTGAGTCCAGACTAGCCTTGATATGCTCCTCATCATGAGCATTCAAACGACGGAACCAGCCTTTTCGCGGATAGCGACCCGACTTGACAAATTCATAAACCGTACTTGGAAAACCAGCGTTAAAACTGGCAATCTGTTGAGGAAGGTAAGCTATTCTCAATTTCTTACCCTGCGTATTTGTCTTTGAAATGGTCACCTTTCCAATGCGTGGCTGGAGGATTCCAAGACTGGCCTTAATCAGTGTCGTCTTAGCTGCTCCATTTTCCCCTGTCAAGGTAACAAATTCCCCACTATCAACACTATAATTGATATGTTCAAGAACGGGCTCCTTATCATAATAGAAGGATAAATCCTCTACCGTAATGTATCTCATTATTTGATTTCTCCTACTAAAGCAGTCAAAAACCGCTGAATCACTTTTTGTTCATTTGGAGTAAACTGAGTTGCCACTTGTTCATAGGTTAAAAGTGTATGCTCATGGTGATGATGGTGCTCCTCAGCGATTGGACGAGCCAAATCAGTCAACTGATAAAAAATCACACGCGCATCCTTAGGATCTTTAGATGTTTCCAACATCCCTTCCTTGACCAAAGACTTAATGGCCTTGGTAACTGCTGCCTGACTGACATTGAGGCGACGCGCCAATTCTGAATTTGTTAAAGATTCCTCTGACAAGAGCATAAGAATGTGCTCCTGAGTATTGGTCAGGGCCACCTCGCTAGTACAATGACCTATTAGGATTTCATGCTGATTTTCTGCCTGCAAAATCACCTCATTCAAAAAAGCATCGATATCCTTCGCTAGCTGTCTCATATCTGACTCCTTTCCTTTTGGACTTCTCTTTTTTAAGAGAAAAATACTATTCTTTGAAATTTTATTTACTGGTTAATTATATCACAACCAAAAAAAGAGTCAAGAAAAAACGTGAAAACCAGTTTCATTCTTGAACTCTTCTTTCATTTTCCAATCGAAATTCCTTTATATTACCATCATAAGTCGTCCGGTATCTGAATCTATTGTTGAAAATACAACTCTTTTTCTTCTAATTATATATAAAATGGAGAAGACCTAAGTCTTCTCCAAATACATACCTTACCTCACTCAAGAGGTCTAGCTATTTATAGCTAGAGGATCGTTAAAATTTTACTCACTATCCTTCTTACGAAGAACGATACTTAAACCACTCAACATTCCAACAAATCCAAATGCTGCCAAGGCTGCGTTCGATTCCGTACCAGTATTTGGCAATTGAGTTACCTCAGTTGATGGAGCTGGGTAAGTGTTTCCATCTGGATTGTAATTTGAAGGTACTGGTTTGTTCGAAACTTCCGGTGTTTCCGAATCTTCTGCCACAGGTACAGGTGGTTTTGGAGTCTCGTTTCTTTGAGGTGTTGGAGTTGGTTGTGGTGTAGGTGCAGGAGCTGGATTTGGCTCTGGAGTTGGAGTCGGAGTTGGCTGAGGTTTTGGTTCTTCAGGAATCTTCAGCTCTGGAATCTCCACAGTTGGCGGATCTAACGGAACTACTCCACCTTCAAATTCTGGCACTTCAACTTTTGGAGCATCAATTTGCATTACATATTGGTAAACAATTGTAGTTACTCCTTCTTTAACTAAACCTTTTTCCTCTACAGTATTTTTGAATTTATCACCAGCTGGAAAAACACGTTTAAGTTTGAATGTTACTCCATCTACCTCGATAGTCTCAGGAGCTGTCACAGCATACTCTTCTCCTGTAGCTTTGTAAGTCGTTTCTTCTTTATCACCAGTAGTTATAGTTGTCGCTTCAGCTACAATGACATTGTTCTTAGCTACTACATCATCCGCAAGGAAGTTTTCATTAATATCTACGAATTTAACGATAACTGTTCCTTTTTTGTCTTTTGCGTAATCACGTACACTGTTTGGTTTATTTTGAGAATACTTAACAACAACCGCTGAATCTTTAGATTCATGTGTCACAGCTAATTCATCTACCTTAGCTTTATCCACAGTGTAATCTTTGATTTCTGGCGATGCTACTTCAGCAAGTTTTTGTTCTTTAGTCCACTCGCTTGTGTATACTACTTCACCTGTTCTACTGTTGATTTCTGCAGTTCTTGTAAAGCGAGCAGTTTGTTCAACTGGCGCACTTGCTTCCTGACCTGCTTTTGGTCCATTTTCATAAACATAAGTAATGTTACGTTTCACTTCTGTTAGTAGACCTAGATCTTTGTAGGTACGACCTTTTGGATCGTTAGGAATTTTATCCTCTGGTTTTGGAGGATTTTGTTCTCCATTGTTAGGCTTCGTTGGATCTACTGGAATAATGTAGTCATATTGGTATACAACTGTCGTAGTCCCTTCTTTCACCCTACCTGTTTCTTCTAATACATTGTTGTATTTATCAGAAACTTCATATACACCACTGTATTTGTATTTCTTACCATTAGCTTCGATAACATCTTTACGGTTTGCTACAGTGCTGTATTCTTCATTTGTTGCTGTATATGTAGTCTCTTCACGATCTGCGTAAACTTTTGTCATTGCTTTTTCAACAATAACATTATCTTTAACAGTTACCGCTTCACCGATTTCATTTCCTTGACCATCAACATACTTAACAACTACAGATCCTTTTTTATCTTTTGCTTCATCATGTTCGATAATTTCGGGATTTTCACGATATTTAACAACTTCACTACTATCACTAGATTCGTGTGTTACAGGTAATTCTGCTACTTTTTCTTTATCAACTGCATATTTATCGATTTTTGGTGATACTACTTCTGCAAGTTTTTGTTCTTTTGTCCACTCACTTGTGTAGACCACTTCACCAGTTCTACTGTTGATCTCTGCAGTTCTTGTGAAGCGTGCATTTTGGTTAACAGGTGCACTAGCTTCTTGGCCTGCTTTTGGTCCATTTTCGTAAACATAAGTGATATCACGTTTGACTTCTTTTAAGAGACCTAAGTCTTTGTATGAACGGTTTTGTGGGTCATTAGGAATCTTATCCTCTGGTTTTGGAGGATTATTATCACCTTCATTAGGCTTAGTTGGATCTACTGGAATAACGTAATCGTATTGGTATACAACTGTTGTAGTTCCTTCTTTCACCTTACCTGTTTCTTCTAATACGTTGTTATACTTATCAGAAACTTCATACACTCCACGGAAGACATATTTCTTACCATCTTTAGTGATTGTATCAACTTTCTTTTCAACAGTATTGTAGTTTACATCATTTTCTGTTACTTCATCACGTGTTGAAAGTACAACCTCTCCTGACTTAGTAGCGTATGTTTTCGTTGTTTTAACAACTGCATCCGTCACTACATTCGCAGAATCTTTGATTTCATTACCATCAGCATCAACGTACTTAACAACTACTGAACCTTTAGCTTCAGTTACAGTCGGAGTTGCATCTTCTTTTTTATCTAACACATAGCTGTAGATAACGTGTTTTTCACCTTCAGTTACGTCTCCTGTTGCTGGAGCTGAGTCAGATGTTGGTCCTACATATTTATAGACTAACCCTGTAGCTTCATCTTTTAGCGTTGGGTATTGTTTATCAGTAGTGTCGTATTTTTCAGTAACTGCGCGTTTTTCTTTACGTTCAGATACTTTTACACCTTTTGAGTAAGTTACGTACGTATCTTCATACTCTAAAGGAACATTGTTTTTCACCACTTCTGTTTCTTTTAATGTTTTTAACGTTCCATCTTCGTTGATCACAACGTGTTTCACATCAACAGAACCTGTTTTTGTAACTTCTGATTTAGACGGGGTTTTCTCTTCTTCACTTACTAGACGGTATTCGTAAACAACTTCTGTAGTTCCTTCCACGACTTTACCACTAGCAGCTGGAGAACCTTGTTTTAGACCTACATACTCGTATGTGAATCCAGTATCCGCATCTACTAAGGTTGGATATTGTTTTGGAGTTGTGTCGTAGTTTTGTTCAACTGGTTTAACATCAGTACGTTCATCTACTTTTGTTTCACCAGAATATAGGCTTACGATAGTTTTTGTTTCAAGCGTTACATTATCTTTGTCAGTTTCTGATTTTAATTGTTTTCCATCAGTTGTTACATACTTGATAACGACACTACCTTGTTTAGTAGCTGTTGCTTCTCCCGCTTCTTCTTTTGTAATCTTCAAGTTGTAGTAATGTGTAACTACTGGTTTTGCTTCACCCATTACTTTGTAAGCACGTACTGGTGTGATGATTTCTTTTGTATTGTACTCTGTTGTAGGGGTTGTCGTTACTTGCGTTCTTGTTCCTACTTCACGATCGATGATATATTTATTGTTTCCAATTGATGTGGCAGCTGTATTAAAATCATCATCGACTGTGCTATCTCCTGATACTGTAATCTTACCGTCTTGAGAGATTGTAATGGTTCCTTTTTTGAGTATTGTGCTTGTAGTTTTTTCTTCTGTCTTAGGATCTTCAGTAAAATCTACTTCAGGTATGCCATTATAAATAGGATATTCCTCTGTAACAACTTCACTATGTCCTTGAATATTAGCATCAGAATATTCTGGTTCAAAAGAATACTCTGTTGTTGTTGTGATTTTTTTATGTACTCCAGCTGTATCCTCTGTTTTTGAAGTTACATTTGTGAAACTTAAACGACCTAATGCATCAGGTAAAAATTTTAAATACTCACTTAACTTTGTCTCTTGTGGGAATAAATTATCATCAAGCGGAGCATGCTCTACAAGAGTTCCAGTAGTTCCAGATTTCTTTTCTAATAATCCAATTTCAACCGTTCCATCTTGGATTTTATCTTCTAATTCTTTCAGATGATTATCCAAACGTGTTCTAGCTGCTTGGACTTTCGCCTTGTTCTCTTCTCCTACAGCCACTTTTTCTAAATAATCTAAGGCTTTGTAATTAGCTAGGGCATAGTTTTTCAAAACATCTTTTAATGAAGAGTGGGCTGCATCTATTTTTCCTGGAGCGTATTCTTCTCTTGTTTCTGGATTATAGACATGTGGTCCATTGAAGTTTTCAATTCCCGCAAACCCATAGGTTGGATTCGAGCGCGGTGCTTCAACAATATCATCAGCTGTTCCAAAAATCCCATCCGCACCTGGTCTTCTATACTTAGCATAGTCGCCTACATCATTAGAATAATCTTCTGTACGATAAGAATTGTAGTCATTTTTAGCTAAAACGTACGTATCTGTACGTGAATTAACAGTTTCATAAGTAACAATACCTTTTTTAGTTACCTTAACTTCTTTACCTGCTCCAATAGCGTACGTATCTTTATCAAGAACAAGAACTGTATCCCCTTCTTCTAGCGTTACGTTTTCTTTCGTAAATTCTTTGGCATCTGCTTGACCGTTTTTCCACTGAGTTGCAGCATCCTCGTCACTAGATACTCCATTTTCAGCTACAACATACTTACCGTATTGCCCGTCAGCTGTTTCTTCTACTAGATAGACTTTCCCTTTTGTTTTAGTATAGTCAATCTCACCTAGCTTATTGTGCATTCCTTCTGGCGATACTCTTGCTTCGATGTTGTTGAAGTTTGTTTTGTCATAAGTTGCTTTATCCGCATTTTCGACTTCAGAACGTACGTATTCGTAAACTTTGTTGTTGGCTTCTACTGTATCTTTTTTACCAGTAGCTTCTGTAACAGCGTCACCTGTTTTAGTAACAGTTGATTCACGGTAGTCTTTTCCATCTGTGTCGTAAGAAAGACCTTTTTTATCGTAAGGAGTTGTAACTGAACCTTCTCCTGTCTTTACTGTTTCTGCAGGTTTTAAGTCTGATTTATCAGAATCAAGCTTGTAATTAACCGTTGCCTCTGATTTAAAGTTTAATACATCACTTCCATCAGCATCACCTGTATGGTTGTTGGCTTTTGTTGGTTCTGGCGTATCTTTAGCTAATACCGCATCAACTTTTACAGTTTTAGACGCATCACTGTCATCAGTAAACGTTGTGGCTTCTGTCGAAGCTACTTTCGATGTATCACTCACTAAAGTTACACTATCACCACCATTAGATGTAACAGCAGCAGCTACTGGACTTGCACCAACAGCTAAAGCCACACCTGTGGCCAAAATCGTTGCCCCGATTAACTTAGAATCAGTTCGACCATCTTTGTACTTACGAAGAGAAAATTTCTCTCGCTTATCTTTTGCAAACATAAAACTGCACCTTCCTAAAATTAAGACCTGAATACTATTAAGTACCAAACTATGAATTATGAAACTGTTTCCATAATCATACTATCTATTATATCACTTTATATGAATAATACACGCTTATATAACTCTAAAATATCAAATTTTTGATAGTCTTTTGAGAATGTTGAAGAGGGATAATCTCCTTCTTTTTGATGAGCCTTCACTAAGATAATTAATTCTCCAACATCTTTAAATCGTTTAATATTTATATCTCTACTCGCATAATATCTATGTGCCAAATCTGTATCTGACAAGAGGCAAACCAAGCCCATAGAAGAAGCTTCCACAGCCGCATTCGCAAAACATTCACTCATTGAGCAAGAGATATAACCTTGGTGCTTTTCATAAGGAACTTTTTCCAGAAAACCTGCATAATGCACATTAGGCGGTAAATCTTCTTTTTTATAGCCATCAGGTAAATTCCCATAAATTGTTAACTGGCTATCAGGAACTTGCCTAAAAGCCTCAATTGCCCATGCACAACGTTTAATAAAGGTCATATTCCCAACAATACACCAATCGGTGACTCTTGTATATTCTTTTTCCAAAACTCTATCCACAAACATTGGGGGTAAAAACTGAACCTTCTCTTTACCTAACATCTGCTCTAAAACAGGACTAGCTACTATATTCCTACACCAAGTTTGTAACACAAACTTCATCATAGGATCGAGAATATTATAATGAGTATAAGCAAATAGCTTTCTTCCCGTATTTTGGAAAAATTTCCTTAACTGCAGTGGATACTCATTAATCATATCAATGACAAATCTATCTTCTTGACTTGAATGTTCTGCCAAATAAAGATTCACCAATTGCCATTGAGTATAGGTCTCACCACTCCTTAGATTGTGATAGCGGTGATAATTTTCTCTCACATCACCCTTCAGTAGTTCTCCTTTACTATCGTAAAGAGTAAACTGTTTCTCTAGATAATCATAGCGATAGAGTAGTTGAGAGGTGTAACATTCAACATATCCTGCTTGATAGTAAACAAGACCTACATATCCTTCTTTCGTGTACTCTATTTTATGGACATCCTTTAATTCATCTAAAAAATCTTTTTTGACACTCGGTTTGTTTCTAGCCAAGTCAGATTGTTCAAAAATCACATGATAAAAATTCTCAAATCCGAGATTTTCTAGTGTTTCCACAAAATTTGGAACAAAATTTTCTAAATTTGTTAAAACAAGCTCTTGTTCTACTTGCAAACTTTTAAAAATTTCTTGACGAGCCAATTGACTTCTTTCAAAACCATAAGAGCTTACAGGAACTCCTTCTTTGATTGTAAATACTTTCACCATTATCTATTCTAAAACATCTTCTAATCTCAAACCACGACTTCTAGCCAATCTTGCACGGAAGGCCATACCTCGTTTATGTCTCTCTGACAGACGATAACAGGTCGTCACGATATTTAAAACCAAGGCATTATCCTTTGTCACCATACGAGACCACAAATGCCAGTCTTCAAACCCATCACAGTGCTCATCATACCCCCCTGCTTCCTCATAGGCGGCACGCTTAAAAATAACTGTTGAATGATTAAATACATTTCTATAGGCAAGCTCTAGCCATAACTGTTCTCCAAATAAATGATTATAATTATTTCGCTTTATTTTATTCGTTATCTCATCTTCCTCTACAATGACTTTAGCTCCAATAATATCCAATTGAGGATTCGTTTCCAATTCATGCAATAGAAGATCTAGATGCCAAGGCATCCAAATATCATCTGAATCTTGCCTTGCCACATAATCCGTTTGGGATATCCTTACCCCATCATTCAAACTTTTTGAAATCCCATGATGGCTGTTTTTCACATACTGGATACGTTGGTCCGCTAGATAAGCTTGACAAACCTCCTCAGTATGATCTGTCGAACCATCATCGATAATGAATAATCGAAAATTTTCATGAGTTTGATTTAAAATAGAGTCAATAGTCTGACCGACGGTCGTTGCCCCATTATAGACTGGCATAATAATATCAATACAAGTATCAGATAGGGATAAAGTGTGATAAGGAACACCTAACCTTGCAAAGGCATCTGATTCATGTGTTGTTAAGAAGGTACGATAGCCATGCACAGAGACACCTTCGATATCTTTTATCAACAAAAGAGAAGTTGAATAAAAGCCATGTACATCAACAAACTCATACTTTTCTAACAAAAGATAGATTTCTTCTTCAAAACACAAATCAGATTCCACTTTGTCAGCTGTGTTTAAATCTAATCCTACTCTCGGATGAGGATAGTATCTGACAGAATCGAGCCCAGATAGTATTTTTCCTGTCAATCGCTTGCTTAGTTCAATATCTCCCAAATCAAAAGGAGATCCGAGCGCTTGACCTAGAAACACAGTAATCTTCTTGCCATTTTTAGCTCTCTGGAACCCTTTAGGCTCTGTCGAAAAGTTCAAGATTTCCTGCTTTTCTTTCGGGAAAAGAATGCACTCTTTAAATACTGTATAATGTTTCTTTGAATAAGACATGATATCACTCAAGGTGAAATTTGTATGTTCTATAAGCCTATCTAGATTTTGCGTATACATATTAAGCGGAACAACTGAAGTACTACCATCATCAAAAGTATACAAATTCATGCTATCAGGATTAAAAATATTGAGAGCAATAGGATTATCTAAACTAGCTAAATATAATTTTTTGATTTCTTTATCTCGTAAAAAAGTATGCACCTTTTCCAGAATATTTCTTCCCTCAAGTACAAAAACTTCCTCACAAAAATCTTGCATCTTCTTAGCATAAATAGACTGTCGCTTATCATCTGACATTTTTAAATAAATCCCGATAAAATTTTCCGAGACAACTTTAGCTACTTCTTTAGCAACTAACACTTGAAACGGAGATGTGCAAAAGATTATATTTTTCAAATTTAACTCCTTATAAAATTCTTACCAATTCATTCATTTGGATTTAAACATCTCTTACCTAAAATTATAGCATATAATCTGACCTCTATCCAACATAAGAAAAGCCAAGTAAATACTAGATATACAACTCCAATAAATCTTAAATTTCTAGTTTCTGATAATTCTTTTATATTTAGAATGATGTAAGATAAACTAAAAATTTGAAATAAAAAACTCTAGAAGTCAGATACGCAATCCAATTTCTAGAGTCACTTCTATATTCGTCTATTGAAATTCCTTGACATCTCCATCATAAGTCGCCCAATCTTTACTGAAAAAGCGCTCATTCAGATGGTAAGTCGGAGCTGGGGTGGGATTGGATAGGAAAGGATCAACGGCTTTGTCAAATGCCAACCAACCCAACCAACCAAGGTGAATGGTGTCCTTCATAAAGAAAGCTTCCCCACCGTCCTTAGAAAAATCTGCTATATTGGTAAACCCTTGACTTTCTAACTGGTAGCGAATCTTCTGCACCGTTTGTTGGTACATATCTTCTCGTAAACCAGCATAGTCCATCCATTTTTTATTAACAGGTGGAATGATAAAAATCGGGTTTACCTTGGATTTAGAAAACTGGGTTAACACCAACTGCAAGTCATTATATTCTGGCGACTTGAGGTAGGTAAAGTTTTTCTGAGAATCCTTTAATTTCTTCAAATCCTTCTTAATCTGCGTATTATAGAAATAATTTTCCATTCCCAGATCATTATTGGAAGTATTCTTTTCAGCATCTGCTTTAACGACATCTTCTATAGCTTGATAAGAAAACTGGTCTGGCAAGGTCTTTAAATACTTAACTACATGCTTATCATAATTGACATAGCCTCTAACTGAAAACTGACCAAAAAAGGAAGCTTGGCGTTCATTAAACCGAGCCAATAATTCAATCATTTCATTGTCTGCAGACGACAATTCTTCTTTACTTGCCAACTTCTGAACCATATTCTTCATAGCTACGGTTGGGAACTGCTGCAGTAAGCGAGTCGCTGCATATTGACTAGCCTGGTCTCCAGATTGATGTTCCAGAAAACTGGTCAACTGGTCTCCATTAAAATACTGCTGAAAAGCTGCTGGCTCATAGCCATTTTTACTAAACCACTGGGGCGAGATAACATATACAACTTGTTTATTCTCCAGTTGTGGCAACATCTGTTGCATCCCAAAATACTGATTGAGCGAGGCAGCTCCCCTCTGTCCTAAAAGATAGGGGCGATAAGAGCGGTTGTATTTCTCAGCCAATACCGCAGGATGGGCACCGTCAAAACGAAGCCATTCACTAGAGCCAAAGAAGGGAACAAAACGCATATTTGGATCAGATAGGGCTCTGACCTTTTGACTTCGCTCCTTAAAACTATCGATAGTAGTAGCCACCGCCGAACGCTTTTCAGCTCCCAGATCATGATTCATCTCAGCAGGATAGAAAAAGATAAGCAGACAAACCAACAAACCAGCTATCAAGACCGGTCCGAAGATCATCCATAAGCGTTTAAGCATTTTGTAGCTCCACAATACCAGCTATGATTTTATTAGCTGTATTCCAGTCATCGCGACCAAACTCTGTTACAGGGACACGAATGTCAAAACGGTTCTCAATCTCCACAATCAACTCAACCGTTCCCATACTATCCAAGACACCTGCATCAAAAAGATCTTCATCCATCATGTCAGAAACATCTTCCATAAACAACTCATCAATAATTTCGATAACTTCTGATTTGATATCCATATTTTATTTCCTTTATTTTTTAAACCATAAATCATTCAAAAATCCAGAAAAGATTAAGAATGACAGCATGACGACATGGAAGGTGATAACCATGCCAAGCAACTGAATCCAACGATTCTCAGGTAGAGCAGGCTTCCCTGCTTTTTTCCGTTCCTTATTGAGTGTTTTTTTCTTACGAACCCAAGCGTCATTGATGACCAGTCCAATCCCATGAAAGAGTCCATAGGCGATGTAGTACCAGGTCACACCGTGCCAAAATCCCATAATCAGCATATTGACAATGTAGGCCACACTTGAGGTTATATTGCGATTCTTAAAGACCTTCTTTCTGGTTAACACCATCACCATTCGCATAAAGACAAAGTCACGGAACCAGAAAGATAGACTCATGTGCCAACGATTCCAAAACTCCTTCAAATCCCTTGATAAAAAGGGCTTGTTAAAGTTGATGGGGCTACGGATTCCCATTAAGTTTGAGATAGCCAAGGCAAACATAGAGTACCCTGCAAAGTCAAAGAAGAGCTCCAGACCAAAGGTATACATGACTGCCAAGGCATAGTGGTTAAAGAAACCACCTGACTGCAAGGCTAGATTCTTCAGAGGAGGGAGTAAAGTTTCTCCTAAAACATGAGCTAGGATAAACTTGTACAAAAATCCCCACATGATATAGCGAACAGATTCATCCAGCATATCCATCAACTCATCCCGCTCAGGAATGGTCTGATAATTTTCATTAAATCGCTTAAAGCGATCGATTGGGCCACTTGAAAAAGTCGGCATGAAGAGAAGAAAACGGAGGAATTCCCAGAGGGTAAAATCCTTAATCACTCCATCTCTCAGTTCGATGATAATCCCAACCGAACGAAAGGTCAGATAAGAAATTCCCAAAAATCCCAGCAAAGACTGCGTTCCATTGACAGCTGGCTGCACCTTGACAAAGATAATCGGAAGGAGGGACAGAAAACTAACTAGGTAGAAGACCCACTTGCCATCCTTACTTTTTCGATAATGCTTGTAGAAGAGTACGAGCAATATTTCCCAGCAAAGGTAAGTACCCAAAGCAACCAACTGATTAGTCTTCCCACCTACCAACATGGTGACGACAAAGAAGAGACTAACCAGTACTTCATACCAGGCAAAGCGTTTCTTGAAAAAGAGACCGATAAAGATAGGCAAGGTTGCAGCAATCACATAGACAAAATACTGAGGATTCCCATATGGCTCTAAATGAGGAAGCTGTTGAAAGAACTCCATCATCTCTTATTCACCTCGTTAATCAATCCTTTGATGTCAATTTTTCCATTTGGAGTCAGTGGCAAACTGTCTCGATAAAGGAATTTAGATGGCATCATGTAGGACATCATGATATCTGTTAAATCTTCCTTGATAGCCTTGGTAATATCAATATCTCGCTCAAACTGCTCACGAACACCGTCTTTCAAGATGACATAAGCCAATAGATTTTGCACCTTGTGGTCTTTATTATAACGTGGCACAGCTACAGCAGACTCGATAAAGCGAGACTTATTGAGGTTTTGAGAGACATCTTCTAACTCAATGCGGTAACCGTTGAACTTAATCTGGAAGTCCATGCGTCCGCCGTAGAGAAGCAAGCCTTCATCTGTCATAGTTCCCACATCTCCTGTATGGTAGGCTGGCAGCCCTTCAAACTCAAAGAAGGCTTCTGCCGTTTTTTCAGGATTGTTCATATAACCTTTTGAAACGGCTGGTCCAGAAACAATGATTTCTCCCTGTTCGCCATTTGGCAATTTATTGCCTTCCTCGTCAATGATAAAGGTTGGAGAATCAGCCTTGGTATAGCCGATTGGTAGGCGTTTTAGAGTCGCTAGCATCTCGTCTGTCACAGCAACAGCTGACAGGGCTACTGTCGCTTCTGTTGGGCCGTAGGCATTTATAATACGGGCATTTGGGAAACGCTCACGCAGTTTTTGAGCCGTTTTGACCGTCAATTCTTCGCCATCAAAGTAGAAATGCGTGATTCCAGGCATTTTCTCACTATTAAAGTCTTCTGACAACATGGCCATATCCGCAAAAGAAGGCGTTGATGTCCAGATAGCGATTGGCAATGAAAAGATGGTCGCAAAGAGTTGCTTAAAGTCCTGAGTAATAGCTGAAGGAAGAGCGAAGAGCGTACCACCTAATGCCAAGGTCGGTGCCCAGTACATGACAGACAAGTCAAAAGAATAAGGTGGCTGAGCCAGCATTTGCGGACGACTTGGCGTCGCAAATTCCTTGTCCGTAATCATCCAATTGGTAAAGCTGAGGAGGTTATCATGTGAAATCTGCACTCCCTTAGGCTTACCAGTTGTACCAGAAGTAAAGATGATATAGTAATTATCATCGCCCTTGACTGGATGCGTGATCTTATAGCTAGTCCCTTGAGCAAAGGCTTCTTGAACCTGAGCTAGATTCAACATCGGTGTAGAAACCTGCTCCAATGGGAAGTCTGAAACAGCAATAATCAAGCTTGGCTCTGCTACTTCTAAAATAGCTGAAACTCGCTCCAAAGCCGAATGGCTATCAATTGGAATGTAGGCATGACCTGACTTAGTCAAGGCTACAAAAGTTGCCAACATTTCATATTCTTGGCCACCAAAAACAACCACAGGAGACTTCTCAGTCAAATCTAGTTGGTCAATGGCTGCAGCCAAACTATCCGAATCAGCCTTCAAATCTCCATAAGTGTGTTCCTGCCCCAAAACATTGTAAACAGGATAGTTAGGCTGTGTCTGAGCAAAATGCTCAATGGTTTCAATCATATCTACTATTGGTTTATTTGACACAATAGGAATTCTCCTTCAAGTTAAAATTCATTATAGATAAAGCTTCCTTGACCCTGACCAAGATAGCTAAAGAAGTAAAGTAGCCCCAGAAAGATAAGAAAATACAAGGCTGTCCGACCAAGAAAGAGGTACAATTCTTTTCTCTGTTTCATCAAGAAAAACCATTCATTTCTGTAATTTTTGCTAAATAAGATAGACTCTTACTATAGTATTTTTCTACCATTGTACCACTTTATAGGCTAGTTTTTCAATTGTTTACCGTACATTTTCACTAGATTTCAGCTTATTTTAAGGGTTATGCGCTTTTTCTATGTATATTTCAAGTAGAGTGATACTGTTTCAAAACTCCATTTCATGAGAAAATGAAGGAAATCTTCCCATAATAAAACGCACGATATCAAGTTTTTTCAACACCTGATACTATGCGATTTTCTGATTTTTAAAGACTTTTTAACTAGTCTCTCATTTAAAATAATCTCGTCTGATATAAATTAAAATAGCTTCTATCACCAGACAAATGGCCGATATCCAAAAACTGATACTAATACCAAAACTCTCAGTAATATAGCTCATTAGCAAAACAAATACTGAAAATGCTAGTGTCGAAATCACTTCCAGAACGGAATAGACATTAACCAAGTTATTTTCCTCTACTGTTTCCTGAAGAAATACACTTTCAGGAACTTCTTTTAGTTGCGATAACATACCAACTAAAGCTGAAAATACTAAAAACATCTGTGCATTTGGAAAATATAGAATAGTCAGTGTCACTATTGCCATGGCTACAAGAGGAAAAAGAATACTTTCCCATTTAGCAGCAAGAAACTTTTCAGATAGCCGAAAAGCAATTAAGCCACTAATTATAATCCCGATAGAATATGCTGTATTAGAATATCCCCAGTAACTTTCCGTTTCATTTAATAACTCAGTTACAAAGACAAGTATGATAGACGAAACCCAAATCGTATTTGAGAAAATTTCAAATAAATTTGCTGATACAAAAAGTCTTAATCTAGGATCTCTAGCAACTAACTTCCAACCTTTGAGCAAAATTTCAAGATTGGTCTCTGACTCTAGTACCTCCACTTCAGCGTTAGGCAGAAATAACATCAGAAAGCTAGAAATGATATACAAGATTAAAATGATAAACGTGGTAGGCAACAGACCAATTGTTGCAAACAAGAGTCCACCCAACCCCCACCCTACCAATTGAACAGCTTCACCAGTCATTGACAAGGCTGAGTTAGCCTTGCCCAAATCGGTCGCATAGCGCGGCACAATAGCATAGGAAACGGGTGCTGCAAAACCATCTAATATGGAAATTGCAACAACAAATAGATAGATCACCAAAGGCGCTACTGATTGCATTACGGTAAACATTCCTACCAGTATCGCCAATAATATAGTCTTTCCAAATTGGGATAAAGATAAAACCCTATTTAGCGCTATCCTTTTAGTAACTAAAGGAACTAAAAGACTTGCAACAAAAGAGGATATCCCTATTAAAATGGGAACTAGTGATGTGGCAATTACTGATTTTGAAATAATGTATATGTTAGCAATGATTGTTACTCTAAAGAAAATATCTGCTAAATTTGCAAACAATTGAGAGACTAACAATTTGATAAATGAATTAGACATATAGCTCTCCTATCTTAGTTGCCAACTTTGGAATTAAAATTTGATTTTTAATATTTTAGCATAAAATAGCAGAAAACAAAAGTGAGGTTTTTTACATGAGAAAGCAAAAGCTAGTGCCTTTATTCTTCCTATTTTTTGAAGGAATTATTATCGTTGGAGGCTAGCTCTAAGAAGTTATACTCAATGAAAAAAGCCTGAGATACTCATCTCAAGCTCTATTTTCTAAATTAGAAAAGTGAGAATACGAGAACGGCCAAGGCTGCTCCGATAACAGGTCCCACAACAGGAATCCAGGCATAAGACCAGTCTCCGTCTCCCTTGTTTGAAATTGGCAAAATGCTATGCATGATACGAGGTCCAAGGTCACGCGCAGGGTTCAAGGCATAACCTGTTGTCCCACCTAGTGATAGACCGATACCGACAATCAAAGTCCCCACTGCAAAGGTTCCGATTCCTGCTTGAAGGTCATAAAGTCCCAAAGCAAAGATTGTCAATACCAATACAAAGGTGCCAAGGATTTCGCTGATCAAGTTTGATACAGTATCTTTGATGGCTGGTCCAGTACTGAAGGTTGCCAGGATATTTCCTGCATTTTCTTCTGCCTCATAGTGAGGTTTGAATTGCAACCAAACCAAAATCTGACCGAGCATAGCCCCTGCGAACTGGGCTAGGATATAAGGGAATACTGATGCCCAAGGCAAGTCACCTTTTAAAGCCACACCAATTGTCACAGCTGGATTCAAATGAGCTGGACTGAGTTTTCCAGATACAAAGACTGCAACTGCAACTGCAATCCCCCAACCCATCGTAATCACAATCCAACCTGAGCTGTTGCTCTTGGTTTTTGGAAGAACAACACCAGCAACAACACCATTTCCTAGAAGAATTAGGATTAAAGTCCCTAGAAATTCTCCAAATAATTCATTCATCATCTTTCTGTCTCCATTAAAAAGAAGGGGCGGGCGACAAGGAAGCCTGCCCTCCACCTCTTTGATTTTTTCTTAATTTTTTAATTCTGCTAAATCATTGTTAGCGAGAGCCGCTTCGACATCCGCACGGTAAGTTGCTTTCTCATCTTCTGTCCAGTCATAGAATCGTCCCATTTCATCCAAAACTGGCTCAACGATGCTATCCAAGCTATCACGCATAAAGAGCATGTGGTTGGTACGACGAAGAAGGAAGTCAACTGGGCTAAGAGCCAACTCATTGCGCATTGCATAGTGAAGGGACAAGGTTTCCGCCAAGCTGAGTCCTGGTGCTTGTTCTAAACTATGAGCAAGAGCAAAGACCTTCGGTGCATTTGAACCGTAAAGATTTGCTAGGTAATGAGCTTCCTTGCTATCCAAACCACGTGACACTCCAAGTTGCGCAAAGGCTTCGATTTCTGAGTCTACATTTGCTGGGTTCAATTCTCCACCTGAAACAGGATATGTCTTAGAGTTGATGAGTTTAAAGCTGCGATCAAATTCTGCTTTGAGGATGTCAACCACACGCTCCATAGCTCCTTCAGCCATCTTACGGTAGTCTGTGATTTTACCACCAGCAAGAGTCAAGAGACCATTGTCATCACGGTCCAAGCTCGAACCACGTGAAACTGCAGATGGGTCCAAATGTTTCTCAGAGGTACTGCTTTCAAGCTTGCTGACAGCAGACTCAACATCTTCACGCGTTTTTTCTTTAGAGAGATAAGATTCAACAGTAGCAATCAAGTTGTTAAAGCTTTCATCACTGATGGTTCCGTTATTTCCTCCATTGTAGTCAGAAGCGCTATTGCCTGCGATCAATGGACGAAGACCTGCCCAGCTACTTTCGATATCATCAATGGTGATGTTGGCTTCTGGGAAGCGGTTGTTGACAATGCCAAGTAGGTAATCTACATCTTCCTGAGTTACTTTTGGATGTTCCAAATCACCTGTGTAGTCTGTATCAGTTGTACCAAAGTAAGTCTTGTTTTCACGTGGGAGAACAAAGACCATACGGCCATCACCCAAACCTGTATCAAAGTAAACTGGCTGTGAAACCTTGATCTTGCTTGAGTCCACTACCAAGTGAACTCCCTTAGTTGGACGCATTTGTGAGAATTGTGTTCCCTTATTAGACAAATTGCGCACCTTGTCGCTCCAAGGACCTGTTGTGTTAATCACCAGACGGGCCTTGATTTCAAAGACTTGGTCTGTCAAGAGATCACGAGCTACAACACCTGTAATCTTGCCACTTTCGTCAAAGAGGAAGCCTTCTGCCTTAACATGGTTGGCAATGAGGGCACCGTCTTGGTTGGCACGTTTTATGTTTTCAATCACGAGACGTGCATCGTTGTTACGGAAGTCAAGGTAAACCCCACCTCCTACCAAACCTTCTTTCTTCAAGTTTGGCTGGCGTTCCAAGACTTCTTCCTTACTCAAGACCTTGTTAGCAGCTGGTGTGTTGTTAACTCCTGCCAAAAGGTCGTACAAATCCATAGCTACTTTAAGACGGAAGAGGCTAAAGGTTGCTCCATCTTCATCGTAAACTGGCAAGAGCATTGGGTCCGGTTTTGGAATGTGTGGTGCGATTTGTTGAACCACTGCACGTTCAGAAACTGTATCTGATACTACTTCTACATCAAATTGCTTAAGGTAACGTAGTCCTCCGTGAACCAATTTTGTTGAACGACTGGATGTTCCTTCTGCGAAGTCCTGCATTTCAATCAAACCAGTATCTAGACCACTAGCTGCTGCCTGCAAGGCTACACCAGCCCCTGTAATTCCTCCACCGATAATCAAGAGGTCCAAGGTACGTTCCTGCATTTTTTGAATTGATAATTCACGTGTTTTCTTTGAAAATTCCATATTTACACACTTTCTAACTAAGTCGCTTTATTCTTCCAGTATTAGTCGTCTACTTCCGCAAAGACTTGCGTTGCTTTTACAGCCTTCTTCCAGCCCTTGTAGAGTTGTTCCTTGCGAGATTCGTTCATCGATGGTTCAAAGAGTTCTCCTGTCTCGTTCAAGAGTTTCAACTCATCCAAGTCTTTCCAATAGCCCACTGACAAACCTGCTAGGAAGGCTGCCCCTAGAGCTGTTGTTTCCAAGTTTTTGGCGCGTGCGATATCGATTCCCAAAATATCAGCTTGGAATTGCATGAGGAAATTGTTCATAGCTGCACCACCGTCTACTTTCAAGACTTGGATAGCTGTCTGCGCATCCACTTGCATCGTATCGATGATATCACGGACTTGATAAGCGATAGATTGAAGAGTTGCCTTGATAAAGTCTTCTTTACTTGTTCCACGAGTTAAGCCAAAGACAGAACCGCGGGCATTTTGGTTCCAGTATGGAGCACCTAGACCTGTAAAGGCTGGAACGACATAAACTTCATCATTGTTGTGAGAATCACGAGCGTATTTTTCAGATTCTGGTGAATTTTCCACCATGCGAAGACCGTCACGAAGCCATTGAATGGCACTTCCTGCGATGAAGATAGAACCTTCTAAGGCATAGTAAACCTTGCCATTGATACCGTAACCAATGGTTGTCAAAAGATTGTTCTCAGACAACTGCATCTCTTCACCAGTATTCATGATGATGAAAGAACCTGTTCCATAAGTATTCTTGACCATACCTGGTTCAAAGGCCAACTGTCCAAAGAGGGCTGCTTGTTGGTCCCCAGCCATACCTGAGATTGGCACTTGTCCACCATAGAAATGGAATGGAGCTGTCTTACCGTAGATTTCAGAGTTAGAACGAACTTCTGGCAACATAGCCTTTGGAATGTTGAGGATTTCCAAAATCTCATCATCCCATTTAAGTTCTTTAATGTTATAAAGCATGGTACGAGCTGCATTTGAGTAGTCCGTCACGTGAGCCGCACCGTCAGTCAATTTCCAAACCAACCAAGTATCGATGGTACCAAAGAGCAATTCCCCTTTTTCTGCTCGCTCTTGAGCACCTTCTACATGATCCAAAATCCAACGAACCTTGGTAGCAGAGAAGTAAGCATCGATGATCAAACCAGTCTTTTCATGGAATTTTTCCACATAACCTTGACTTTTTAGTTGTTCAGCCAAAGGAGCTGTCTGACGTGATTGCCAAACGATAGCATTGTAGATAGGGAGCCCTGTTTTCTTATCCCAGACGACAGTTGTTTCACGCTGGTTGGTAATCCCGATTGCTTCGATTTGATTTGGCTTGACACCACTTTCGATGAAAGCACCCGCAATAACTGACTGAACAGAGTTCCAAATTTCATTGGCATTGTGCTCTACCCAACCTGCCTGAGGGAAAATCTGGGTAAACTCTTTTTGACTCGAGCTAACTTTTTCTCCTTTTTTGTTGAAAATAATGGCACGAGAACTTGTAGTTCCCTGGTCAATGGCCATAATGTATTTTTCTTGTGACATGTGCTGTCCTCCTGATAAAGATCTTGAGGATGTTTCCTCTTTACACTAACTAGTATACAAAATAAAGCGCTTTCTTATTCATCAACTTTTTTTAATTTTTTAAAAAATGTGAGTAGATTGTGTGAATTTCACAAAAAAGACCTGGAACAACCAAGCCTTTTAAGTGAATAATAACTGACGAATCGCTGCCAAATCTTCCAAATCCAAGTCGTTTTTTAAATAATAAACTGGAGTCTGTTCCTTCTTATGAATCGGGTTATTGGTAACCAGCAAATCATAATGTCGAGTTCGGTCATAGGCTTCAATGGTAATAAAACGATTGTATTCCAAATACCGTTTCAAAATGGCTGCCATCCTTGAAAAGACAAGAAAACCTGATGTCAAATCCAAACCAATCCGCATATGCTGGCCACCATTTTCAGCCATATATTCAATTAACTGGAGCCATTCCCAGAGAATTTTCTTATCCAAATCCGTCCCCTGCTGAAAGGCAGGCAAGGCATGAAAAATCTCCTCTGCCGTTCCCCTAAAATCATGTTCCATCAAAAAATAAGGATGACGATTCTCCAACTGGTACTTGTAGCGGTCCTGTAAAATATAGCCCTTATAGAGATAGACTTGAGCACAAAGCTGACTGAGTTCATAGGTAACGTGATCCTCTGTATAATCACCCAGCAACTCCTCCTTCTTCATTTCTTGAATCAATTGCGTCAGCAAATCTGCCAACTGCCCTCCAAAGCCAAGGATATACTCCATAGTATGAAGAGGAAGAATGCGATGAGATAGGAGGAAAGAGAAGAATATCATCATCTCCCCATCCTCAGTTCCTAGAGGAAGGTGTTGCCCAGCAAAAAAGGAAGGAGCCTTTCTCAGCAAACGAAGGTAGAAAATATTGTCAAAATACCCTCGCATTTTCTCTTCTATGACTTGAAACTGACAGGCATTGACACGGAGACGTTGTTGACTGATATGAGCCCAGAGAACCAAGTCCAATTTCTGACCCGAAGACAAACTTGCACCGCAGATTTCTTCTAAAGTGGCAATCTCCTGTTTTCTCTCTGATTTCTGCATGTGGCCTTCCCACTCCTGACTCGACCAAACCTTGCGGAAAAGACAGAAATAGAAATAGCGAATCTGATGCTCTGGACCTCGCCAACGTCCATTCTGGATGGATAAATCAAATTCTGACAAAATCTGATTTAAGCTAGCTAAGTGACGACCAAGCGTAGCCTCGCTAATCATCAATTCTTGAGCCAGCTGATGGGCTAAAAACTGTTGGTGGTAGAGAAGATAGACCAAAATCTGGTATTTAACAGCATTCTCCAAAAACAGGCTCCGAATATCTCTCCCCTTGGTAGCTGCACCGATCGACAGGCGCAGATTTTCATCCTCTAAGGAGATATTCAGCTCTAAGCCACTGTCCAAAGCCTTGTCATTGAGTAGGGTGACATATTTGGTTAGGGTTGCTTTTGAAAATCCTGTTTCCTCCATTACAGCCTTGACGGTCGTCTGAGACTCTTGTAATAGAAAGGAAAGGATTGAAAATTGGCCAGATTCAGCCTTTTCCATCAAATCTCCTAAATACATTTGTTACCCCTTTCATTTTCTACCTTAAGCATAGCATAAATCTTACAAATGCTGAAATAATCTGTTTCTCTTTTTATTTTCATGCTAATTTCCCAGTCCATTATCCTAAAAATCAACAAACACACGGCTCCCTCTTTGGGCATTTTTATGCTAAAATAGTAGCTATGGATAAAATTATTAAAACTATATCAGAAAGCGGAGCCTTTCGTGCTTTTGTCCTTGACAGCACAGAAACCGTCCGCACTGCTCAAGAAAAACACCAAACCCAAGCTAGCTCAACTGTAGCACTTGGTCGAACTCTTATCGCTAGCCAGATTCTCGCAGCCAATGAAAAAGGAAACACTAAACTAACAGTTAAGGTGCTGGGATCTAGCTCCCTAGGTGCTATCATCACCGTCGCTGATACCAAGGGGAACGTCAAAGGCTACGTTCAAAATCCTGGTGTTGACATCAAAAAGACTGCAACTGGTGAAGTTCTAGTTGGACCTTTTGTTGGAAATGGTCAATTCCTCGTTATCACAGACTACGGTACTGGAAATCCTTACAACTCTATGACTCCCCTTATCTCTGGAGAAATTGGTGAAGACCTTGCCTTTTACCTGACTGAAAGCCAACAAACACCTTCAGCAGTCGGTCTCAATGTCCTTTTGGACGAAGAAGACAAGGTCAAGGTTGCAGGTGGTTTCCTAGTCCAAGTCTTGCCGGGAGCCAAGGAAGAAGAGATTGCTCGCTTTGAAAAACGCATCCAAGAAATGCCAGCTATCTCGACCCTTCTCGAAAGTGAAGACCATATCGAAGCCCTCCTCAAGGCTATCTACGGGGACGAGGCCTACAAGCGTCTTTCTGAAGAAGAAATCCGTTTCCAATGTGACTGTAGCCATGAACGCTTTATGAACGCTCTTGCTAGCCTTCCAAGCTCAGACTTACAGGAAATGAAAGAGGAAGACCACGGGGCAGAAATCACTTGTCAATTCTGCCAAACAACTTACAACTTTGATGAACACGACCTGGAGGAACTCATTCGTGACAAATCTTAATACACCCTTTATGATTGGCAATGTTGAGATTCCCAATCGTACCGTTTTAGCGCCCATGGCTGGCGTGACCAACTCAGCCTTTCGTACTATTGCAAAAGAGCTCGGAGCTGGACTCGTTGTCATGGAAATGGTCTCTGACAAGGGAATCCAATACAACAACGAAAAAACCCTGCATATGCTTCATATCGATGAAGGCGAAAACCCTGTTTCTATCCAACTTTTTGGTAGTGATGAAGACAGCCTGGCACGCGCAGCAGAATTCATCCAAGAAAACACCAAAACCGATATTGTGGATATCAACATGGGCTGCCCAGTTAACAAAATCGTGAAGAACGAAGCTGGCGCTATGTGGCTCAAGGATCCAGATAAGATTTACTCTATCATCAACAAGGTTCAATCTGTCCTTGATATCCCACTTACTGTCAAAATGCGTACCGGCTGGGCTGACCCGTCTCTGGCAGTAGAAAATGCCCTCGCTGCTGAAGCTGCAGGCGTTTCTGCCCTCGCCATGCATGGCCGTACCCGTGAGCAAATGTATACAGGTCACGCAGACCTTGAGACCCTTCACAAGGTCGCTCAAGCTTTGACCAAGATTCCATTTATCGCCAACGGTGACATCCGTACAGTTCAAGAAGCCAAGCAACGCATCGAAGAAGTCGGTGCTGATGCAGTTATGATTGGCCGAGCTGCCATGGGAAATCCTTACCTCTTCAACCAAATCAACCACTACTTTGAAACAGGAGAAATTCTACCTGATTTGACCTTTGAAGACAAGATGAAAATTGCCTACGAACACTTGAAACGCTTGATTAACCTCAAAGGGGAAAATGTCGCAGTTCGTGAATTCCGTGGCCTCGCTCCTCACTACCTCCGTGGAACATCTGGCGCTGCCAAACTTCGTGGAGCTATTTCACAAGCTAGCACCCTAGCAGAGATTGAAGCTCTCTTGCAATTGGATAAGGCTTAAAATGGTTCATACTGCTCTACTTGTTATCGATATGCAAAAAGCATTTGATAACCCTATCTGGGGAGAACGGAACAACCCTCAAGCTGAACAACAAGCATTGAGGGTACTGGCATACTTTCGTAAACACGCTCTTCCAATCTTACATGTTCAACACATATCTGACAATCCCCAGTCGCAATTTCATAACAAACAAAATCAGGAGTTTAAAAGTAGATTTGAACCAGTCACCTCAGAACCTATCTTTCAAAAAACGGTTAATAGCGCCTTCATTGGAACAAATCTTGAAACATATTTACGAAAAAATCAGATTTGTCATTTAGTCGTTGTTGGTTTGACCCTGCCTCATTGTGTATCTACTACGACACGAATGGCAGCAAATCTTGATTTTAAAGTCACTTTACTAGCAGATGCCACTGCCAGTTTTACCCTATCTAACAAAAACGGTCAGGCCATCTCTCCTGAGACTATCCATGAGATTAATCTCCTTTCTCTACAAGATGAGTTTGCTCAAATTCTTACTACAGAAGAATTTTTAACCCAAGTATAAGTATAAAATAATCCGTCAACTCTTATTGAGCTGACGGATTTTGAATGCAGTAATGCAGTGAACCGAAACACAAATAGGTAAATTTAGACCTTATACTCTTCGAAAATCTCTTCAAACCACGTCAGCATCGCCTTACCGTATATAGGTTACTGACTTCGTCAGTTCTATCTACAACCTCAAAGCAGTGCTTTGAGCAGCCCACGGCTAGCTTCCTAGTTTGCTCTTTGATTTTCATTGAGTATTAGAACTGATGATTAACAATTATTCATAAATGTCTATAAATTCACTCAGAACTGACTATACTAGTCTACCCCCTTTAGAGCACTAATCATGTCAATCTTTCTCATACGAAGACTAATAAAATAAGCAGTCCCTAAAGATGTAAACCAAACCAATAACGTAGCAGAAGCAAGGACATACATACTGATATAAGCGGTATACTCAATTCGAATCGTCGAAAATGTTGCTACATATTCTTTCAAAAACCATATGCCTAAAGGAATTCCTACTAGCCAACCAATAAAGGTAGTTAGTATAGTCTCAAAAAGAGTTACCATCTGTAGATATTGATTAGAAAATCCTAATACTTGTAATGTAGCATAGTCTCTCATTCTCTCTACAAAGTTTAAAGAGCCCAGATTATAGAGAACAATAATAACAAGTAATAAGGCAAAGCCAATAATCATTAGAAATACACTCATCAAACTAGATACAAAATCATAGGCATTTTTTTCTTGGCTCCCTTTTTCAATGACAGATAGAACACCTTTGTCTTGCTTAATAGTATCTTCGTCCACCTCCGGCCCAACTAATAAAGTATGTGGAGTAAAATCTCCCCCTGATTTTTCAAAGACTCTAGCATGAAGATAAGCCCCTTGATTGGTTTCACTTGTGACAATCCCTTTTACTTCAAACTTGTAAGTATGACCATCTTGATAGGGAGTCACATTTAAAAAATCTCCGACTTTAATACCTGCTAAATGGGCAAATGATCTAGTTACATACAAACCATCATCTTTCAAAGAATCAGCACTCTCTGTTTTTGCTTGGATCATATCTCCATCATCAAATATAATCAATAAACGATTGTAGCTATCATCTGGATTAAAATGTGCTTGTGAGATTTGTACGCCTTGCCCACCATATCTGGACTTAGAAGTGGTATAATCCGCTACGGTCAGTCGTTTTGAATAAGAAAAATCTTCATTATATGCCTTATCAACAAGATGATTCATGGACACAGGCATACCAATTCCAGCAATCAGTAACATCATACTTCCTGCAACTCCCACGATTCCCATCAAAACTCGAATACGATTAAACGAGGCATCCCGAATTGCCCATCTTGAAGGATAAGAAATTCGTTGCCAGATAGAGGAAAATCTTTCTACAAAGACAGATTTAGCAACTTTTTCTTTACCTCTTAAAAATATTGCTGGTAAGCCTCTAGCTGACTCTCTAGAAGCTAAATAGGCAGCTAAAACACAAATAATAATGACTACAATACCAACGACTATTGATGAAGATGAATAAGAGATTTGCCAATTTGGAAGTGTAAACATTGACTTTTGAGTTTCTAGTACAAACCATGACATCAAGGGAGAAATAGCAAAGCCTGCAAAACTTCCTAATAAACTTACTACTAAGCCAAATAAAATATAATGTAAACTGATAGCCTGATTTGAAAAACCTAAAGCCTTTAATACAGCAATCTCTTTTGTTTGGCCATCAATCAAACGCTGAATGGTTGTAAACATAGCCAAAATAGCTAACAAAATAAAGATAAAAGAAAATAAGTAAGATAAGTTTCTAATTTGCCCAACTCGATCGGTAGCTTCTGATATTTCAGTTAAACTTTTTTGATCTTGATAAGAAATTAAATCGCCCCCAAAAATAGACTCTAAATCTCCTCGCAAATCTATCTTAGAGCCATAAATTTCTAAGGCATTATCTGACGATAAACCCAGAATTCCTTTTGCAATTTCATTATCTGCAATATAACCATAGGCATCATTGTCAGGATTTGGAGCTATATATTCCATGCTACCTGTAAAATAAATCTTATCTGTTGCCTGAACAAATCCTACAATTTCTAAATCTATCTGTTTCCCCCTTGATGAAATAGAAATTGAATCTCCAATCTGTAATTGATTCTTCTTAGCATAATTCCCATCAATCCAAATCGAATCTTGTTTTCCTTCAGAAAAAGGACTTCCTTCTGTTACTGTAACCAGTTGATTATCTGTAATCGTTTCAAGATTGATTCGTCCATCAGTCTTGTCTAAACGAACAATATTAGCAAATCCTTTCTTTTTACTGATAACTTTTTCAACAGAAGATAATAGTTCAACCTGCTTAATTTTTGATTCATCAATTTGTCTCGCTTGAACCCAAACAACAGGAAGTTCAGATTGTTTCAAATAACTCTGTAGACTCTTTTCAAGTCCATGCCAAGCTCCTTGTAGACCTACAAAGATTAATACACTTAATAGAGACATCAGAAAAACAGAGAAAAATTGTTGCCAATTTTGCCGGAGATCTCTTAATAATTTTATATGAAGATACCTCATCCCAACACCTCTTCATTATTCTCTATTTTTTCAATACTTCCATCTTTCAAATATATAACTCGATCTGCAAATTTAGCAAACTCCCTATTGTGTGTAACCATTACAACTGCAGCATTCCCATTTCTAGAAACTTCCTTCAATAAAGTTAAAATACTATCGCCTGTCTTTGAATCTAACGCTCCTGTAGGTTCATCACACAATAATAGACTAGGCTCTTTAGCCAATGCCCTTGCAATTGATACACGTTGCATTTCACCTCCAGAAAGCTGATTAGGAAAATTATTTTTTCTATGAAGTAAACCAACTTGATCTAAATACATATCAATTTCTTTATTGTTTTTCACTAAATTTGCTGCAATACCTACATTCTCCTTGGCTGTTAAACTTGGAACTAAGTTATAAAATTGAAAAACAAAACCAATTTTATCTTTTCGATAAGCAGATAATTCCTTGTCTGTAAATTTTGTTACTAGTTCCTCATCAAATATAAAGGTTCCCGATGTCGCACGATCCATCCCACCAAGTAAATTTAGTAACGTACTTTTCCCTGAACCTGATGGACCTAAAATAACTGTAAATTTCCCTTTCTCAATGGAAAAACTAACTTGATCTAAAGCACGAACTTCTTGCTCCCCCACCTTATAAATCTTACTAATATTTTGAAACTGAATCATATATACTCCTAATATCTTGTCATAAATTTTATTTTTTCCTTTAATGTAGGCTCTTCATACTGCTCTATGATACGTTTAGATACTGCTTCCCTGTTTTCTCGTATAACCTTTTCAGCTAAGGAAATAGCCTCATCTACTGGAACAACTATTGGCAACTTATAATGTTGAATGATCTGATTTAACCGTTCTTTCTGACTACCTTTTACACAATAAGGTGTTAGACCCAAATTCCTATAAGCTTCATATAATTCCTCATCTGATAAATTTCGATACTCTTCAGATACTGGTCTATGCCCATCTGGATCCATTGCAAACTCTACTGGTAGATGGACAACATCTGTATACCACAATTTCGCATGATTCTTAGAGACAACCCCATAGGCAGTCAAATATTTTTTGAAAAATCGTCGACCTGGAATACCTAAAATAGATTTCATCAATCGATGAATGAATGCTGATCCTGGGTTAATTCCTACCCTCATTCGAACAGTCCCGTAAATCCATTCATTCAATACTGAACCATCTGATAGAAAACTTCCATGTTCCTTGTATAAAATTCCTTCCGTACGAATTCTCTCTTCAAAACGCTTTAGCCCCAGTGCCATTAATTCAGTTGATGACATATCCTGAAATCTTCTGCCAGGATATAAATCTGTCAAAATTTCCCTCGCAGATAAAGCGTCAATTAAGGGAAGGCCCGTTGCAATCGAAAGAGCTGTCGCAGTTGTTGTCTTACCTGTAGAATAAGTTCCTGATATGACTAACCTTAATTCTCTATTTCCCATCACTGTCCCCCTCCATCAGGTAATTTTTGAGCTATTTTACTTTTAAAGACTACCTTATGATCTATATCATATCCGGACATTTCGTAGACTTTCCAATGCTCTTCTCTAATTTTTAATAATCTATTTTTTGAAACACTACCACTAAGCTCTACTACTCCGTTCAAAATTGGTGAATTCAAGTCTGCACTCACTTGCTTCATCCACATGGTATTGCTCTCCTCCCGCGATATCTCTTCTATATGGTAGGCTAACATCTCTGCCATTTGAGAAAAAATAATCAGAAGTTCTAACAAACTATAATAATTCTTTTCTAGACTACCTACACCACTATATTCAATATCTTTGATCAATATCTTTGATCAATACTTGCTCTGCCTTACAAGATATACTACTATCTGAAAACTCAACATCGTATATATCATGTTGTCTATCTCTCAAATGAGTTGATAAAAAATCTCTACCTTGTTCTCCTATAGCAGCTACATTTTCCATACATTCTAATAATTGATATCCTAAACAAACTTTCATATCCATTACCAAGCAATCAAATTCAATTACTTGATTCGTCATTTTGAAATTTTGTAATTCTAATTTTAAATTTACCAATTCTTCTATAGCTTTTATCCCTGACTTTATCTCAAAATGGCTTAACCTATACTGATTTAAGCTCACTCCCATTCTTTTCAGTATTTCACTTCCAAATAAATGAGCTAATACTATTCCATCTAATGTACTCAGGTGCTGCTGTATAATTTCAGATTGTTTACTAGACCACAAACCTTCTTGATGAAGAGAACCAACTCCTTCTAAAATATTTTTCAACTTAACTAAATAAGTCGTTCTCTTATGTCCTCTACCAAAATAGCGATTTCTATTATCTCCAAGTAAATAATCTACTGTTAGCATATCCTTCTCCAATCTGTTAAACTGACTCTATATTAAACAAAAAAAGACAAGAAAGAATCCGTAATTTACGAAAACCTTCTTGCCTTTTTAGTATAAATTATAAAGATACTAGATTTAATCGAATAGCCTCACGTACAGCTCCAACTCTACTCGTCACTCCCAACTTTGAACAAATATTGGAAACATGGGTATCCACCGTTCTCCTGCTGACAAATAAACTATTTGCTATCTTTTCATTAGAATATTCTTTTACAATAAGTTCCAATACACTTAACTCCGTATCTGTCAATAGATTATTTTCTTGCTTTTCTATCAAACCATCTGGGATAATATGATTGCCCTTATAAACAGCATAAATTGCACTTTTAACATCCAAATAAGAACTTTCTTTGGGTAAAAAAGCTTGAATCCCAAAGTCCATCGCTCTCTTATGTAACAAAGTGTCATAAAACCCTGACAAAAGAACTATCTTGGGAACTGTATTCAGAAATCTATTTATTTGACTAATAACATCAAATGCCGTTACTCCTTTCAGCATAAAATCCATAACTAGCACATCTACCTTTTCATGCTTGAGACAAAGAAGTAAATCTGCTACTTCTGTATAGGAACCAACGATTTTAAAATCATCTTCCTTTAAAAAATAGTTCTCCAATCCTTGTAATACTAAACTGTGATCATCAATCAAAACCAAACGAATCATTTTTCTTCCCTTCTATAGGTATTCGTATCTTCACACTTGTAGGTTCTATATTTATCTGAACAGTTCCCCCCAATAAATGAACCTTCTCTACAATTCTATTTAAACCAAAATGATGTTCATTAGACTGATAGTTTCCCTTAAAAATACCATCATCTATAACTACAATTGATAAAATCTTTTCTTTTGTAGATAAATCTACAGTAATTTCTCTAGCATTCCCATGAAGAATACTATTATTTACTAATTCT
The DNA here is from genome assembly GCF_946188375.1 of Streptococcus mitis. Taxonomy (GTDB): domain Bacteria; phylum Bacillota; class Bacilli; order Lactobacillales; family Streptococcaceae; genus Streptococcus; species Streptococcus mitis_CX. Next base: position 252,352 of record NZ_CAMHUS010000002.1, read on the forward strand.
TTAACTGTCCTTAATACAAACGTGCCTACTTTATCATTAACTTTTTCTTCATCTATTGAAAAAGTTGTCATAATCGAAACAGTTTCCATCTTCATGAATTGGTTTAATATGCTAGTAATAGATTCTTTCAGCCCTAATTCATGCACCATTAAAGGATAGATATTGGAACATAAATCTCTTAATTCAAAGACAATATCATCCAACATCTCTAATAAAGCTATCCTATTAATTTGTTCACTAATTTCTAACTGCTTTTTATAATAAATAACCTTCTGAATTGTAGTATCATGTATAAACGTTGCAATTTCTTCCCTCTCCAATTCAGTAGCTACAAAAGTATGAAAACTACTAAAGATTCCCTCCATCTTATGGCTAATCAACATCATTTTCCTTATTTCAGGTAACAAAGCTAGCGAAAAAAGAAAAGTGTAAAGAACGAAAAAAATTGGAGAAAATTCTCTTAATAACAGACTAAAAAGAATAATTAGACTAGTAAAAAAAACGGCAAATATCAAGTTATATATGAACGGGTTCCACTTCCAAGCAACATATATCATTCGCTCTAGTATCAAGTTATTTACAATAGAGAACAAAATAAGCAACAATAGAGGAATACTATAAATAAACGAAACTTCCTTACCAATCGGAAAAATATATCCAAAAAATAGAGGAAATAAGGCAAGAACTGCTAAAAATAAGGTATGAATTGGCAACATTTCTCTTATCTGAGAGTAATTTATAAGCATCTTTAAAAGTAGGATAACTAAAAAGAAAAATACTAAATAAAATACCCCCCTAGAAAAAAAGATGGTCAAAAAATCAATGGGCTGTATAAGATTATAAACAAACAAAAGTTGAGTGATGAGTGAATAGCCCAGTATAATACGAGAAAAGTTAGAAATGGTTGAACCTTTTATCTTCAGGACTAACACTCTAATGAAAATATCCATGAATAATGGAAATAAAGTCAAGTATGAAATTAATAGACTACGACCAAATACATCTCCTATACTTGATGGAATAATCGATAATAACATCAGACTAGTATAAATAATAAAATAAAAATATCGTTTTCCAGTTTTTCCTCTACTTCTACCTTTTATGTATAAGCAAAATAACAGTAGAATCAGAAAAGCAATGATGGATAAAACAAGAAAGATAATTTGGCTTGATTTCCCAGATTCTATTATTAAATTCTTTGAAATTCCTCTATCTAACACTGTCACAGAATGAAGCGGTTCAACAATTAAAAATCGAGATAATAAGAAATTACTATCTGGACTCTGACCGTCTATTTGTATAATTGATGACCCTATTATCTCTTGATGATTTGCAAAGCTTCCCAGATTATGGACTTGTCTAACTATCCACTCATTATCATGTTTATCTACGGTGATTCCACTGTACGTTCGGTTAAATATTGAAAATGAAAAATAAAAAAAGAAAATAAATAACAAAACAAAATAAAATCGAAACATTTTTGACTTCATTGTTTGTAACACTCCACATTTCACTTGATATTGATGTTTATTCTACCATTTTTTCATTCAATAAAACAGGTTTTATAGTTAAATTTATTCTTTTTTCTTTCGAGATATAACTGATACAATCTTCTAGTAGGTAAAATCCTACCTAATTTGACTTTTGAAGATAAGATGAAAATCGCCTACGAACATTTGAAACGCTTGATTAACCTCAAAGGAGAAAATGTAGCAGTTCGTGAATTCCGTGACCTCGCTCCTCACTATCTTCGTGGAACATCTGGTGCAGCTAAACTCCGTGGAGCCATTTCACAAGCTAGCACCCTAGCAGAGATTGAAGCCCTCTGGCAACTGGATAAGGCTTAATAGTTTAAAACCCGTAACTCTCTTAAAGGTTACGGGTTTTTGACTGTAAAAATTCAAATAATGAGGGCTATTATTGACTCAAAGCAACACTAGAAACCTTACCATCCGCTCCTGTTGTAATTTGGATGACTTTTCCTCCACCAATTTTGGCATTATACTTACCATCATCAAGAGTATAAGAATAGCCTTTGATAGAGTAATTTTCTTTCTTTCCATCAGAAGATTCTACTGTAAATTGACCACCTGATGAAACTGTGATAGTTTCGCCATTTGCTCCCTTCCAATTGCCCGCTGCAGCTGAAAAATCACCATCTACCATGGTTAAAACACCCTTGTAGCGTTTATTTTGCTCTGCTTGTTTGTCTTGAAGTTTGCGGTCAGTTGTAGGATCATAGCTTGATTGGTTAGACTGGGCTTGAGGAGCTTGTTGAGTTGAAGGAGTCTGAGCAGAAGTTTGTTGACTAGCCGCCTGTTGATTAGACACTTCTTGACCCTGTCTTTGCTCTGGTGCAGGTGCCGCTTGTGATGGCGTTGCAGTTGCTGAAGATTGATCAGTAGATGCCTTAGCCTTTTCAGATGAAGCTGAACTTGAGGACTTCTGAGTCTTGCTTTCTTTGCTAGCAGAAGCTGCTTTAGAGCTTGATGATTGGCTTGTCTTAGCAGAACTGCTTGCTTGAGTTGTTTCCTTTTTATTTCCACAAGCTCCCAGTAGCAAGGTAGAAGCTAATACAGTCGCTGCCATCAATTTGATATAGGTTTTCTTTTTCATTTTTCTACTCCTTTGTAATATTTTAGAAATATAAAGAAATGTTTTTGTAATATAATTGTAACATTGTGATTTAAATATGTCAACAATTTATCTAAACTATTTTAAAAATCTTAAATACTTTAGACACATTTACTCCTCCTACTCTTCTATTCGTAATCTAATAGAAAAAACAAGAGATTTTCCTATTAAAAATTTAAATTTGTTTTTGTGTAATCGCTTGCATTTTTAAGTGCGAAGAAATATAATAACATTGAAATAGAATATAGGAGGTGCATTCTTATGCTAAATAAGTATTTCAAGTATCTTCCTTGGTTGATTTTAGGAGTTATTGGCTCTTATCAGTCAGCCACTTACTATTCGCGAACTGCATTTGATGTCTTCTATCTGACTACAGTCTTTATGATTGTTTATATCGCTTTGTTATTTTTACATGAGAACTATCTTAAGTATCGATACAAAGACTTCTTTACTCACATGTTGAGCAATCCTAAGAAAGATAGGCACACCTAAAAGCAATCGCAACAATAAAACCATCTCATGACAGTAAACAAAGAGGTCGGGAACTTGTCCCGGCCTCGCTTTTTATTTCAATCGATAGGTTTTTCTTGGTTTCTTTTTAGGTACTCGTTTGAGTCCAACTTCTTCTACATATTCTCCATATTTTACGAGAAAGTTATTACTGACGATTGGACGACCGGGGTTGATAAGATTGACCAGTTCAGTCCCTTCGTAGACAGTGAACTCCTCCTCCAGCAGATAGAGGAAGGTCGGGTTCCAGTCGAGGCGCCCTTGGATTCGTTTGATGGATTCTTGGATAATAGCATAATGGTCAAAAGCGAAGGCATGCTCTTCCAACTCCACTCCCTCTAGGTAGCATTTTCCTGTCTGAAAATCGACATCTACGAAAACAACATCCTTGGCATCGTCTCCTGCTTGAACAAGTTCTAATGCTCGACTAGGCAGATAAACCAAGTGGGCAATGGTCACCGTCCAGCCACGTGGATCACGACCGGGAGTTGATACAGTCATCAATTGCTCGATTTTTTCTAAAGGAAGATCGAGGTTGACCTCTTCTCTCACCTCACGCTGACAGGCATGTGCAGCATCTTCTCCCTTATCCATAAACCCTCCAACTAAGGCCAAACAGTTTTGATATGGATGAGCCTTGCGACGGATTAGTAAGAGCTTGATCTTTCCTTCGACAAAGCAGTAGGCTACCATATCTACCGTCACACTTGGCTTTTCATATTGAGGGAGTTCTTGCTTGTAGTACCAATCTAAAAATTCCTCCTGACTTGCATGAATTTCAAAATATTCTCTTTCTGTCATCCCAGCTGGAATCATCGTGTCCGTCATTTTATGCCTCCTTACGAACTGCCTTGGTCCATTGGTACCAACCTACTAGACTATTGAGTGTGTAAACCCAGTACATCCCTTGGATGTGGATATTTTCACCCCACCAGAGGTAGATACTAAAGAGATTGGTTGCAATCCAGAAAATCCATTGCTCACGATAGAGACGGGTCATCAAGAGCTGACCGACACCATTGGTCGCATCGGTAACACTATCACGGAAAGGGCGAGCACTATGGATACTTTGGTAAGCTAAGCCCATACCAATCCAAATGATAGCAGTCAAGGCCAAGTATTTGAGCCAATCAAAAACAGATAATTTCTTAGCTTCAAAGTGGGATTCTTCTGGTTTTCCTTGGTCGTTGATACGATTGGACAACCAAGCATAGAGACCAATCGGTTGCATGACAAAGAAGTAAACAGTCGTCAAAACTTCGCCATAAAAAGTCGCATTCATAGCCAAAATCAGATAGATAGCAGAGTTAATGGCCCCAAAGAGATAATTGCTTGCACGACCTTCTGCTACCAAGATGACACAGACAATCCCAGTCCAAGATGCAAACAAGCTTAACCAATCGTGACTATCTGTATTTTGAGTGAATTCCAAGATCAAGGGAACACTTGACAAGGCGATGAGATACAACCACTGTAAGAGGCTACGGCCGACAAAGAGATCTTTCCAGAGCAAGTGCATGATTCCTGCAAAACCAATCTTGCGGGCTTCTGCATGGACATTTTTAAAGTTTTCGATAAATTGTGTGATTTTTTCAGTTAGTTTTTTCATATTTTTCTCCTAATCTGCTTGGTAAATGGCATCAATAGCCACTTTTGCTGCTTCATAATTTCCTAGGTAATCCTCAGCTAGATAAACTAGTGGAATGTTTGATAAGTAGTGCTCCCTCATCTGATCCAAATGCTGGGAAAAACTGTGACGAATATGGTCTTCTGCCATGGTCATATCTCTAAAGCCGTCATTGACATAGGAGCCGACAGGTTGCACAAAGAGAATCAAGTCCCATTTCTCCTTAGCCAAAATCGAGGCAAAGAGATTATCAAAAGTCTCTCCTGATAAATCCCCTTGGTCCTCAGTCTCCATGTAATAGTCATAGTAGCCCTTGGTTACTAAGGAGTTGGTGTCTGCTATCACCAGTCCCCTATTGGCATTGCTATCGATTAACTTAGAGGTCTGATCATACTGCCCCAACAGGAGATAATAGTAATCTTTTGGAGTCAGTTCATCGTCGCGGACATTATTTTTGATCTGGTACTCACGTGCGTATTCCAGACTGACGGGTGCATCGTAATACCTTGCCAAATCCTTGGCTAAAGTGGTCTTCCCATTGCTAGCACTTCCCATAATCAACACTTTCTTTGTAAACTGACGTCGAAAGGGTTGAGCAATATATTTCCAATATTTGCTTGGATTTTCTCGAATCATAGTCGCTGAAATTCCAAACTTTCTTTCTTGTAAGACAGTCTCAAAACCACGATTAGACAATTCTTGCTGGTAGTCACGTTCTCCCACAAAGAAGATCAGTTCTTGCTGGGTTTCATCATAAGAAATATCCGCTAACATTTGGTCCAACCACTCCTGCCAACCCATAGGGTAACGAGGAAGCTTGGTCTCATCTAACTTGCAGACAGAGGTCAACTCGTCATCACGAAAAGCCTCTCTGATATAGCGAAATCTTTTTTGAAGCGTTAAGCCTACCTGCTCCCCTCGGTCTCCCTCATATCCTGAAACAACCACCCAGACCTGATCACACTGCCGCTTCGCTCGCTGGATCAGATCAATATGACCTTGATGAAGCGGAGCAAAGGTCCCAAATACCACTGCTGTTTTCTTTTTCATAAACGCATTACCTTTTTATATTTTTTGATATTTTTGTTATCTACGTTTTTATTATAAACTATATTTTTGTTTTGTCAATAGTTTTTTATTATTTTTTATAAAAAACTAGAAAAAAAGAGAATCAAGATTGCTCCTGATTCTCCATTTTTATGCAATATCAAATTTTAATTGGCCTGCTTTGACACCAATCTTAAGTGTGCTGCCTGCCTCTAATTCTCCCTTGAGAAGAAGTTCTGCCAACTTGTCTTCCACTTCTGTTTGTAGGGTTCTTCGAAGTGGACGAGCTCCCATCTCTGGATCATATCCTTGATTTGCCAATAATTTCAGTGCGGAAGCTTGTAATTTCAAGTCGATGCCTTTTTCAGCCAAACTTGCCACTAAAGGTTTGACCATAATCTTCACTACTTCCTGCATATGATCGCTAGATAGGCTATGGAAGACCACCTTTTCATCAATACGGTTGATAAACTCAGGTCTATAAGCTTTTTTCAACTCTTCAAACATGCGTTTTTCCATATTCTCCTGGTCAAAACGAATATCCTTCGCCCCAAAACCAACTGTCTTGTCATCACGGAGGGCAGTTGCACCAAGGTTTGACGTCATGATGATAATGGTATTTGAGAAGTCTACCTTGCGTCCCTTGCTATCTGTCAATACACCATCATCCAAGACCTGCAAGAGAACATTAAAAATGTCTGGATGGGCCTTCTCTACCTCGTCAAAGAGGAGAACGGAATATGGTTTGTTGCGAACTTTCTCGGTCAACTCCCCACCTTCTTCATAACCTACATAGCCCGGAGGAGCTCCATTGAGACGGCTGGCTGCGAATTTCTCCATATACTCACTCATATCAAAGCGGATAAGGGCTGATTCGTCATCAAAAAGAACTTCTGCCAGAGCCTTGGCCAATTCGGTCTTCCCGACACCTGTAGGTCCTAGGAACATAAAGGAACCAATCGGACGCTTGTGACTGCGAATCCCTGACTGGTTGCGGCGAATGGCACGGCTAATGCTTGAAACTGCTTGATCTTGCCCGATGACACGTTTGTGCAATTCAGCTTCCAAATTCAAGTATTTCTTAGCATCTGTTTGCGTCAGTTTTTGGACTGGGATACCTGACAAACGACTCAAGGTAGTCAAAATATCAGACTCTGTCACCAAATCTTTATAGACAGGCACTTCCTCTTCTTTTGCAATTAACTGAGCTGCTTGTTTCCACTTGCCATCCATCAAGGCCTTGTCAGCTGGACTCAAGCCAGAATCGTCTGCTTTTACATGTTTCGCCTTATTTTGCACTGTTGCTGCTGCCTCATCCAAGAGATCGATAGCAGAGTCTGGCAAGTGACGGCTCGTCAAGTAACGATGGGCCATCTTGACAGCTGTTTCAACCGCTTCATCTGTGATTTGCACACGGTGATGCTTCTCATAAGTCGCCTTCAAGCCTTGTAAAATGGTCATGCTGTCTGCCACACTTGGTTCTTCAATCGTCACTTTAGCGAAACGACGAGAAAGGGCCGCATCTTTTTCGATGTGTTTTTGGTATTCTTCCTGAGTGGTCGCACCAACCGTTCTCAAAGTTCCACGCGCCAAGGCTGGCTTCAAGATATTGGCCGCATCCAGAGTCGAATCAATCCCGCTCCCAGAACCCATGATGGTATGAAGTTCATCGATAAAGAGAATGACTTGACCATCTTCTTCAATATCCTTGATGATATTGTTCATGCGTTCTTCAAAGTCACCACGGAAGCGTGTCCCTGCCACGACATTCATCAAATCAAGTTCTAACACGCGCATCTTAGCCATTTCCGCTGGCACGTCACCACTAGCAATACGCTGAGCGAGCCCAAGTGCCAAGGCTGTTTTTCCGACACCAGCATCTCCAACCAAGACAGGATTATTCTTAGTTTTACGGCTCAAGATTTGAATCATACGCGAGATTTCCTTATCCCGACCGATGACTGGTTCTAACTTGCCAGAACGCGCTTGCTCTGTCAAATCATGCGTATAGTCCTCGAGACCACCACTAGGATTCTGGGGCATGCCCATCATATTAGCCATAGAATTTTGCTTATCAGCTACTGTACGATGGCGTTGGCGTAAAGCCTTGAGGTCTTCACGAGTCCAACCTGCACGTTCTTCTAAATTGCGACGTAGGGCAGCAATCTTGACCTGATCTTTCTTGTCTTCATAAGAAAAACCAGCCCTCTCCAAGATACGAGTTGCCAAGGCATTTCCATCATGCAAAATCGCATAAAGGACATGCTCTGTCCCTAGCACCTTAGCATGGACCACTGACGCTACATACTCTGCTTCATCAAAAAGGACCTGCAAACGATGGGAGAACGGCAATTCCGTAAAGGTTTCATCCTGGCTATAGTCCGTTTCAGTCAATTCCAAAGCGACCTCTTCTAAACGGTCCATCTCATATGGATAATCATTTAAAGTCGCCCCTGCCACACTATAACTGTGATTGGACATGGCAATCAACAAGTGCCAAGACTCTAGATAACGAGCTCCAAAATGGCCAGCAACCATGTAGGCACTTTCGATACATTCATTCAATGCTTTTGAATAGTTCATCTTACTTCCCTTTTCTATCTACCTCTTGTATGACCTGTCGTAGCATGTTAGCTCGAACAACTGGAGCTTCTTCTCCTAGAACGCGATCCAAAGCTACTGCCATCAACAAATTCATCTCCTGCTTAGTCATCAATTCCTGCTCAACCAAAAGCTGCAGAATATCCTCATAAATTTCTTGACTAACTCGCTCACCAATCGAGTAAAGCAGTTCTCGGAGCATTTCATGATGACTAGAAAACTCAATCCGCCCTATACGAATATAGCCTCCACCACCACGCTTACTTTCAACCAAGTAGCCTCTACTTTCCGTAAAGCGTGTCTTAATCACATAGTTAATTTGACTAGGAACAACCTGAAAAGTATCTGCCAACTGACTCCGTTGCAACTCCACAATTCCAGATTGATCTAAAATCGCCTTGATGTAGGCCTCAATATGATCCGATGTATTTTTAAATCTCATTACAAACCCACCTCTCTCTTTAAACCTTGACTATCTTTGACTATTATACCGAAATTTTCTCATTTTTAAAAGAAAAAGGGCGCTGGTAAAGGATAATCTTCACCAACTCCCTATTTTTCTACTTATCTAAGCCTAATTCTACCAAAATTTGACGTTTATAGGCAATCTTTTGGACTTCTTTGTCCTCATCTTCAGACCAATCTAGTTTAATTTCTGAAACAATCTGCCCAGGACGATTTTTCAAGATATAGATGCGGTCGCTGAGACTGAGGGCCTCCTCGATACTATGCGTGATGATCAAGGTTGTTAGCTGCAACTGCTTGTGAATCTCAAGGTACCAAGCGTGGAGTTCCATCTTGGTCATCTCATCCAAGGCGCTAAAAGCCTCATCCAAGAGAAAGAGCTTGTGCCCGAAAAGATAGGTTCGGAGCAAGGCTACACGCTGACGCATCCCACCACTGAGTTCATGAGGGTATTTATCTCTTACAGCTGTCAACTGGAAGGTCGCAAGAATTTCATCTGCGCGAGCAATAGCTTCTGCCTTATCCACCTTTTGAATCAAGAGGGGCAGAATGATATTACCAAGCACCGTCTTGTGCTCCAAGAGCAGATCCTTTTGTAACATATAACTCACGCGCCCCTTGGGATTTTCTTCACCATCAAGGACAATTCTCCCTGACTGAACTTCTAAAATCCCCGCAATTAAGTTGAAAAGCGTAGTCTTACCAACACCACTTGGGCCTAGGATAGAAACCACTTCACCTGAAGTGACTTTCAGATTGATGTCCTCTAAAATCCTCTCCTGACCATAGGCATAACTGACGTGTTCTAGTCTAATTTCTGTCATTATTTCACAAATTCGTTGGTGAAGCCTTTGTCTGTCAAATCTTCTTTAAGGATACCATTTTCTTTATCCCATTTGTAGAAGGCATTCCAGCGAGCTGCATCAAATTGCCCCCATTTTTCCTTGTCGCTTGCGTATTCTTTTGACAAGTATTTTTGAGATTCGATGACAAAGTCACGTTTTTCCTTGAGTTCAGGTGCATTTTTGATGAGGATATCAGCTGCTTCCTCTGGATGCTCCATAGCATATTGGTAGCCTTTTTTGATAGCTTGGATAACTTTGCGAGCTTCTTCTTTGTTGTCTTTCAAATAGTCGTTGTTAGCAATAATGACTGGTGAGTAATAGTCAAATTCTTTAACGTAGTCTTTCAAGTACATGAAATTAGCATCTACACCTTGAGATTTTGCAAGGATACCATCCCAACCGTAGTAGATCCAAGCAGTATCAAAGACGCCATTGGCAATCGGTGTGATTGAGTTTGAGTCGTTATTTGGTACTTTTTCAACCTTCTCAAAGTCTCCACCTTGAGATTCTACCAAGGTTTTCAACATAGCAAGTTCAGTTGGGTCATTCCATGTCCCGTATTTTTTACCAACCAAGTCCTTTGGACTGCTTACATTGTCAGATTTACGAGAGATGATTCCTGATGTATTGTGTTCAACAATAGCTGCAACGGCAGTAATTCCTGCTCCTTTTTCCAATTTTTTAGCCATATAGTCTTGGAAATAGACTGCAAATGGTGCCTTACCGTTAATAACCAAGTCAGAAGAACTTTCTTCTGGTGGCAATTTCAAATCAACATCCACTCCAGCTTCTTTGAAATAACCTTTTTCCTTAGCAACATAAAGCCCTGTGTGGTTGGTATTTGGCGTCCAGTCTAGGATAAAGTCAATCTTCTTGAGTTCTGCTTCCTTATTATCCTTAGAAGCAGTTCCTTGACCACAGGCCACAAGCACAACAGCTACAAGAGCTGTTAAAACAGTTAAAAACACTTTCCATGTTTTCTTCATTTCAATTTCCTCTTTTCTTTTTCAGAAACATTCTTATTCTACGAACGTTTCCATTTAATAACATATTTTTCACTGACATCAACCAGCTTCATACCGAGAAGACTGATAATCGATACCAGAATAATAATAGCAAACATAGTATCATACTGAAACAGTTTCTTGGACTGAATCATGTAGACACCTAGTCCTTCAAAGCCTCCCAACCACTCAGATACTACTGTTGTGATAAAGGCGTAGGAGACACTGACCCTCAGACCAGCATAAAAGTAAGGCAGACTGACAGGGATTTTAAAATGCCACAGGATTTGCCAAGGTTTGGCCCGCATCAGACTAAACAAGGTCAGCATATCCTTGTCACAATGCCTAAAACCGTCCAAAATGCTGACGATGATAGGAAAGGTTGTTGTCAAGATAATCAAGACAATCTTGGGCAAAATCCCATAACCGAGCCACAAAACCAGGATAGGGGCTATGGCAATGGTCGGGATAGTCTGAACAACCACCATCATAGGGTAAATCAGATCGTTAAGCCAAGTCAAACTGTCCATAAGCACAGCCATGAGACAGGCAATCAAGACTCCCAAAATCAGTCCCAATAAAGCCACTCTCAAGGTGGCCCAGCTATGGTGCCAGAGAAATTCTCTATCACGAACAAAGGACAGGAGAATTTCAAGAGGTGTCGGCAGGATAAACTTGGGGAGAAGTTTAAGAAAACCTGCTAACTGCCAGATTGACAAGACCCCCATAAAGCCCAATAGACTAATGTGTCGTCTCAGTATACTTTTCAAGTTTCTCATCAATACTTAAAATCTCTCCTACATTTATTTTGACATTGGCAAAGACATTTTCTGCCTCCTGCCCTGCCACTTCTAGCGCTTCTTTTAGAATGCGCATAAGTTCATCAAACTCCCCTTCCAAGACTGTTTCAAATGGTGTCACTACCATGGTCACTTCTTGAGCTTGCAGATAAGCAATGACCTGATCAATAACAGCAATCCGATCAATTCCCTGTGATAGGGGTAAAACTTGCAAGGCAATGCTTGCTTTCATAAGAACCTCCTCTTCTCGTTTTCCTTTGACAAAAAGAAAAACCTTTACCATATATGGAAAAGGTCAAGAATAGACTAAGTATCGTTCCCTACGCTGGCATTACCCAGATCAGGTGCGGTCGAAGTTTAACACTTCCTCTCAGACTGTACACAGACTCCCATATATTATATGGACATATGATAGCGCAAAATAAAAAAAATGTCAAGGAAACTGCTTACAGAAAAGAGTAGGAAATTTTCCTACTCCCATTTTCTATACTCGTTCTCCATCACTATTTACTCTGTAGCCATCCACTGTCGTATTGACAGCTAAGGCGCCTGAAGAGTAAGAATAATACCACTTACCAGAGACTTGATACCACCCCGTTTTCATTGCCCCTGAACTATCTAAATAATACCACAGACCATTTTCCTTTAACCAGCCTGTCTGCATTTCACCAGATGATTTCAAATAATACCAACTAGATCCATCTTTCAGCCAGCCTGTTGATTTAGATCCATTTGATTTAAAATGATACCAACTACCATTTATTTTCTTCCAACCGACAGTTGAACTGTTATTGGATCCATAGTTAGAGCTATTTCCTGATTGATTCTGATAATTCTGTGAAGAGGTTACTCCCTCTAGCTGGATATAGCGACGACTTCCGTTATAAGCCGTATAACTCAACCACTTGTACCCATCTTTTTCGAGAATTTGATCATAATGAACATTCTCCCCAGGATAATAGTAATCAATTGCAGTTGCGCCAGCTAGAGGCTGATTTTTGATAGCAGCCTTAGTCTTAAAATAATGTGTTCCTCCTGTTGAAACTGAGGATTGACTATTCCCAACACTGCCACCAGCTAAATCTTTAAAATGAATAAAGCCAGTCATAGTATTCGCCTTCACGACGCGCTTATTGTAAGATTCCCTTATTCCATAATTGTATTCTTCAATCTCAATCTCATCTCCTATTACATTTGACACCCAAGCAACATGACCATAAGTTCCTGCAGTCGACCAAGCAATGGAGCCAATCGCTGGTCTATTATCGACACGATAGCCTTCACGACGAGCACGATAGCCCCATTCATTCGCATTCCCATAAGCCGCCGGAATCTCAAAACCATTGACATTACTCAAACGAAAGGCTGCAAAAGAAGTACACTGACGAGAATACATGCGCCACTTATCAATCTCCTGGCTCCCATTTTTATAATGAGCAGGATAATCATCCCCACGCGCAATCGATCCATTTCCTCCGGAATAGGCATATACACTATTACCCGCTGCTAACATCAATCCTACTACTAAAAAGGGAACAACCTTTTTAGCTGATTTTCTAAAAGAAAATCTTGTCTCTGCTACTTTAAATGGTGAAATTTTCATTCTTCCTCCTTGAAAAATAATATAAATCGAAGATTACCTTCACTTAAACTATTCGGAGAAAAAAAGAAAAAGTGAGAAAATTTCTCACTTTAGTCAAGATAATGAATCAAATTCTTTTCTGTAAGGATATCTGAGTAAGTAAAGGATTCAACGTAAACATTAGCTTGTTTATCTCCTTCAACGTTCCCAAATTCAACGATAAATAGGGATGGATAAACCTCAATTAGCTTACCCAATCTATTTTTTTGGCGCTTACGACCATTCTCCAAAGTCATTTCTACGACTTGTCCCTCATGTGCCTTGATTTCTTCTTTTATTTTTTTCATCTTGGCTACATCTGTAAATGCATCTGACATCTTATGCCTCCCTCTTTGAGATACTTGAAAATTTATTGTATTCTTTTTGGAAAATTAATTCCACCGTTCCACGAGCTCCACTACGGTTTTTCTCTATAATAACTTCTACCTTATTGTTTGGTATGCCTTCCTCTTCTTCACCACCACGCTCATAGTAGTCGTCGCGATAAAGAAAGGCTACGATATCAGCGTCCTGCTCAATAGAACCAGATTCACGAATATCAGACAAGACCGGTCTCTTATCCTGGCGTTGTTCTACACCACGAGAAAGCTGACTTAGAGCGATTACTGGAACCTTCAGTTCCTTAGCTAAAATTTTCAACTGACGTGAAATTTCTGAAACCTCTTGTTGACGATTTTCCCGACCAGTTCCCGTGATAAGCTGCAAATAGTCTATTAAAATCAAACCAAGATTTCCAGTTTCTTGAGCCAGTTTACGAGAACGAGAACGAATCTCTGTAATCCGAATCCCTGGCGTATCATCGATATAGATACTTGCATTAGCTAGGTTCCCTTGAGCAATGGTATATTTTTGCCACTCCTCATCAGTCAATTGACCCGTACGGATAGAATGCGATTCCACCAAGCCTTCTGCCGCCAACATACGGTCCACTAGACTTTCCGCACCCATTTCGAGTGAAAAAATAGCAACCGTTTTGTCCAACTTAGTCCCAATATTCTGAGCAATATTCAATGCAAAGGCTGTCTTACCAACCGCTGGACGGGCTGCTAGGATAATCAACTCCTCCTCATGAAGTCCAGTCGTCATATGATCCAAGTCACGATAGCCTGTCGCAATACCTGTAATATCGGTCGTTTGTTGCGAGCGAGTTTCCAGATTTCCAAAGTTGATATTCAACACATCTCGAATGTTCTTAAATCCACTTCGATTAGCATTTTCGCTGACATCAATCAGGCCTTTTTCTGCCTGAGCAATGATTTCATCAGCTGGTTGCGAAGCCTCGTAAGCTTGATTGACAGACTCTGTCAACTTGGAGATTAATCGACGTAGCATGGCCTTCTCTGCAACAATCTTAGCATAATACTCCGCATTAGCAGAAGTTGGCACAGAATTGACAATCTCAACCAGGTAAGACAAGCCACCAATATTCTGTAAATCACCTTGATTATCAAGAATGGTACGAACCGTTGTTGCATCTATAGCATCGCCACGATCGGATAAATCGACCATAGCTTGGAAAATCAAACGATGGGCATACTTAAAAAAGTCCCGAGACTCAATATATTCTCGCACAAAAACAAGCTTACTCTCGTCAATAAAGATAGCCCCTAAAACGGATTGCTCAGCTAAGATATCTTGAGGTTGTACTCGTAACTCTTCTACTTCTGCCATCAGACTTCCCTTCCTTTTACAATCTTGTCAAGAAAGTGTAAATTTACCCTTCTTTCACACGAAGATTGATCACACCTGTGATATCTTGATAGATTTTCACTGGTACATCGATCAAACCAACTGCTCGAATCGGAGCTTGTACTTGAATATGACGCTTATCAATCTTAATTCCAAATTGCTTTTGCAATTCTTCTGCAATTTTCTTATTCGTAATAGAACCAAAGGTACGGCCATCTGGACCAACTTTTTCAACGAATTCTACAACCGTTTCTTCTGCTTCTAGTTGGTCTTTAATTGCTTTTGCTTCTGCAATCATCTCAGCGTGAGCTTTTTCTTCAGATTTTTGTTTACCACGAAGCTCACCTACCGCTTGAGCAGTCGCTTCTTTGGCTAGATTTTTTTTGATAAGAAAGTTTTGTGCATACCCTGTTGGTACTTCCTTAATTTCGCCTTTTTTACCTTTTCCTTTAACATCTGCTAAAAAGATTACTTTCATTCTTCTTTCTCCTTTTCCTTTATTTCATTTAATACAATTTCTGTCAGTTTTTCACCTGCTTCTGACAAGGTTAAATCTTTAATTTGAGCTGCAGCTAAATTAAAGTGGCCTCCACCTCCTAACTCTTCCATAATCCGTTGTACATTCATTTTACTACGACTTCGAGCTGAGATAGAGATAAATCCTTGTGTATTCTTCGCAAGAACAAAACTCGCTTCAATGCCTGACATAGCTAACATGGCATCTGCTGCCTTACTAATAACAACTGTATCGTAGCATTTCGAGTCCGTAGCCTCTGCTATCAATACATCTGAACCTAATTTACGCCCTTGTAAAATCAGTTCATTGACCTCACGATATTCTTCAAAATCTGTCGCAGCGATTTCTTGGATAGCAATGCTATCACTTCCGCGCGTTCTGAGATAGCTAGCAACATCAAATGTCCGACTAGTCACTCGCGAGGTGAAATTTTTAGTATCCAACATCATACCAGCCATCAAGACGCTTGCTTGCATACGACTCAAACGATTTTTCTTAGAATTCTGGAACTGAATCAATTCCGTTACCAACTCACTAGCACTACTTGCACCACTTTCGATATAAGTAATAACCGCATTATCTGGAAAATCCTGATCCCGTCTGTGGTGGTCGATAACGATGGTTTGGGTAAATAAATCATAAAAATCTTTTGATAAAGTTAAAGCTGTCTTTGAATGGTCTACAAGAATCAACAAAGAACGATTGGTCACCATCCCCATTGCGTCCTTAACAGACAACAACTTTGTAACTCCTTCTTTTTCTAAGAATGAAACAGCTCGTTCAATATCCGGCGACATTTGTTCTTCATCATAAATAGCATAGCTATTTTGAGTCACATTGCTGGCAAACAACTGCATACCTACAGCAGAGCCAAGAGCATCCATATCTAGATTTTTGTGACCAACTACAAAAACCTGATCCACACTACGAATCTTATCTGAAATAGCCGTCATCATAGCACGCGTACGGGTCCGTGTACGTTTGATTGAGGCAGCAGATCCACCACCAAAATAAACTGGATTTTTCGTTTCGTTGTTTTCCTTGACAACCACTTGGTCGCCACCACGCACTTCAGCCAAGTTCAAATTGAGCAAAGCAACTTTCCCTATTTCATCATGATTTCCATCACCATAAGAAAATCCCATACTTAAGGTCAAGGGCAACTGTCTCTGTTTCGACTCTTCTCTGAAAGAATCAATAACAGAAAATTTATCGTTCATCAATCCCTCAAGCACCGTGTAGTCCGTAAATAGATAAAAGCGATCCATACTTACTCGACGGGAGAACATGGCATGTTTTCCAGCGAATTCTGAAACAAAATTGGCTACAAAACTATTAATATGACTGATATCAGACTCTGATGTTTCATCTTCTAAGTCATCGTAGTTGTCAACAGAAACAATCCCAATCACAGGTCGACTCGTTACTAACTCAACAGTCGCTTCGTATTCTCCAGACACATCAAAGAAGTAAAGAACTCCAGACACCTTGTCCATATGAACCGAATAGCGGGTCTCACCCAAGGTGGCATAAGAACCTGGATTCCCCACAGAAGCCTTGATAATTGTTTGAATTAATGCCACATCAATTTCGCCCACTTCATTAGTCAAAATCAATTCAGCATAAGGATTAAACCATTCAACTTCACCTGACGACAAGTCTAATTTAATAACTCCGACAGGCATCTGTTCTAACAAGGTTGTCAAACTTTCTTCAGCTTGGTGGTTTACATACTGGATTTGTTCTACTTCACTCCTTGAGTAGTAGTCTCTCTGATGGATGAATAGTAAAATATATGAACCCAAAATAAGTAGCAAAAGAAATAGCGTTACCAGTGTATTCGTTACAAAAACAAGTTGCACAGATAGCACTCCGAACGCCACTATTCCTAATATTAAGGGGAAAATAGGACTTACATAAAATTTTTTCATTCCAAACCTCTTGGCACCCATTATACCATAATAACCACCAAAAAGCGACTTTTTAAAAGTGTAATCAGTAATTCTATCAATTATAAGAAAAAGGAGGTTTACAATTTAGTAAACCTTCCTTTACACATATTGAAATTAAGATTCTTTAACTTCTAACAAGCCAATCTCGCCATCTTCACGACGATAAATCACATTGGTTGTCTGATCTTCAACATCCACATAGATAAAGAAATCATGTCCCAACAAATCCATCTGTAGAATAGCTTCTTCCAAATCCATTGGTTTTAAATCAATTTGTTTTGAACGAACAACTCTAGATTGGACAACATTTGTATCTTCCACCAAAGCATCTGTAAATAATTGACTAGTTGCTACCTTGTTTTTATTTTTACGCTCGATTTTTGTTTTATTTTTACGAATCTGACGTTCAATTTTATCGGTTACAAGGTCAATTGAACCATACATATCTTGAGACACATCTTCTGCACGAAGAGTAATTGAACCAAGCGGAATCGTCACCTCCACTTTAGCCGTTTTTTCACGATACACCTTCAAGTTTACTCGAGCATCCAACTCTTGTTCAGCTTGAAAATACTTTTCGATCTTTTCGAGTTTAGAAACTACATAATCACGAATTGCTTCTGTTACTTCTAGGTTTTCACCACGGATACTATATTTAATCATATGAGTACCTTCTTTCTAAACATTTTTGTTTTTCTGATTTCATTATAACGCTTTCATTTTATTTTTGCAAATTTTTTCCTCATCTTACAAGGGAAAATGTTTTTACATCCTCAGCACCAGCTTCTTCCAACAGCTTCTTCACACGATTTATAGTTGTTCCAGTAGTATAAATGTCATCTATAAGTAGGATTTTTTTAGGAATAGTGACTCCCCTTTTAATAAAGAAAGGAAGTTCTGTCCCCAAGCGTTCTGAACGATTTTTGGAAGAACTGGCCCGCTCTTCTCTCTTCTCTAGTAAGTCTTGCAAAGAGAACTCTGCTGCTTCAACTAAACCTTCAACCTGGTTAAATCCCCTCTCGAGCAATCTTTCAGGACTTAGGGGAATTACAACAAATTGATACTCTTTGTACTTTTTTAACTCCTCACTTAAAACTGAAGCAAAAACTTTTCTTAAAAGGAAGTCTCCATCAAACTTATACCGACTGAAAAAATCCTTCATAGCTTGATTGTAAGTAAAAATCGCTCTATGACTGACTTCAACTTCTTCTTTACACCAAAATTGACAATCTTGACACTTTGTTGACAAACCTGTTTTCATACAGTTTGGGCAGTTTTCTTCTCCAATCCTCTCAAAAGTAGAGTCACAGTCTGAACAAAGACAAGAGTCATCATTCTTCAGAAGTAAGAGACTACTAAAAGTTAAAACAGCCTTCATAGTCTGCCCACATAATAAGCACTTCATAGCCCCGCCTCCTTATTCATCTGCTGAATTTCCTTAATTGCCTTTTTGATTGAAGCATTTAACCCGTCATGGAAGAAAAGCAAATCTCCTGTCGGTCTGTCCATACTCCGACCGACACGTCCTCCAATCTGTATTAAACTAGACTTGGTAAACAGACGATGATTGGCCTCTACTACGAAAACGTCAACACAAGGGAAGGTAACTCCACGCTCCAATATCGTCGTACTGATAAGTATTGTCAGTTCTCTATCTCGAAAAGCTTGTACCTGCTCTAATCGATTTTCTGTGATAGAAGATACAAAGCCAATTTTCTCATTTGGAAATTGCTCCTGTATGATTTCTTTTAACTGTTCCCCTTTCTTAATCTCTGAAGCAAAAATGAGTAACGGATAACCTGTCTTTCTCTGCTTCTCAATATAAGACTTTAGCTTTGGTGACAACCGACTTTTCTCTAAACAGTGATTAAAATCGGATAACCAGACAGGTTTAGGAATAATCAAAGGATTTCCATGAAATCGTCTTGGCAAACTCAATCGTTTTAATTCTCCGATGCGAACCTTCCTATCTAACTCATCGGTAGAAGTTGCTGTTAAAAAGATTCTCAAGCCATTCTCCTTTACACTATTCTTGACAGCATGGTAAAGCATAGGATTGTCAACATAAGGAAAGGCATCTACTTCATCCACTATCAGTAAATCAAAAGCTTGATAAAACTTCAATAACTGATGGGTCGTCGCAACAACTAGTGGTGTTCGAAAATACGGCTCTGATTCTCCATGTAGGAGGGCTATCTCACAAGCAAAATCCTTTTGCAGGCGCTTATACAGCTCCAAACAAACGTCTATGCGAGGACTGGCCAAACACACTGCACCACCCGCATTGATCACTTTAGCTACTACTTGATAAATCATTTCTGTCTTTCCAGCTCCTGTTACAGCGTGAACCAAGCTTGGCTCTTGCTTGTCTACCGCTTGAAGCAGTCCCTGTGATACCTTATCTTGAAAAGGGGTTAATTGACCACGCCATTTAAGAACATCTTGCTTCGGAAAATCCTCCTGTGGGAAATAGTATAAAGATTGATCACTCCTGACTCGCTTCATCAGTAAACACTCCCTACAATAGTAAGTACCGATGGGCAAATACCATTCTTCTAGAATAGTACTATTACAACGTTGACAGAAAAGTTTCCCTTTCTCCTTTCTCATTGCTGGAAGTTTCTCCGCCAACTGACGTTCCTCTTCTGTTAATTCATTCTCAGTAAACAAGCGACCGAGATAATTTGGATTTACTTTCATACTTCTTTATTCGTAAAAACCTAGCGCTTTAAATGATTTTTTAGTACAATTAAATCATGGAATTTAGAACAATTAAAGAGGACGGACAAGTCCAAGAAGAAATCAAAAAATCCCGCTTTATCTGTCATGCCAAGCGTGTTTATAGCGAAGAAGAGGCTCGTGACTTCATTACTGCCATCAAGAAAGAGCACTACAAAGCTACTCATAACTGCTCTGCCTTCATTATTGGGGAACGTAGTGGAATCAAACGGACAAGTGATGATGGTGAGCCCAGTGGGACTGCTGGCGTTCCCATGCTTGGGGTACTAGAAAATCACAATCTTACTAATGTCTGTGTGGTAGTGACACGCTACTTTGGTGGCATTAAACTAGGCGCTGGAGGATTGATTCGTGCTTACGCTGGCAGTGTTGCCTTAGCTGTCAAAGAAATTGGCATCATTGAAATAAAGGAACAGGCTGGCATTGCTATTCAAATGTCTTACGCTCAGTACCAAGAGTACAGTAACTTCCTTAAGGAATATAATCTCATGGAACTGGATACAAACTTTACAGATCAAGTCGATACGATGATTTATGTTGATAAAGAAGAAAAAGAAACTATTAAAGCTGCACTTGTAGAGTTTTTTAATGGAAAAGTCACTTTAACTGATCAAGGTTTACGAGAAGTTGAAGTTCCTGTAAACTTAGTGTAAACAAAGGAGAAAAATATGGCATTTGGTAAATTCATTCAAGGACTCGCTGGTAACTTTAGCGAGCAAAACAAAGAAACTCTTATCAAAGAATATGGACAATATCTACTAGAAAATGAAGAAATTCAAAGTGGATATAAACTGATTCGTGATTCAATTATATTTACAAATATCCGTATTATCTTTACAGATAAACAAGGCGCTACTGGTCGTAAGATGTCTATTAAATCAATCTTTTTGATGAACATTGTTAACGTTGAAATGGAAACTGCAGGAGCAGGTATAGATGATAGTGAAATTACTATTACTTATTTAGAAAATGTCTTTCTAAAAGCACACAATGAGCATTTTAATGCTCATAAATTTGAATTCCCTAAGAAAACGGATATCGTTCCACTTTACACCTATTTATTAGAATTAGCTTATCACAATCGCTTGAAAATTAATGGCTTAGACCTGTGATATAAAAAAATCCTATCACTTCGATAGGATTTCTATATTTTACAAATGGTATAGATAGCGTTATACTAGAAATATCTTATACAAAGAGGTATTCATATGTCTATTTATAACAACATTACTGAATTAATCGGTCAAACTCCGATCGTTAAACTCAACAATATTGTGCCAGAAGGCGCCGCAGATGTCTATGTAAAACTTGAAGCATTTAACCCTGGTTCTTCTGTAAAAGACCGTATTGCTCTTAGCATGATTGAAAAAGCTGAACAAGACGGTATTTTGAAACCAGGTTCTACAATTGTTGAAGCAACAAGTGGAAATACTGGTATTGGACTTTCATGGGTAGGTGCTGCTAAAGGGTATAAAGTCGTCATCGTTATGCCTGAAACTATGAGTGTAGAACGACGTAAGATTATCCAAGCTTATGGTGCTGAACTCGTCCTAACTCCTGGTAGTGAGGGAATGAAAGGCGCTATTGCTAAAGCTCAAGAAATCGCTGCTGAACGTGATGGTTTCCTTCCTCTTCAATTTGACAATCCAGCTAATCCAGAAGTACACGAAAGAACAACAGGAGCTGAAATACTAGCTGCTTTCGGTAAAGATGGACTAGATGCCTTTGTTGCTGGAGTGGGTACCGGTGGAACGATTTCTGGTGTTTCTCATGCACTCAAATCAGCAAATTCAAGCATTCAAGTTTTTGCAGTAGAGGCAGACGAATCTGCTATTCTATCTGGTGAAAAACCTGGCCCTCACAAAATTCAAGGTATCTCAGCTGGATTTATTCCTGATACACTTGATACAAAGGCTTATGATGGTATCGTTCGTGTAACATCAGACGATGCTCTCGCACTTGGCCGTGAGATTGGTGGAAAAGAAGGATTCCTTGTAGGGATTTCTTCAGCTGCAGCTATCTACGGAGCCATCGTGGTTGCCAAGAAATTAGGTACAGGTAAAAAAGTTCTTGCTCTAGCACCAGATAACGGTGAACGTTATTTGTCTACAGCACTCTATGAATTTGAAGTGTAGTCTCCTAAATGCACTTAGCCCTTATTATAGGGCTTTTTATTTATACCTTGAAAATAGGAAAATCTCCCTATACGGATCTACTGTATAGAAAAAAGGAAGCAATTTGGCTTCCTTTTTATTATTAGTTATTCAAGGCTGCTGCCATTGTAGCTGCAACTTCAGCTTCGAAGTCGTTTGCAGCTTTTTCGATACCTTCACCAACTTCAAAGCGAGCGAACTCAACTACTGAAGCGTTAACTGATTCAAGGTATGCTTCAACTGTCTTGCTGTCATCCATGATGTATACTTGTGCAAGAAGTGTGTAAGCTTGGTCAACTTTAGTGTTGTCAAGCATGAAGCGATCCATTTTACCTGGGATGATTTTGTCCCAGATTTTTTCTGGTTTGCCTTCTGCAGCCAATTCAGCTTTGATGTCAGCTTCAGCTTGGGCAATAACATCATCAGTCAATTGAGCTTTTGATCCATACTTCAAGTGTGGAAGAGCTGGTTTGTTAACCATTGCACGACTTTCGTTATCTTGGTCGATAACGTGGTTCAATTGTGCCAACTCATCTTTAACGAATTGCTCATCCAATTCTTTATAAGAAAGAACTGTTGGTTTCATCGCTGCGATGTGCATTGACAATTGTTTAGCAAGTGCTTCGTCTCCACCTTCAACAACTGAAATAACACCGATACGTCCACCGTTATGTTGGTATGCTCCAAAGTGTTGTGCATCTGTTTTTTCAATCAATGCAAAGCGACGGAATGAGATTTTTTCTCCGATAGTTGCTGTTGCAGATACGTATGCAGCTTCAAGAGTTTCACCTGAAGGCATTGTCAAAGCAAGTGCTTCATCATTATTAGCAGGTTTTCCTTCAGCAATAACTTTAGCTGTAGTATTTACCAATTCAACAAATTGAGCATTTTTCGCAACGAAGTCAGTTTCAGCGTTTACTTCAATAACTGCTGCAACATTACCGTTAACGTAAACACCAGTCAAACCTTCTGCAGCAACACGGTCAGCTTTCTTAGCTGCCTTAGCCATACCTTTTTCACGAAGCAATTCAATCGCTTTTTCGATGTCACCGTCTGTTTCTACAAGCGCTTTTTTAGCGTCCATAACACCGGCACCAGATTTTTCACGCAACTCTTTTACAAGTTTAGCTGTAATTTCTGCCATTTTGATTCTCCTATATTTTTTAAAAATAGGAGAGCCGGGCTAAGCCCCGCCCTCCTAGGTAATTACTAATTATATGAATTAAGCGTTGTCGCCTTCTACAACTTCAACGATTTCTTCGATTGAGTCTGCTTGAGTTTCTGAAGCTGCAAATTCTGCTTCAACCGCTACTGCATCTTCACCTTGACGTCCTTCGATGATAGCGTCAGCCAATTTAGCTGTGATCAATTTAACAGCGCGGATAGCATCATCGTTAGCTGGGATGATTACATCAATATCATCTGGATCAGTGTTTGTGTCAACCATCGCTACAACTGGGATTCCCAATTTCTTAGCTTCTTTAACAGCGATTTGCTCTTTATGTGGATCAACTACGTACATAACATCTGGGATACGAGGCATATCTTCGATACCACCCAAGAATTTTTCAAGACGTGCACGTTGTTTGTTAAGAAGTGCAACTTCTTTCTTAGGAAGAACTTCGAAAGTTCCATCTTCTTCCATACGTTTGATTTCTTTCAAACGAGCGATACGTTTTTGGATTGTTCCCCAGTTTGTAAGAGTTCCCCCCAACCAACGGTGGTTGATAAAGTATTGACCTGAACGTACTGCTTCTTCAGCAACTGCATCAGCTGCTTGTTTCTTAGTACCAACAAACAATACAACTGCATCGTTAGCTGCTGCATCACGCATGAAATCGTAAGCTTGGTCAGCGTATTTTACAGTTTGTTGCAAGTCGATAACGTGGATTCCGTTACGCTCAGTGAAGATGTACTTAGCCATCTTAGGGTTCCAGCGACGAGTTTGGTGGCCAAAGTGTACACCAGCCTCAAGAAGTTGTTTCATTGAAATTACTGCCATGAGTATTTCTCCTTTTTGTTTTTTTCCTCTTCTTGACTTCAACTCGCAAAACGACCCAAAGGCAACTGTTTCACAATTCATCAAGAATGAGTATTATCGTTCACACGACAAGTTTCATTTTACCATACTTTTTCAATATTTTCAAGCGATTTTAGTAGATTTTTAAAGCAAGTTAACTATATAAATCATAAAAGAGACTCAAATCGAGCCTCTTCGTTTTATTCATTAGTTTGGATAGATGTATGTTACAAAACCTTCTGAAGTTGTAGTAGGATTGAACCAACCACGTTTATTTCCGATTGTACGGTTTCCACCATAGTTTGATTCAGATACTTGGATACTTGTTGATGATGAAACAGCTGTAACCACGGCTACGTGTCCATATCCACCATCATTCCAACATGCAATGGCACCAACTTGAGGTGTAGATCCTGTACGGAATCCTGCTGCAGCTGCACTTGTAGCCCACTGTGCTCCATTACCCCAGTAATCTCCAGCCCAAGGCGCCAATGTTTTAGCTCCCCATGTACACTCACCAGTTGGATAACTTGAAGCATTTGTACTATATGTTGGACGATGTGTCACTGGAGCAGGAGTGTAGCTTGTTGATTCTGTTGAAGCACTGCTTGAAGATGATTCAGACGAACTTGACTCAGATGAACTTGATGAAGAAATAGTAGATAGTGCTTGAACCTGTGCTGTAAAAGTTGTATTTCCAGAAGCAACTACTGTTTGTTGTTGACTTGCTTGTTTAGCTTTATAAGCTGCTTCTGCTTCTGCAGCCGCTTTAGCTTCTGCTTCTGCTGCAGCTTTTTTCTCAAGTAAACTTGCTTTTTCATCCTCTGCAGTAGCCTTTTCAGCAGCAAGATTCAATTCTGCAGCTTTCAACTCAGCTTGTTTTGTAGTTAATGATTGAGCATCATCAGCTAGTTTTTGCTGATTTGCAATAACTGTATTAATCGCATCATTGTTTGCTACTTGTTTTTCAGAAATAGCTTTTTTATCTGCCTTTTGTTGTTCCAACATTTTGTTGTTTGCAGATACGATTTCACTCATTGCAGCAACACGTGAAATAGCTTCTGTAATTGATTTTGAGTTTACAATTGTATTAATGTAATTTGTTGCAGCTCCATTTGTTTGAGCACTACGAGCTTGTTTTTGTAATGAATCATTGCGAGATACAATATTCTTAGAAAGTTCTGTAATTTCACCCTCAAGCTTTTTAGATTCTGCTTGTAGCCTATCATTTTCAGATTGCAAGTTTGATTGCTCTGTTTGAATAGCAGATACTTGCTCCTGAACTTGATCAACTTGTTTTTGAGCTTCTTGTTGTTGTGCTGTTAAGTTACTAATTTTATTATCTTGAGCAGCAATTTTGTCATCAGTAGTTTCTGCATGCGCAGTTGTTAAAACAGCTGCTTGAGAAACCATTACTGTACTTAGTAAAAGTGACGCTAAGATTTTTTTCTTCATATTTCGTAGATACTCCTTCTTTTAAAGACATTACTAGTATACCAAAAAAAGGCCTAATGAATATTACGCCTTTGTTACATTTTTATTTCTTTCTTATAGGTAAAATTTTTCAAAAATAAACTGAAAGATAATCATCCATATAAGATTCAAAATCATTGATGGTACTAAACTATAGACTATAAATAAAGACATACTATCCACAGTTAAACCTACCATTATTGCAAGTATATAAGCTCCCATCTCAAATAGAAAAGTCATGACAATAATTGCCAACATTCTCGTCCAACGATTCAATAAAATAACACTATTAAATTTATGGAGAAATACTCCCAACAAGACGAATAGCAGAGTTGCAATCCCTATCAAGTGGAAAAAGTAAATGTCATAAACCAAACCCACTACAAAACAATAGGCTAAATAGAGATACTCTGATACTTCAATCGTCTCAAATAAGAGAAACAAAAATAGAAAATGACTAGCCAACTGCACGTGGGGAAAAAATGAGCCCAGAAGCTGACTAATATGGGCATCAATTAGAACAAAGAAAGGAAGCAATAAAAATACTCCAACCCGCTTCAACTGTCTCATTATGAATTCCCCACTAATTCTATCACACTCACATTATGAGTATCTGCACTTAATTTAACCGTTACTTCTCGTGTCAAGTAGTCCGTACTATGCGTTGTGGCAACCACTTCACCAACAGGAATATCCGCAACGTTAAAGTTTCCTAATCCACCAGTGGTCACCTTATCTCCTGCACTAATATCGCTACTACTATTTAATTGACTAATTTTGAGAACTTCATTTTCCTTGTCATAGCCAACAATAATCCCATAAATTGTAGTAGAACCATGCTGAATTTTAACAGAAATCTTATCAGCATTTTCCGTATTTGTCAGAAGGTTGACCATGGTAGAGTTGTCCTCTACTTTTGAGACACTCCCAATCAAGCCACCATTTGCAATTGCTAACATATTCTCAGAAGCCCCTTTTGATTTGCCTGCATCTAAGGTCAACTCCTGCTTCCAAGATACCGGAGAACGCATAATAACATCTGCTGCCAAAGTCTTTGTAGCTTGCAATTTGGACTTCATATCAAGCAATTGGCGCAGTTGTTCATTCTCCGTCTTTAAACTTTCCGCCTCATTTGATTTAACTTCTAATTGGTAAATCTGTTTCTTCAAACTTTCATTTTCATTATATGTTCGTGTCAAATGTGCCAAATCTGATTTAACAGAATCAAACCACTGAAAAGGTTTTTGCACAACCCTATCAACCACTGAGATTCCATCTCCTAATTTTGTCACAACTGTACTTGAATAAGTCGTCGCTAAGAGAGCTGACACAAGCAGAACAGTGACAAAAACAATAATGACATATTTTGATTTTTTAAAACGGTTCATATCCCTACCTTTATATCAAAAACTGTTACAGTAACTTTTTATCAATTCCTGAAAGCTACTAAGATTTTAAGAAAAATAAGCAACAACCAAGTATGATAATAACAAGAATGGTCAGCGTATCCTTTCGAGTCCATTTCAATTGTCGGTATTGACTTCTACCTTTTCCACCCTGATAACCACGCGCTTCCATTGCGATAGCCAAGGAATCCGCACGTTTTAAACTTGTCGCAAAAAGAGGAATCAAAATGGGAATCATAGCCTTCACCTTTTGAACAATACTTCCTTCTCCAAAATCCACTCCACGCGCTTTCTGTGCATTCATAATCCGCGTCGTATCATCCATCAAGGTTGGGACAAAACGCAAACTCATAGACAGCATCAATCCAATTTCATGAACTGGAACTTTCATACTCTTTAAAGGTGCTAATAGAGCTTCGACAGCTGATGCCAAACTTAAGGGCATGGTCGTTAAGGTTAACAAAGTTGAAAAGAAAATAATCAATACAAAGCGACAAAAGATAATTCCAGCTTGTTGCAAAGCATAATCCGTAATTCTCACAAACGAAAACTCAAATAAAACATTCCCATTAGAAATGAAAAACAGTTGAAAAATAGTTGTGAAGGCAATCAAGAAAAACATAGACTTCAAGCCCTGAATAAAAAATGAAAGAGATACTCCTGACAAAGCAATAAATATCCCTGTCGCTATAAAAAGAATTAGATTCGTCAAGGGATTATTAGCCCAAAAAACGATCAAAATCAGTAGCATCATAGCCAGTAATTTGCTGCGTGGATCCAATCGGTGAACTATCGAATCCCCTGGGATATAACGCCCCAAAATCATACTATCCATTTAGCGACTCCTTGAACTCCTCTATCTTAATCGGTAATCGTTTAAATGACACGCCTCTATCAGCCAATCGTTTACAAAAGGATGTAATTTTAGGTACTCCCAACTGCACTTCTTCCATAAAGACAACATCTTGAAAGACATCACTTGGTTTACCACCCTTAACTAAACGTCCCTTTTCCATCACATAGACTTGATTTGCATATTCAGCAACATCATCCATCAAATGCGTTACCAAAACAATGGTCATCCCTGACTGGTGGAGTTTTTTGAATAAATTCATCAGCTCTTTTCTTCCCAGGGGATCTAGGCCTGCTGTGGGCTCATCTAAGACTAATATGGCTGGTTCCATGGCAAGTATGCCTGCAATGGCCACACGTCTCATTTGTCCACCTGATAGCTCAAACGGACTGCGATCAAAAAGTGATTCATCAATTCCAACCAGAGCCAGTTTCTCACGCGCAATCTGCTCCGCATCTTCTTCAGAAACTCCAAAATTTTGCGGTCCAAAAGCAACATCTTTCAAAACCGTTTCTTCAAAGATCTGATTTTCAGCAAACTGAAATACCAAGCCAACCTGTTTTCTAATTTGACGAATATCTTTGTTTTTAGAAGTCGAGGTGATTAAGGTATCAAAAACTCGTACACTTCCTTGGCTTGGCACCAATAAACCATCTAATAGTTGTAAAATAGTTGATTTGCCGCTACCTGTGTGCCCAATTAAAGCCGTATAAGAACCATCTTCAATCGTCAAGGAAACATCCGACAAAGCTGTTGAAGCTAAGGGAGTTCCTTCTTGATACGTAAAACTCACATTTTCTAGAGCAATTCCCATAGTTTATCCTCTAGCTCACTTTCTGTCAAATAATTTTCAGGCAAATCATAGCCATTCTGGCTCAAAGAATGTTTTAATTGATTAGCAAAAGGATCGTCTAATCCAATTTGATCCAAATCATTTCGAGAGAAAAGCTCCCTTGGACTACTAGTTGATTCAATTGACCCTTTTTTCATGATCAACACACGATCACTCATGGCAACTTCTTCCAAATCATGTGTAATGGAAATGACCGTCATATCATAGTCTTTCCGAATTCCTTTTACTGTCTCAATCAGTTCTCTACGTCCCTCAGGATCCAACATACTCGTTGCTTCATCTAAGATTAAAATAGCTGGTCTTAGGGCTACAACACCTGCAATAGCCACACGTTGCTTTTGGCCACCTGATAGACGCGCTGGCTCTCTCTTTTTAAAGTCCAACATGCCAACCAAATCCAGAGCTTCTTCCACTCTCTTTTTCATTTCTTGACGAGAAAGTCCCTGATTTTCCAAACCAAAGGCAACATCATCTTCAACAGTCGCTCCAACAAATTGATTGTCTGGATTTTGAAAAACCATACCGATTTGACGACGTATATTCCAAACATTTTCCTCAGTCAGCCGTTGGCCATCAATTACAATCTCTCCGGATTCTGCTTCCAGTAAGCCATCAATTAAGCGAACCGTCGTTGATTTACCACTACCATTATGCCCTACAATCGAAAGCCATTCTCCACGTTTCACGTGAAACGTAATATCCTTCACATCGTAATATTCCTGACTTTCCTTATAGCGAAAAGAAAGATTTTTTACATCAATTACTGATTTCATTTCGAACCAAATGTCCCTTTAAATACATAGGCACTACCCTTGAAATAATCATAGCCAGAGTAGATAGTGAAAAACAAGGCTACATAAAGTAGAACTTGACCAAGCAAAGTCCAATGTAATAGCAAGAAAATAATGGCAAACATCTGACTAAAAGTTTTAATTTTTCCAGGCATTGCTGCTGCTAAAACTGTTCCACCAGTTTCAACTAATAAAAGTCTTAAACCTGTCACAGCCAACTCACGACAGATAATCACTGCAACAATCCAAGCTGGAGCCATTCCTAACTCAATCAGCATAATAAAAGCCGACATAACTAGTAGCTTATCCGCCATAGGATCTGCAAATTTACCAAAATTACTAACCACATTCCATTTACGAGCTAAATATCCATCTAAGTAGTCTGTGATACTGGCAATAGCAAAGATAATAGCTGCTACCATATGACTCTCTATCGAATTTCCTACTGTTAAAATAAAGATAAAAATAGGTATAAAGAGAATTCGACCTATTGTTAAGATATTTGGAATTTGTTCTTTTTTCATTCGTTTTTCCTTAATTTTTAGTAAAGGTTACAGCGATTTTTCCAGTCTGAGCTGTTAATTTCGATAAATCAACAGTCTGATTGTCTACTGTTAAGGCAACACCTTTGACAACACCTAAAGTAATTGTCACAGGATTTTTAGTTGAAACGCTTGTTTCCGCACTTTTATTATCCGGTGATAAAGTCACACCACCCTCAAGATCACTTTCTGAAACACTAACCCAACTTCTAGCATCTGACACTGATAATTGCAATTTTGCAGTTTCCTTGCTCGTTTTATAAGCAACTTCTACTCGATTTCCTTCACCTGATACACTTATAGCAGGTTCTATATTTGAAGAACTACTAGATGAGCTACTGCTTGAAGATGGAGTTACAGAACTAGTCGAACTTATTGCTTGGACTACACTATAACTAGACGCAGACGAACGCTCCGGTTGAGTCTGGAGATAATTCCAAACATAATAAGTCACAAAAATGACAATCGATAGTGCAAAAAGTATAAAATAAAATAAAGGTAAAAATGATGCCTTATTTTTCTTACTTGAACGTCTCCTACCTGTCAACTCGTCTTCATCAACATCTACTTCCTCATAAGTAATCATGCTCCCAGAATCATAAGCATCCAAGACAATTCGCTCATCAAGTTCAACTGCCCACGCATACTTTCTCAAAAAAGAACGAGTATAAAATGGACTAGGCAGTTGATCAAAATCATCAGCTTCCATAGCTTCCAACATATCCAACTGAATTTCTGTTTTTTTGTGTAATTCTTCTAAAGTCAACCCTTGGTTGGTTCTAGCTAAACGTAAAACCTCACCAATTGTTTTTTTCCTCATACTTATCATTCCTTCTTTCTAGTGTCTATTATGATTAGTTAGTATGATGGGAATATTGTAAAATCAACTATATCCCCTTCATCTATTAAGTGATGCCCTGCTTCAAGGACATCCTCTAAAGTAATTTCCTGTAAAATTTTCGGCAAATCAAAGATTGTCTCACCTTTTCCAAAAGCATCATATTGCGTTGCAATAAATTCAAGAGAGTTCATGCTACTGAAAAATTCTCCAAACATCTCTCTTTTGATAATATCTAAATGATCCTCTGTAATATCTAAATCCTTTGTAAAATTACGAATGGCCTTCCTAAACTGATGAGATAAAGCAACTGGCTCTTTTGTATCCATTGTCAACATAACAAAATGAAAGCGACTTGTAACTTCAACTTCAAGAGATAAGGAAGCATCTATTTTACCTGATTCATATAGTTTTTGAAAACGATCCGAAGTCCAACCAAACATCATTGCAAATAATAATTTTAATAAAATATGATGTCGATAGCAATCATCCTCAGCAACTTTTCTCCTACCTCTAATCCCAATCGCTAGTTTAGGAGAAGACACTTCCATTCTCATACTGTCTGTTTGCTTTACATCTTTTAAAACAAACTTTTCTCTTGCTACTTCCTGAACATCTAAATCTTTCAGTTCTTTGCTTTCAAAATAGTCCTGTACTTGATCCACATCAAAATTACCAACTAAAAACAGAGACATGTTTACAGGTTTGTAAAACCTTGTAAAATTTTCTTGCAAATTAGTTAGATTGATTTGGGAAATTGACTCCTCACTTCCAACTATATCAGTTGCTAAAGGTGTGCCAGGATACAAATTCGCTAAAGTTGAAAAGAATAAACACGAATCTGGATCATCTTGATACATTTCTCGTTCTTGCTGAATAATATCCTGCTCTCTTAAAATGGAATCTTCAGTAAAATGGACTGATGTTACCAATTCATCAAGTAAGTCTAAATTTTCTAAAAAATGATCCGTTGCTGAAAAAAGATAGTTTGTTTTTGTAAAACTTGTAAAGGCATTGCTATCCGCACCTAGACTCGTAAAAGCTGACATCAAATCGCTAGCATCTTCTCTCTCAAATAATTTATGTTCAAGAAAATGAGCAATTCCCGCAGGATATTCTTTTACATCTCCGTCAACTTCTGTGACAAGCGTATCTAGCGAACCAAACTGGACAGTTACACTCCCGTAAACCTCTTTAAATTCCTTTTTAGGCAAAAGAGCAACTGTCAATCCGTTGGCCAAACGAGTTCGATAAACCATTTCTTTTACAGCTGGATAGTATTTTTCTTCAAAAATAACCTTTGTCATTCTATTCCTTCCATAAAGTAAATCGCTTGTAGTTTCACATTATTAGCTGCTCTACAAATAGCATCTTTATCAACTTGCTCGAGTTTTGCAATCCAACTTTTAAAGTCTGCTGAAGATTTTCCAAGTAAGGCATTTTGATAAGCACGTTCAATCAATGAACCTTGATTATCTTGAGAAAGCAACAAAGATCGACGAATCATTTCCTTGGTCTGCTCTAGCTCAAGTTCTGTAAAATAACCTTTTTTTAAATCAAGCAGTTGATTATTCATCATTTTACGAGCCTGGTTCCGATTTTCTCGATCGATACCAGCATACATCCTCAAGAATCCACTAAATAAATCAAGCTGACTTGAAATAGTATAAGCCAATCCAGCATTTTCACGGACGTTTGTAAAGAGCTTAGAATGAGCAAATCCACCAAGTAAACCATTCATTACAATCATGGGTAAATGTTTCTCATCACCATATTCAGAAGGGCAATGATAACCCAATTCCAAAATGGATTGTCCCACATTTTTCCGAACCATACCTTCCTGAAGGATATTAGAATATGGTTGACAATACTGAACTTTTACATCTCCTTTTCGACCTTTGAAGCCAAATGATTCTAATACATTTTGAATTTCAACCTCATTAAAATCACCTAGGAAAAAGAAATCTATTCGATCATTAGCCAAAAATTCTTGGAAACAAGAATAAGAACTTTGTGGAGTTTCAGCTAAAATACGATTTCGTAAATCACTGTATTCCAATTGGAGACGTTCATCATGAAAAAATAATTTATCTAATTCTTTATGTGCAAAATAAAAAGAATCATCCATATCAGCTGCTAAACTTGCTAGCAATTGTTTTTTCTCAATTTCAAATAAGGCCGGATCAAACCCATTATCAACTACTACGGGGGAAAAAAGAGTTTCTTTTACTAGTTCCAAAACCTGAGAAGTTAGCACATTTTTCCTACTTAAAAACTCATCACGAACATAGGTAAATGTCAATTCTACAATATGACTTTGCCCTCTTCTGAAACAATTGGTTGACATATCTGTACCGTATAGACTGGCTAAATGTATTCTCAAATCTTGAGAAGTGGGATACATCTGATTAGCAGTCTCTAGCATACTCGCACTCAACATGCGACCTGCAATCGTATCGAGGGATAATGGAGTGGTAAAACGCACGGCGATTTTGTTCGTTTTAAACTTTTTTGATTGGATAAAATGTGTTGAAATTCCATGCACTAACTCCATGATTTACCTCCTTATATACAGACTTCTATTATATCACGAAAAACTGAAATTTTCTTGTTCTCTGTAACAGTTTTGAAATAAAAATCGCTTACATTTCTCCCTATTTCTCTCACTATTTTTAGGAAAATATGGTATAATACCAAAGATTGAGGTGAATTATGGAATACAAATTATTTGAAGAATTTATTACCCTCCAAGCACTACTCAAAGAACTTGGAATTACACATAGCGGAGGAGCTATTAAATCATTTCTCTCTGAACATTCTGTTTACTTTAATGGGGAATTAGAAAATCGTCGTGGTAAAAAACTTCGTATTGGTGATAAAATTGACATCCCTGACCTGAATATTGATATCTTGTTGACACAACCTACTTCTGAAGAACAGGATAAATACCAAGATGATAAAGTTGAAAAAGAACGAATCGCTAAACTTATCAAGGAGATGAATAAGGGAGTAAAAAAAGACGACTCTAAACCTACTTCATCACCAAAAAGCAAACAAGCTCCACGATTCCCTGGTAGATAATCATGTGGCTACAACACCTATCTCTCAAAACTTTTCGTAACTACAAAGAGACGAAAATAGACTTTAATCCTAAATTAAATGTCTTTTTAGGACGCAATGCACAAGGTAAAACAAATATGTTAGAGGCTATCTATTTTTTAGCCTTAACACGCAGTCATCGAACTCGAACAGATAAAAATCTAATTCATTTTGATGAAGAACAACTTCATCTTTCAGGTCTCGTTCAGAAAAAAACTGGATCCATTCCTCTAGAAATCGAACTAACACAAAAAGGACGTGTGACAAAAGTGAATCACTTAAAACAGGCACGACTTTCAGATTACGTAGGACACATGAATGTTGTCTTATTTGCTCCTGAAGATTTACAACTAATTAAAGGAGCACCTTCAGTTCGACGAAAATTCATTGATATGGAGCTTGGGCAAATTAAGCCAATCTATTTATCAGATTTAACCAATTATAACCATATTCTTAAGCAAAGAAATACCTATTTAAAATCAGCTCAAAAAATAGATGAAACCTTCCTTTCAGTACTAGATGATCAGCTAGTCGATTATGGATGTCGTGTAATGAAGCACCGCTTAGATTTCATAAAAAAACTAGAGCATTTTGGGCGTAAGAAACATTTTGAAATCTCTAATCAGATTGAAGAACTGTCAATATCCTATCAATCTTCTGTCAAGATAGCTGACAAAGAAGATTTATCTGAATCTTTCAAAATTGCTTTAGAAAAAAGTAGGTCCAGAGATTTATTTAAAAAGAATACTGGCGTTGGTCCTCATCGAGATGATATTTCTTTTTATATAAATGGGATGGATGCTAGTTTTGGAAGTCAAGGTCAACATCGTAGTCTCGTCCTATCTATAAAATTAGCAGAAATCGAATTAATGGAAAGTATTACTACAGAATCTCCAATATTACTGCTTGACGATGTTATGAGCGAACTTGACAACACTCGACAACTAAAATTATTAGAAACAATTTCTCATTCAATCCAAACCTTTATCACAACAACCAGCTTAGATCATCTTCAAAATCTGCCAGAAAATCTAAGCATCTTCACTATTCGGGATGGTAAAGTTACTGTAAAGGTAGGTTGACAATGTTGTAAAAGAACTCCTGTTTTCACGGGAGTTCTTTTCAGTGTTTTTACATAGAATAATTTGGTGCCTCATTAGTAATTTGTACATCATGAGGATGGCTTTCTTTCAAACCAGCACCAGACATTTCAATAAATTGAGCATTATCGTGTAGTTCTTTAAGGTTAGCTGCACCACAGTAACCCATACCAGAGCGAATACCACCAATCATTTGGAAGACAATATCAGCTGCCGCTCCTTTATAAGCAACACGACCTTCAATTCCTTCTGGAACGAGTTTGTTTGCTTCATTGACAGAACCTTGGAAGTAACGATCGCTTGAACCTTTTTTCATAGCAGCAATTGATCCCATACCACGGTAAGTCTTGAACTTACGTCCTTGGAAGATTTCAGTCTCACCTGGAGCTTCATCAGTTCCAGCAAACATTGATCCAAGCATAACAGCATTTCCACCTGCAGCAAGGGCTTTTACGATATCTCCAGAATACTTGATTCCACCGTCAGCAATGATCGTTTTACCATATTCACGCGCAACAGCTGCAGCATCGTAGATAGCTGTTACTTGCGGAACACCAACACCAGCAATCACACGAGTAGTACAGATTGAACCTGGTCCAATCCCAACCTTGACAACATCTACACCTGCTTCGTAAAGTGCGCGCGCTCCCTCAGCAGTTGCAATATTTCCAGCAATCAAAGTACGATCTGGGAAGTGAGCACGAATCTCAGCAATTTTACGCAAGACACCTGCAGAATGACCATGTGCAGTATCAATAACAATCGCATCCGCTCCTGCTTCAAAAAGAGCCTCTGCACGTTCAAATGTATCTGAAGTAACACCTACTGCACCTGCAACTAATAGACGACCAAACTCATCTTTAGCAGCATTTGGAAACTCAATAACTTTTTCAATATCTTTGATAGTAATCAAACCAGAAAGACGACCTTCTTCATCTACTAAAGGAAGTTTCTCAATACGGTGCTCTTGAAGAATACTCTCAGCTGTTGCAAGATCTGTACCCACAGGAGCAGTAACAAGATTTTCACTAGTCATATGATTTGAGATTGGTTGGTTATAATCTGAAATAAAACGAAGATCTCGGTTTGTCAAAATACCAACCAATTTACGATTTTCAAGTGTTTCAACAACTGGAACACCACTGATGCGGTAACGCCCCATAAGCTCATCTGCTTCAGCAATTGTATGTTCAGGCGTCAAGAAGAACGGATCAATAATAACTCCATTTTCAGAACGTTTTACCTTACGAACCTCGTCTGCTTGTTGAGCAATTGACATGTTTTTATGGATAACTCCGAGACCACCTGCACGAGCAATAGCAATGGCCATTTGACTCTCTGTAACTGTGTCCATGGCAGCGGTAATAATTGGGATATTTAAAGTCAAATTATCTGCCAATTTAGTTGTTAAATCAGCATCGTTAGGCAACACATGACTTTCAGCTGGAATAAGCAATACATCATCAAAGGTAAAACCTTTTTTCAAAAATTTAGTGTCCCAATTAGACATTCGAAGTTTCCTCTTTTCTTTCTTTTTGAGCTTGACTCTTTTTATATTGTATCTATCATACCATTCTATAAAAATTTGTCAAATGTTACAGGGGTAAATAAAAAACTATCTTTTCTTCTAGATAGAAATGATAGTTTCTTGTAAAATAAACTTAGTTAAAGTAATGGAGTCCCATTGCTCCTTTAACCTCAGATAGGGTTTGACCTGCAACTTCACGCGCTCTTTCACTACCTTTTTGAAGCATATTATAAACTTCTCCCATATCCTTAGCAAATTCGATACGGCGCTCACGAATAGGACCAAGTTCACGTTCTAATATTTCAAGTAGATAACGCTTGGTCTTCACATCACCAAGACCACCTCGTTGATAATGTTCTTTCATGTCAGCAATTTCTTGAGCATCTTCTAGACGACCAAAAACATCTAGATAATGGAAAACCATATTTCCTTCAATTTTACCTGGATCCTCAACGCGGATATGATTTGGATCTGTATACATACTCATTACTTTTTTACGCAAAGTATCCGCATCATCAGCTAAATAAATACCATTATTGAGTGATTTAGACATTTTAGCATTCCCATCTAAACCAGGCAAACGCCCTGCTCTCTCATTTTCTGGATAAATACCTTCCGGTTCTACCAAGACATCACAGTTATATGCATTGTTAAAAGAACGAACAATTTCACGAGTCTGCTCAATCATTGGTTTCTGATCTGTCCCAACAGGAACATAGTTGGCCTTAAAGGCTGTGATGTCAGCTGCTTGTGCAATTGGATAAACCAAAAATCCTGTTGGAATGCTTTCTCCAAATCCCTTCTGAGCAATTTCTGTCTTGACAGTTGGATTGCGCTCCAAACGTGCTAATGACACTAAATTCATATAATACATAGACAACTCAGCCAACTCTGGAATCTGGCTTTGAATAAAAATAGTTGACTTACTTGGATCCAATCCAACTGCAAGGTAATCCAAAGCCACATTTCCGATAGACTCTACAATGGTTTGAGGGTCTTTAGCATGATCTGTCAAGGCTTGTTGGTCAGCCAAGAACACAAACATATCATACTTATCCTCTTCCTGTAATAATACTCGATTTTTGAGACTTCCAACATAATGTCCAATATGCAATTTTCCTGTTGGACGGTCTCCTGTTAAAATAATGGGTTTAGTCATTTTGTTCTCCTTCGATATAGTCCCTTCAATTATAGCATTTTTTTAATGAAATAACTGTAATTTATCAAAATAAATCAGCCTTGCTATTTACGGATTTGTGTAAAGTATGCTGTAAATTTAATTTACACAAAATTGACAGATAAAAATTTGAATATTTCCGTATTTTCTAGTAGAATAAATATATTACATATATAGGAGAAAAACATTGCTTACAGTATCTGATGTTTCACTACGTTTTAGTGATCGCAAACTTTTTGATGATGTCAATATCAAATTTACAGAAGGAAATACTTACGGATTGATCGGTGCTAATGGTGCCGGAAAATCAACCTTTTTAAAAATTTTAGCTGGAGATATCGAACCTACTACTGGTCACATCTCTCTTGGTCCAGATGAACGTCTCTCTGTTCTTCGTCAAAATCACTTTGACTATGAAGATGAACGTGCCATTGATGTCGTTATCATGGGAAATGAAAAACTTTATAGCATCATGAAGGAGAAAGATGCCATCTACATGAAGGAAAATTTCTCAGATGAGGATGGAGTGCGTGCTGCCGAACTCGAAGGAGAGTTTGCCGAGCTTGGAGGTTGGGAAGCAGAAAGTGAAGCCTCTCAACTCCTTCAAAACCTAAACATTCCAGAAGAATTGCACTATCAAAACATGAGCGAATTGGCCAACGGTGAAAAAGTAAAAGTTCTCCTTGCCAAAGCACTTTTTGGTAAACCAGATGTGCTTCTATTGGACGAGCCTACCAACGGTTTGGACATCCAATCGATTACTTGGTTAGAAGACTTCTTGATTGACTTTGATAACACAGTTATCGTAGTATCCCACGACCGTCACTTCTTAAACAAAGTATGTACTCACATGGCCGACCTTGACTTTGGAAAAATCAAACTCTATGTCGGAAACTATGACTTCTGGAAGGAATCTTCTGAACTCGCTGCTAAATTGCTAGCAGACCGTAATGCCAAAGCAGAAGAAAAAATTAAACAATTGCAAGAGTTCGTTGCTCGTTTCTCTGCCAATGCTTCTAAATCAAGACAAGCAACATCACGTAAGAAAATGCTTGATAAGATTGAACTAGAAGAAATTGTTCCATCTAGTCGTAAATATCCATTTATCAACTTTAAAGCGGAACGTGAGATTGGTAATGATCTCTTGACAGTAGAAAATCTAACTGTAAAGATTGATGGTGAGACTATTTTAGATAATATCAGCTTTATCTTGCGTCCAGGTGATAAGACAGCTCTTATTGGTCAAAATGACATCCAAACGACTGCATTAATTCGTGCAATCATGGGGGACATTGACTATGAAGGAACTGTCAAGTGGGGAGTAACTACTAGCCGTTCTTACTTGCCAAAAGATAACTCGGCAGATTTTGCAGGAGGAGAGTCAATCCTTGACTGGTTACGTCAATTCGCAAGTAAAGAAGAAGATGACAATACTTTCCTACGTGGCTTCCTCGGCCGTATGCTCTTCTCTGGAGATGAGGTTAACAAACCTGTAAATGTCTTGTCAGGGGGAGAAAAAGTTCGTGTCATGCTTTCAAAACTCATGCTCTTAAAATCAAATGTCCTTGTACTTGATGATCCAACCAATCACTTGGACTTGGAATCTATCTCAAGCTTGAATGATGGATTGAAAAACTTTAAAGAATCAATCATCTTTGCCAGCCATGACCACGAGTTTATTCAAACTCTAGCCAACCATATCATTGTCTTGTCTAAAAATGGCGTCATTGATCGTATCGATGAAACCTATGATGAATTCCTAGAGAATGCAGAAGTACAAGCAAAAGTTAAAGAACTTTGGAAAGACTAAAATCTTCAAAACTCAGTTGGGTTAACCAGCTGAGTTTTCTAACATTTTATGAGGTAACATGAAATTATTTTTTAAAACATATTGGACCTATTTTGTTTCTTTCATCATTCCCATAATCATTATGATAGGAGTATATCTATCTCAAGGTATCTACTGGAATAGCGATACATCTCCACTATTAGGAGACGGGTTTCATCAATACGTTATTTTTGATATAGCTCTAAGAAATATCCTACATGGAAATGGTAGTCTGTTTTACACCTTTACAAGTGGTCTCGGATTAAATTTCTATGCCCTATCTAGTTATTACTTGGGAAGTTTCCTTTCACCTCTAGTTTACTTTTTTAATCTGTCGAATATGCCAGATGCTGTCTATCTGACAACTCTCTTAAAATTTGGATTGATTGGACTGTCAACTTACTTTAGTTTAAATAAATTATTTCAATCGTTTCTTAAACCTTTAAAAATAGCTTTATCTACTTCCTATGCTCTGATGAGTTTCACTGTCAGTCAATTAGAGATAAAAACCTGGCTAGATGTTTTTATCTTGATTCCTTTAATTATAACTGGTTTACATCTGATTATCACTGAAAAAAAAATCCTATTATACTTTACAAGTCTGTCAATTTTATTTATTCAAAATTATTATTTTGGCTATATGACAGCATTGTTTCTTATTTTCTGGTATCTCTGCCAAATTTCTTGGGACTTTAAAACTCGAAAATCATCTTTTCTTGATTTCATAATCACCTCCGTTTTAGCTGGTATGGCTAGTTTGATTCTGACTCTTCCTACTCTATTTGATTTACAGACACATGGGGAAAAATTAACTGAAATTACAAAGTTTCAAACTGAAAGTAGCTGGTATCTTGATCTTTTTGCTAAGCAATTCATTGGTTCATTTGATACAACAAAGTATGGGGCCATCCCAATGATTTTTGTTGGACTACTTCCCTTTATTTTGACCATTTTATTTTTTACGCTGAAATCTATTAAGTTTCACGTGAAACTTATCTATGCAATTTTCTTTGCATTTCTAATTGCCAGCTTTTATATAGAAGCTCTTGATTTATTTTGGCAAGGTATGCATACTCCAAATATGTTTTTACATCGCTATGCTTGGATTTTCTCTACCTTGTTAATTTACACAGCAGCGGAAGTCTTAAATCGTCTGAAAGAAATTAAAATCTGGAATTTTTTAGTTTCGATTTTTCTTATAGTAACAGGATTTTTAGCTACCATCTATCTAAAATCACATTATTCTTTTTTAACAGATTTGAATATTCTGCTTACTCTTGAATTTTTAGTTGTCTATTCTCTTTTACTCCTTGCAGTTATCAAAAAGTTTATCTCTGTAAATCTATTTGCCATTCTAATCTCTTTATTTATAATGGTTGAAATAAGTTTAAATGCTTCATCTCAAATGGATGGAATTGCTAAGGAATGGGGATTTGCTTCTCGAAGTGCATATAATCGAGATATCCCAGCTATGGAATCTTTCTCAACAGATATTGGAAATCAATTTACTCGTACTGAAAAACTAGAGACTCAGACAGGAAATGACAGTATGAAATTCAACTACAATGGAATATCTCAATTTTCATCTGTTCGAAATCGTTCAGCAAGCTCTACTTTAGATAAACTTGGTTTTAAATCCTCTGGTACTAATCTCAATCTCCGCTATGCTAACAATAGTATTTTGGCTGATAGTTTATTTGGTATCCAGTACAATATATCAGACAGTCCTATTGATAAGTATGGATTCCAAGATATCTATCAAAAAGATAATCTTACCCTATATGAAAATCAATACTCTCTTCCGATTGCATTTGCTAGTCAATCTGTTTACAATGATGTCAAGTTCAATGAACATACCTTGGATAATCAGGCCTCATTTTTAAATCAACTTGCTAATGTCAATTTTGATTATTTTTCTCCGATCCCTTATGACAAAACAGAGAATACTGATGATTTAATTACTGTTACAAGTTCTTCAAATGAGGATGCAGCAATCCAGTATCAAATTGAGGTTCCCGAAAACAGTCAAGTTTATCTTTCTATCACAAACCTTCACTTTTCTAATGACAAACAAAAAAAGGTTGACATCCTTGTAAATGGAGAAAAGAAAACTTTTACAACTGATAATGTCTTCTCCTTCTTTAATCTAGGCTATACAAAAGAGAAAAAAACTTTCAATATCAATGTTAGTTTCCCTGGAAATTCACAAGTATCATTTGAATCTCCTACCTTCTATCGTTTAGATACCAAAACTTTCACCGAGGCAATTCAAAAAATTAAAGAACAACCTGTCACAGTATCAACTTCTAAAAACAAGGTCTTTGCTACATATGATATCAAACAAGATACGTCCATTTTCTTCACCATTCCTTATGACAAAGGCTGGTCTGCCTACCAAGATGGTAAGAAAATAGAAATTAAACAAGCTCAAACTGGTTTTATGAAAGTTGATATTCCTAAAGGAAAAGGAACTATTACACTTTCCTTTATTCCCAATGGTTTTATTACTGGATCAATCTGTTCCTTTACTTCACTTTTACTATTTGGAATTTATAATCACAAACGAAAGACATCTAATACATAAAAAAATCGACCAATTGGTCGATTTTTTTAATATTCTTCCATTTTCTTAGGTTGATAGGCTAGCATACCTAAACCAGTAAATAGAGCTAGTATGACAGCTAGGAAAATGGCTTGCTGATGAATATTTCCTGTCATAGAGATTGTTTCTCGTAATCCAGAAACTGAATAACTCATTGGTAACCAGGGATTAATGGCTCTAAAGAAATCATTTGTCAAAGCAAGTGGGTAAGTACCTGCACTTGATGCTAACTGTAATAAAAGCAAGATAAGAGAGAAGAAAGCTCCTATACGGCTATTCCATGTTGTTAAAGCGGTCACCATGGACATGAATACTAAACTTGTTAGGATAATGAGAATAAATGTTCTCATCTCATGATTTGCAGTTAAACCAATAAGATGAACTCCTCCATATACCAAAATTCCTGCTAAAACAGCTATAATACCATTTATTTCAGCTCGAGATTTCAACCAAGCCCAACGGCTCTCCGGATGACGTCCTGAAGGCAACTTCGCAAAGATCATATTCGTTGATATTGCTGCAACAAAGAGAGCAACTGATATCATATAAGGAGCCATTGCGATTCCATTTACAGGAACTTGGTCATTGTCTGTTTTGGAAAGATTGAGTGGATTTGACAAAATCTCTGCATTTTTAGATTCCGTTGATGCTGATTTAAGTTGATCACTAGCATTACTTAGTCCTTTTCCTAAAGAAGCAACTCCTGTCTGTAAACCTTCCAATCCAGAAGTTAACTTTGTTCCACCTTCTGCTAGTTTCCCAGCTCCATCTGCCAATTTATTAGCTCCATTCTCTAATTGAGAAGCACCTGAAAGTAACTGACTGGATTTGTCAGCTAGTTGGCTAGATCCTGACTGCAATTTATC
This sequence comes from Streptococcus mitis, assembly GCF_946188375.1. Lineage (GTDB taxonomy): Bacteria > Bacillota > Bacilli > Lactobacillales > Streptococcaceae > Streptococcus > Streptococcus mitis_CX. The sequence continues at coordinate 295,553 of NZ_CAMHUS010000002.1, forward strand.
AACTCCTGCTATCAATTCTTGACTCTTTTGATTCAATTGGTTAGAGCCAGTTGATAATTTTTCAATACCAGACACTAATTCTGGAGTTTTTTCAACTAATTGACCAACTCCTGCTGTCAAGTTAGAAGATTTTTGTGTCAAGGTAGTTGAGCCTGAAACTAGTTGATCCAAACTACCTGTCAAGGTGGAATTCTTTTCGCTTAGTTGACTTGTGCCCTGAGAAACTTTATCAACACCTACAGTATATGCGTTTACACCTGATGCAATCGACTGACTAGCAGGAACTAATTTGCTAGTAACAGCTCCTTGTATATCTGTTAATCCACTTGACAATCCTGTCAAAGAAGTAGAAGCAAGCGGTAATACTTGATTAGCTTGATTTTTTAAAGTCGAAAGATTAGAAGATTGATTTTGTAAGTTTTCTAAACTTCCCTGTAAACCTTGAACTAAAGCTACAATTGACTGTGATGATTGAATACTATCAGTCGAATTTTGAGATACAGAAGCACTTATTTCAGCTTGTTGCTCACTTGTCAAAGATTGATAAGCTGCTGTCGATTGAATATTGGCTAATGTAGTCGCTTTATCAGACTGAGAACTTGCTAACATTTGATTAGAAAGAGATACTATACTTGATAAAACAGAATCTAATTGTTTTGTATTTCCAACATCAATATTTTGAATGGCTTGATTTAACTGATTTAGACCAGAAGATAATTGATTAATTTGATCTTTTTGCTCAGACGAAGCATCTAACTTGCTAGAAAGCTGTTGGATCCCTTCACTTAATTGCTCCACCCCCATTCGAAGTGTAGCTGATTGATTAGATAACTGATTAGCACCTGTTGCAAGACTTCCCACTCCATTGGTGTAGGCACTAACACCAGATGAAAATTGATTAAGACCAGCATTGAGCTGAGAAACACCGCCAGTATAGGATTCTACACCAGTATATAATTGATTAATTCCCCTCACTAATTCAGGACTTTTAGAAGCTAATTGGCCTAGCCCGCTATCTAATTGACTCACCGCACCAGTATATGTAACTAAACCACTATTAAAAGTCCCTAAGCCAAGATGAAGTTGTTCAACACCAGAGACATAAGCAGATAATCCTTTAGTAAACTGCTCCGTTCCATTTGAAAATGTTAAACTTGAATCTGCTAAAGAGTGCAGGTTGGTAGTTAATGTTTGACTTCCTGTCACTAATTGATTCGCTCCATCAGTTAATTTTTCACTACCAGAAGCTGCTTGACTCATACCATCTTTTAATTCGACCATCTTATCAAATAAAGCTTTAGTATAGGTCTCGGTTACATTGGTAGAAACATTCTGCTTCAATTGTGTCATCGCAGAATCGCTCATCTTGCTAGCAATAAAACTATGACCACTTGAAGTCTGATAATCGATTTTCATTTGCTCTGGATGATCCGTTAAAATCGAAGCTGCTTTTTCAGATAAATCACTTGGTAAAGTCACTACCATATAGTAATCGCCATCTTCCAATCCCTTCTTACCTTCCTCTTCATCTACGAAATGAAAATCTAAGGTTTTATTTTCTTTTAAATTGGACACCATGTCTTTTCCTATTGCCATGCTATTACCATTATAGGAAGCCTCTTTATCATTATTGACAACTGCCACAGGTAAGTCAGACAATTGCCCATATGGATCCCACATTGATGACAAAAATATGATATTGTACAGAGCTGGAATAAGAGAAATCCCTATCATGACAATAATAAAGGTTGGTTTTTTAAAAATTGCTTTCCATTCTTTAAACATATCTTCTCCTTTTTTAAACATATTGTCTAAAATTTTGATATAATAGATTATACATTAAAAAATCTAAATTACAAGATAAAAAATCCATTTTTAGACATATAGTCTAATTTGTTTACAAGGAGGAAATATGCAAGAAAGTAACAAACGCTTAAAAACAAAGCGAACTATTGAAAATGCTATGGTACAATTACTCATGGAACAGCCATTTGATCAAATTTCTACTGTCAAGCTAGCAGAAAAAGCTGGAATTAGTCGTTCCAGCTTCTATACTCACTATAAGGATAAGTATGATATGATTGAGCACTATCAAAGCAAGCTATTTCATACATTTGAATATATTTTTCAAAAACATGCTCATCACAAAAGAGATGCTATTCTAGAAGTATTTGAATATCTAGAGTCAGAACCACTTCTAGCTGCCCTTCTTTCTGAAAATGGGACTAAAGAAATCCAAAATTTCTTAAGAAATAAACTTCATATCATGCTCAGTACAGATTTACAAAAGCGATTTATGCAACTGAATCTCAATACCACTGAATTAGAATATAGTAGCATCTATCTAACTCACGCACTTTTTGGTGTCTGCCAAATTTGGATTGCACATGGAAAAAAAGAAAGTCCTCAAGAAATAACAGACTTCCTTATGAAAATGCTTGGTGATACAAATTGATGCAAAAAAGGGAACAACACTGTGTTCCCTTTTACCTATACTCCGCCAGTAGGACTCGAACCTACGACATCATGATTAACAGTCATGCGCTACTACCAACTGAGCTATGGCGGATAAAATAGTCCGTACGGGATTCGAACCCGTGTTACCGCCGTGAAAAGGCGGTGTCTTAACCCCTTGACCAACGGACCTTCTATCTGTAGCAGATATAACCATTATATCAATTTCTTGCTAATTGTCAATTACTTTTGAGATTTTTTCTCTAGAATATCTTTTAATTTTCTAATTTTTAATCTTGAAATAGGACAACGATGGTCTTCATAGAAAACAATTTCTAGATTTTTTCGATCAATTTCTCTGATATTGCCTATATTTACCAAAAATGACTTATGAGGAGAATAAAATCTCTGAGTATGTTTGTCCTTTTCCTGAATATCTGTCATGGTACCGTAAAACTCTTTGGCAAAATTCTTACCAATAATGCGTAATTTATGAGAGACACCTGTCGTTTCAATATACAAAATATCATGGTAAGGAATTTTTAAATCATTTCCCTTGTAATTGTAGTCAAAATAATCTACAACATCTTCATTTTCAAGTAACATACTCTTCGTGTAGAAGATATTTTGCTCAATTCTCTTCTTAAACAACTCATCATTGATATCCTTATCAACAAAATCTAAGGCTGATACCTGGTATTTATAGGTTAGAGTCGCAAACTCTGATCGACTGGTGATAAAGACGATAATAGCGTAAGGATTGTGATGACGAATAAACTGAGCAACTTCAAACCCTTTTTTCTCAATTCCATGAATATCAATATCTAGAAAATAAAGCTGGTTTACTTCATCATTTTCGATATATTCCTTAAACTCACGAACTTTTCCCGTTGTCTTGTATGATATTGGAATATTCGATTCTTTCGAAATTTCATCCAATATTCTCTCTAGTCTCACTTGATGTTCAATAACATCTTCTAAAATTAAAACTTTCATTCAAATTCCCTCTTAAATCTAATGATTTGTCTAAATGTACTGCCTTCCATCTCTGTTTCTAAAATAATATTGTTGTACTTATCCAGTAGTTCTTTCACATTATTTAATCCGACTCCACGATTTCTTCCCTTAGTAGAGAATCCTAAAGCAAATAGATCTCCTGAAGGAGTCATCGTCATTTTACATGAATTCTGAATCACAATCACTGTTTCAGTTTCCATCTTAATAACTGCTACCTCCATCTGCTTTTTATAACTATCAGCCGATCCTTCAACAGCATTGTTCAATAAAACACTCATAATACGAACTAAATCCAGCAGGTCTATTGGAAGCTTGGTAATCGTATCTTTTACTTCCAGTGTAAACTCTACACCATTATTTCGAGCATAGACAATTGACTGAGCAACCAAACTTCGTAAAGCTGAATCTTCTATGTTGTTCAAGTCAAAGTAAGTATACTTATCTGAACGTAGTTTGTGATTTGCTTTGACCAAAACTTCATTGTAAACTCTGTCAATTTCCTGTAAATTACCACTGTCAATTGCCATCTGCATACTGACAAGCATCCCAGCATAATCATGTCGAAACCCACGGATTTCATTATACAGTCCAACAATTTCATCTGTGTAATTCTGTAAATGTTTCTGTTCAAATTTCTTCTGCTTCAAAGCAATCTCTTTTTCCATTTGTTCTTTATGCGAATTCATTGCAAAGAAGGTCAAAAGGAGAGAAATAAAGACAATAGATGATAAAATACTTCCAAAACTATTCAAATGTTTAATCGTACTTACCATATTTGAAACGAAAGATACAATATGGAGCAGTAGTAAGGCAAAAAATACTTTTTTCAAGAAAGGATAAAGGTAGTCCTTGTCAAAATAGGCTAGTTCCAAATGGAAATAATGAATGATTTTTAAGACAACAAAATAGGTCAACGTTGAGATTGCTAAAAAGAATAGGCCATAATATTGTAAAACAAAATTGTCTCCTGTTATAGAGGAGAACGTTACGGACAGAAAGTTATGAGTGCTCTCATATAAAAGAGATAGTAGTAAACTTAGGAATAGTCCTCTATCCCTCTCATACTGTTTGATACATCGAAAATAGGAATATAATCCCAAAGGAAATAAAAATGTTACAATTCCTAACCCATCTAAAGATAGAAAATAGAAGGGAAGTTCAAGTACTGCTTCTACTAGTAATGTATAAGCACCAAAAACGTATAGTTCCTTTGCTTTTATTTGACCTTTACAAATTAAATGGTAACTGTGACTAAGAATTAGAAAATATAATATAAAATCCACTACTAAGAAAAAATCCATTCTGCTACTCCTTTATCTTCTTCTAAATAAATTAAATAAAGCACCATCTGGTTTCCTCATCTCCCCACCTTGAATCTTTTGCAAGTCTTTTTCCTTCAAGGATACAAACTGTTCCAATTTAACTGTGTTTTTCATAATAAAATCTCCTCAATGTTTTTTTCTTGTAAGCTAACTTACAAAAACTATTATACAAAATGGAATTTCGTTTTAGATAAAATTCTCTCAACTGTCATTTTTTTCTCCCCAAGTGTACTTTTTTAAGAAAAAAGCCGGGAAAATTCCCAGCTTTGCTACTATATTGATCCCAGCAGGATTCGAACCTGCGACCGTTCGCTTAGAAGGCGAATGCTCTATCCAGCTGAGCTATGAGACCTAATACAGCTATTCTATCAAAAATTCAATTGAAAGTCAATTTTCTATTTATGATAGGGCGAGCCCTGCTGTATTGTAAAAGCTCGATAGATTTGTTCAACAAGGACTAGTCTCATTAACTGATGGGGCAAGGTTAAGCGACCAAAACTAACAGAAAGATTGGCTCTCTTTTTTACATCCTGTGCTAGTCCCAGACTCCCTCCAATAATAAATGTAAGAGTAGAAAATCCTTTTATAGAAGCTTCTTCTAATTGTTTACTAAATTCTTCTGAGGAGAAAGTTTTCCCTTCGATAGCCAACACAATAACGAAATCACGGTCACCAACTTTTGATAAAATTCTCTGACCTTCTATTTCTAAAATCTTTTGATTTTCTGATTCACTGGCCTTATCTGGTGTTTTTTCATCTGCTAGCTCTATCATTTCAAGCTTAGCAAATCGAGAAATTCGTTTCGAATACTCTGCAATACCATCTTTTAAATACTTTTCTTTCAGTTTCCCAACTGTTACAACTTTAATTTTCATGACTCTATTCTAACATATTCTCTATTTTTTCACACCTTATTCACAAAATAAAAGGTTAATTTTAGCCGAGAAAACCACAGATTTTTTAAAGTTATCCACAATCTGTGAAAAACTTTTGTGTTTAAGTTATAATTAAGCTAGTCAGTTTATACTTTCAGTAATTTCAAAAAAATGGAGGCAAATATGAAACATCTAAAAACATTTTACAAAAAATGGTTTCAATTATTAGTCGTTATCGTCATTAGCTTTATTAGTGGAGCCTTGGGTAGCTTTTCAATAAATCAACTAACTCAAAAAAGTACTGTAAGTAGCTCGAACAACAATAGTACTATTACACAGACTGCCTATAAGAATGAAAATTCAACAACACAGGCTGTTAACAAAGTAAAAGATGCCGTTGTTTCTGTTATTACTTATTCAGCAAATAGACAAAATAGCGTATTTGGCAATGAGGAGACTGATACAGATTCTCAGCAAATCTCTAGTGAAGGATCTGGGGTTATTTATAAGAAGAATGATAAAGAAGCTTACATCGTCACCAATAATCACGTTATAAATGGCGCCAGCAAAGTAGATATTCGTTTGTCAGATGGAACTAAAGTACCTGGAGAAATCGTCGGAGCTGATACTTTCTCTGATATTGCTGTCGTCAAAATCTCTTCAGAAAAAGTGACAACAGTAGCTGAATTTGGTGATTCTAGCAAGTTAACCGTAGGAGAAACTGCTATTGCCATCGGTAGCCCATTAGGTTCTGAATATGCTAATACTGTCACTCAAGGTATCGTATCTAGTCTTAATCGAAATGTATCTTTAAAATCTGAAGATGGACAAGCCATTTCTACAAAAGCCATCCAAACTGATACTGCTATTAACCCAGGTAACTCTGGTGGCCCACTAATCAATATTCAAGGACAGGTTATCGGAATTACCTCAAGTAAAATTGCCACAAATGGAGGAACATCTGTAGAAGGTCTTGGTTTTGCAATCCCTGCAAATGATGCTATCAATATTATTGAACAGTTGGAAAAGAACGGAAAAGTTACTCGTCCAGCTTTGGGAATTCAAATGGTCAATCTCTCAAATATTAATACAAGTGATATTAGAAGACTGAATATTCCAAGCAATGTAACATCTGGTGTAGTTGTTCGTTCTGTGCAAAGTAATATGCCTGCCAATGGTCACCTTGAAAAATACGATGTTATTACAAAAGTAGATGACAAGGAAATTGCTTCATCAACAGACTTACAAAGTGCTCTTTACAATCATTCTATCGGAGATACCATTAAAATAACTTACTATCGTAACGGTAAAGAAGAAACTACATCTATTAAACTTGACAAGAGTTCAGGTGATTTAGAATCTTAATTGACATCTATGTAAAGAAAGCTTTACATAAAAGAAAAGATGTGTTAGTGTAGAATCATGGAAAAATTTGAAATGATTTCTATCACAGATATACAAAAAAATCCCTATCAACCTCGAAAAGAATTTGATGGAGAAAAACTACATGAACTAGCACAGTCTATCAAAGAAAATGGGGTAATTCAACCGATTATTGTTCGTCAATCTCCTGTTATTGGTTATGAAATCCTTGCAGGAGAGAGACGCTATCGGGCTTCACTTTTAGCTGGTCTAAGGTCTATCCCAGCTGTTGTTAAACAACTTTCAGACCAAGAGATGATGCTCCAGTCCATCATTGAAAATTTACAGAGAGAAAATTTGAATCCAATAGAAGAAGCACGCGCCTATGAATCTCTCGTAGAGAAAGGATTTACCCATGCTGAAATTGCAGATAAAATGGGCAAGTCTCGTCCTTACATCAGCAACTCCATTCGTTTACTTTCCTTACCAGAACCGATCCTCTCAGAAGTAGAAAGTGGCAAACTATCACAAGCCCATGCACGTTCGCTAGTTGGGTTAAATAAGGAACAACAAGACTATTTCTTTCAACGAATTATAGAGGAAGATATTTCTGTAAGGAAGTTAGAATCTCTTCTGACAGAGAAAAAACAAAAGAAACTTCAAAAAACGAATCATTTCATACAAAATGAAGAAGAACAGTTAAAAAAACTACTCGGATTAGATTTAGAAATCAAACTGTCTAAAAAAGATAGTGGAAAAATCATTATTGCTTTCTCAAACCAAGAAGAATACAGTAGAATTATCAACAGCCTGAAATAAGGCTGTTCTTTTATTTTTTTATCTCACAAGGTTATCCACTATTTTTTTCAAAAAAAAAGCTTCATAAATCAATAGTTTCTGATTTTATCCCCAACCTGTGGATAAAACTTGATAACATTGTGGATTATTTTTCACAGCTTGTGGAAAATTCTTGCTATCTATGGTAAAATAAATCTAGCATTAAACTTTTAAATAGTAAAGGAGGAGAAAGGATTGAAAGAAAAACAATTTTGGAATCGTATATTAGAATTTGCTCAAGAAAGACTAACTCGTTCCATGTATGATTTCTATGCTATTCAAGCTGAACTCATTAAGGTAGAAGAAAATGTTGCCACTATATTTTTACCACGATCTGAAATGGAAATGGTCTGGAAAAAACAACTAAAAGATATCATTGTAGTAGCTGGTTTTGAGATTTATGATGCTGAAATAACTCCCCACTATATTTTTACCAAGCCTCAAGATACGATTATCCCACAAGTTGAAGAAGCTCCAAATTCAACTCTCTATGACTATAGTCCAAAGTTAGCATCTATTCCTTATTCGGATACTGGATTAAAAGAAAAGTATACCTTTGATAATTTTATCCAAGGAGATGGAAATGTTTGGGCAGTATCAGCCGCTTTGGCTGTCTCTGAAGATTTGGCATTGACCTATAATCCTCTTTTTATATATGGAGGACCTGGACTTGGGAAGACTCACTTACTCAATGCAATTGGGAATGAGATTTTGAAAAATATTCCTGATGCGCGTGTTAAGTACATTCCTGCTGAAAGCTTTATCAACGACTTTCTTGAACACCTGAGACTTGGTGAAATGGAAAAGTTCAAAAAAACTTACCGTAGCCTTGATCTCTTGTTAATTGATGATATCCAATCGCTGAGTGGAAAAAAAGTTGCAACTCAGGAAGAATTTTTCAATACTTTCAATGTTCTCCATAGCAATCAAAAACAAATTGTTCTAACCAGTGATCGTAGTCCTAAACACTTAGAGGGCCTTGAAGAAAGACTTGTCACGCGCTTTAGCTGGGGCTTGACGCAAAACATCACACCACCTGACTTTGAGACACGTATTGCCATTTTACAAAGCAAAACAGAGAATTTAGACTACCATTTCCAAAGTGATACCCTAGAATACCTAGCTGGTCAATTTGATTCAAACGTCCGAGAACTTGAAGGAGCAATAAACGACATCACTTTAATTGCCAGAGTGAAGAAGATTAAGGATATCACTATCGATATCGCTGCAGAAGCTATTAGAGCTCGAAAACAAGATGTTAGCCAAATCCTCGTCATTCCAATTGATAAAATCCAAAATGAAGTTGGTAACTTTTATGGTGTCAGTGTCAAAGAAATGAAGGGAAGCAGACGCCTTCAAAATATTGTTTTGGCCCGTCAAGTAGCCATGTATTTATCTAGAGAACTAACAGATAATAGTCTTCCAAAAATTGGGAAGGAATTTGGTGGAAAAGATCACACAACAGTCATTCATGCCCATGCTAAAATTAAATCTTTGATTGATGAAGACGATAATTTACGCTTAGAAATTGAATCAATCAAAAAGAAAATTAAATAACTTGTGGATAACTTTCACTTTATTATCTTTTTTATCCACATTTTTTAAACAAGCCAAAAAACTTGATATGACTTGTTTAAAGTCTGTTTTCCACAGATTTCACAGACTCTATTATTACTATTATCCTTCTAATACTAAAAATAAATAAAGGAGAATCCATGATTCATTTTTCAATTAATAAAAATTTATTTCTACAAGCATTAAATACTACTAAGAGAGCTATTAGTTCTAAAAATGCTATTCCTATTTTATCAACCGTAAAAATTGACGTGACTAATGAAGGTGTTACTTTAATTGGTTCAAATGGTCAAATTTCAATTGAAAATTTTATTTCTCAAAAAAATGAAGATGCTGGTTTGTTAATTACTTCTTTAGGTTCGATCCTTCTTGAAGCTTCTTTCTTTATCAATGTTGTATCTAGTCTACCTGATGTGACTCTTGATTTTAAAGAAATTGAACAAAATCAAATTGTTTTAACCAGTGGCAAATCAGAAATTACCCTAAAAGGAAAAGATAGTGAACAATATCCACGAATCCAAGAAATTTCAGCAAGCACTCCTTTAATTCTTGAAACAAAATTACTCAAGAAAATTATCAATGAAACAGCATTTGCTGCAAGTACACAAGAAAGTCGTCCGATTTTAACAGGTGTTCATTTTGTATTGAGTCAACACAAGGAGCTAAAAACAGTGGCAACAGACTCTCATCGTCTAAGCCAGAAAAAATTGACTCTTGAAAAAAATAGTGATGATTTTGATGTCGTGATTCCTAGCCGTTCTCTACGCGAATTTTCAGCAGTATTTACAGACGATATTGAAACTGTAGAGATTTTCTTTGCCAACAATCAAATCCTCTTTAGAAGCGAAAATATTAGCTTCTATACTCGTTTGTTAGAAGGTAACTATCCTGATACAGATCGCTTGATTCCGACAGACTTTAACACTACTATTACTTTTGATGTGGTAAACTTACGTCAGTCAATGGAGCGTGCTCGCCTTTTATCAAGTGCGACTCAAAATGGTACTGTGAAGCTTGAAATTAAAGGTGGTATTGTTAGCGCCCATGTTCATTCTCCAGAAGTTGGTAAAGTAAACGAAGAAATCGATACTGATCAGGTGACTGGTGAAGATTTGACTATTAGTTTCAACCCAACTTACTTGATTGATTCTCTTAAGGCTTTAAATAGCGAAAAGGTGACCATTAGCTTTATCTCAGCTGTTCGTCCATTTACTCTTGTGCCAGCAGACACTGATGAAGACTTCATGCAGCTCATTACACCAGTTCGTACAAATTAAGTGAAAGAGGTTGAGCCTGGCTCGCCTCTTTTATGATATAATCTAAAAAGAGAAGGAGAGTAGTATGTATCAAGTTGGAAATTTTGTTGAAATGAAAAAACCACATGCTTGCACCATCAAGTCAACAGGTAAAAAGGCCAATCGTTGGGAAATTACACGTGTAGGAGCAGATATCAAAATTAAATGTAGCAATTGTGACCATGTTGTCATGATGGGGCGCTATGATTTTGATCGAAAAATGAATAAAATTATTGACTGAAACCCCTCAGTTAGAGGGTTAGCAAGTTTTCCCTTTTTGTGTTATAATATTAGGGATTGAAATGAAAACGGAGAATGAGAAAATATGGCTTTAACAGCAGGTATCGTTGGTTTGCCAAACGTTGGTAAATCAACACTATTTAATGCAATTACAAAAGCAGGAGCAGAGGCTGCAAACTATCCATTTGCTACTATTGATCCAAATGTTGGAATGGTGGAAGTTCCAGATGAACGCCTACAAAAACTAACGGAAATGATTACTCCTAAAAAGACAGTGCCAACAACATTTGAATTTACAGATATTGCAGGGATTGTAAAAGGAGCTTCAAAAGGAGAAGGGCTAGGAAATAAATTCTTGGCTAATATTCGTGAAGTAGATGCGATTGTTCACGTAGTTCGTGCTTTTGATGATGAAAATGTCATGCGTGAGCAAGGACGTGAAGACGCCTTTGTAGATCCACTTGCAGATATTGATACAATTAATCTGGAATTGATTCTTGCTGACTTAGAATCAGTCAATAAACGCTATGCGCGTGTAGAAAAGATGGCACGTACGCAAAAAGATAAAGAATCAGTAGCAGAATTTAATGTTCTTCAAAAGATTAAACCAGTTCTTGAAGATGGAAAATCAGCTCGTACCATCGAATTTACAGATGAAGAACAAAAAGTTGTCAAAGGTCTTTTCCTTTTGACAACTAAACCAGTTCTTTATGTAGCGAATGTAGATGAGGATGTAGTTTCAGATCCAGATTCTATCGACTATGTCAAACAAATTCGTGAATTTGCAGCAACAGAAAATGCTGAAGTAGTCGTTATTTCTGCGCGTGCTGAGGAAGAAATTTCTGAGTTAGACGAAGAAGACAAGCAAGAGTTTCTTGAAGCACTTGGGTTGACAGAATCAGGCGTTGACAAGTTGACTCGCGCAGCTTATCACTTACTTGGACTTGGAACTTACTTCACAGCTGGTGAAAAAGAGGTTCGAGCTTGGACCTTTAAACGTGGTATGAAGGCTCCTCAAGCAGCTGGTATTATCCACTCAGACTTTGAAAAAGGCTTTATTCGTGCAGTGACCATGTCATATGAGGATCTAGTAAAATACGGATCTGAAAAGGCAGTAAAAGAAGCTGGACGTTTGCGTGAAGAAGGAAAAGAATATATCGTCCAAGACGGCGATATCATGGAATTCCGCTTTAATGTCTAAAAAATTTAATGAATAGTATCAATTAGGTTGGAAAAAAATTCCAACCCTTTTGGCTTTTGAAAGGAAAAATAAATGACCAAATTACTTGTAGGCTTGGGAAATCCAGGAGATAAATATTTTGAAACAAAACACAATGTTGGTTTTATGTTGATTGACCAACTAGCGAAGAAACAGAATCTCACTTTTACACACGATAAGATATTTCAAGCTGATCTAGCATCTTTTTTCCTCAATGGTGAAAAAATTTATCTTGTGAAACCAACGACATTTATGAATGAAAGCGGGAAAGCTGTTCATGCTTTATTGACTTACTATGGTTTGGATATTGAAGATTTACTCATCATTTACGATGATCTTGACATGGAAGTTGGAAAGATTCGTTTAAGAGCAAAGGGCTCAGCAGGTGGACATAATGGTATCAAGTCTATTATTCAACATATTGGAACCCAGGCTTTTAATCGTGTTAAAATTGGAATTGGAAGACCTAAAAATGGCATGTCAGTTGTTAACCATGTTTTGAGTACCTTTGACAAGGATGATTATATTGGTATTTTACAGTCTATTGACAAGGTTGACGATGCTGTAAATCACTATTTACAAGAGAAAAATTTTGAAAAAACGATGCAGAGGTATAACGGATAAATGTTGACCTTATTAGATTTATTCTCAGAAAATGATCAGATAAAAAAATGGCATCAAAATCTGACAGATAAGAAAAGACAATTAATGTTAGGTTTGTCAACTTCTACAAAAGCTTTAGCAATCGCTAGTAGTTTGAAGAAAGAAGATAAGATTGTGTTACTGACATCAACATATGGAGAGGCAGAAGGGCTTATTAGTGATCTTATTTCTATCTTAGGTGAGGAATTGGTCTATCCATTTTTGGTGGATGATTTCCCTATGGTTGAGTTTTTGATGTCTTCACAAGAAAAAATCATTTCACGGGTTGAAGCCTTGCGTTTTTTGACTGATCCGTTTAAGAAAGGGATTTTAGTTTGTAATATTGCAGCAAGTAGATTGATTTTACCCTCTCCGACTGGATTTAAAGAAAGCATTATAAAAATTGCAGTTGGTGAAGAATATGACCAAAACGCGCTCATCTATCATTTAAAAGAAATCGGCTATCGAAAAGTTACTCAAGTACAGACCCAAGGAGAATTTAGTCTGCGAGGAGATATTTTAGATATTTTTGAAATATCTCAGTTAGAACCTTGCCGAATTGAGTTTTTTGGTGATGAAGTAGATGGAATTCGTACTTTTGAAGTCGAAACACAATTATCGAAAGAAAATCAGACAGAACTCACCATCTTTCCAGCTAGCGACATACTTTTGAAAGAAAAGGATTATCAACGAGGTCAGTCAGCTTTAGAAAAAAAAATTTCAAAAACTCTATCGCCGATTCTGAAATCCTACATAGAAGAAATTCTTTCAAGTTTTCATCAAAAACAAATGCATTCAGATTCTCGGAAATTTTTATCTTTGTGTTATGAGAAATCATGGACTGTATTTGATTATATTGAAAAAGATACACCAATATTCTTTGATGATTACCAGAAATTGATGAATCAGTATGAAGCATTTGAAAGAGAATTAGCGCAATACTTTACAGAAGATTTACAGAATGGTAAATCATTTTCTGAGATGCAGTATTTTGCAGATACAGAGCAAAACTATAAAAAACAAAGTCCAGTTACCTTTTTCTCCAATCTGCAAAAGGGCTTAGGAAATCTCAAGTTTGATCACATTTATCAATTTAATCAATACCCCATGCAAGAGTTTTTCAATCAGTTTTCTTTTCTAAAAGAAGAAATTGAACGATACAAAAAAATGGACTACACTATTATTCTGCAATCTAGCAATTCAATGGGAAGTAAAACATTGGAGGATGTTTTAGAGGAATACCAGATTAAATTGGACTCTAGAGATAAGTCAAGTATCTGTAAAGAATCTGTAAACTTAATCGAGGGCAATCTCAGACATGGTTTTCATTTTGTAGATGAAAAAATTCTGGTGATTACTGAACATGAGATTTTTCAAAAGAAATTAAAACGTCGTTTTCGAAGACAACATGTTTCAAATGCAGAGAGATTAAAAGATTATAATGAACTTGAGAAAGGGGACTACGTTGTTCACCATATCCATGGAATTGGTCAATATCTAGGGATTGAAACAATTGAAATCAAAGGGATACACCGCGATTATGTCAGTGTCCAATACCAAAATGGTGATCAAATCTCTATCCCAGTAGAACAGATTCATCTACTTTCCAAATACGTTTCAAGTGACGGGAAAGCTCCTAAACTCAATAAGTTAAATGATGGTCATTTTAAAAAGGCTAAGCAAAAAGTTAAGAATCAGGTAGAGGATATAGCTGACGATTTAATCAAACTCTATTCTGAGCGTAGTCAGTTGAAGGGCTTTGCTTTCTCAGCTGATGATGAAGAGCAAGATGCTTTTGATGATGCTTTTCCTTATGTTGAAACGGATGATCAACTTCGTAGTATCGAGGAAATCAAGAGAGATATGCAAGATTCTCAGCCAATGGATAGGCTATTGGTTGGGGATGTTGGTTTTGGAAAGACTGAAGTTGCAATGCGTGCAGCCTTTAAGGCAGTCAATGATAACAAACAGGTGGTCGTTCTAGTTCCGACGACGGTTTTAGCGCAACAGCACTATACGAATTTTAAGGAACGATTCCAAAATTTTGCAGTTAATATTGATGTGTTGAGTCGCTTTAGAAGTAAAAAAGAGCAGACTGAAACACTTGAAAAATTGAAAAACGGTCAAGTTGATATTTTGATTGGAACCCATCGTGTTTTGTCAAAAGATGTTGTGTTTGCTGATTTGGGCTTGATGATTATTGATGAGGAACAACGATTTGGTGTCAAGCATAAGGAAACCTTGAAAGAACTGAAAAAACAAGTAGATGTCCTGACCTTGACAGCAACGCCAATTCCTCGTACCCTTCACATGTCTATGCTGGGAATCCGAGATTTGTCTGTTATTGAAACTCCTCCAACTAATCGCTATCCTGTTCAAACCTATGTATTGGAGAAGAATGATAGTGTCATTCGTGATTCTGTCTTGCGTGAAATGGAGCGTGGAGGTCAAGTTTACTATCTTTACAATAAAGTTGACACTATTGACCAGAAGGTTTCAGAATTACAGGAGTTGATTCCAGAAGCTTCGATTGGGTATGTCCATGGACAAATGAGTGAAATTCAGTTAGAAAATACTCTGTTGGACTTTATTGAAGGACAATATGATATTTTGGTGACAACTACCATTATTGAGACAGGGGTGGACATTCCAAATGCCAATACCTTATTTATTGAAAATGCGGACCATATGGGCTTGTCAACCTTGTATCAGTTAAGAGGAAGGGTCGGTCGTAGTAATCGTATTGCTTATGCCTATCTTATGTATCGTCCAGAAAAATCAATCAGTGAAGTCTCTGAAAAGAGATTAGAAGCAATCAAAGGATTTACAGAATTGGGCTCCGGATTTAAGATTGCGATGCGAGATCTTTCGATTCGTGGAGCAGGAAATCTCCTAGGAAAATCCCAGTCTGGTTTCATTGATTCTGTTGGTTTTGAATTGTATTCGCAGTTATTGGAGGAAGCTATTGCTAAACGACATGGTAATGGGAAAACAAGAACCAAAGGAAATACCGAATTGATTTTACAAATTGATGCCTATCTTCCTGACACTTATATCTCTGACCAACGACATAAGATTGAAATTTATAAAAAAATTCGTCAAATTGACAATCGTGTCAATTATGAAGAGTTACAAGAAGAGCTGATGGACCGCTTTGGAGAATACCCAGATGTGGTAGCCTATCTTTTAGAGATTGGTTTGGTCAAGTCATATTTGGACAAGGTCTTTGTAGAACGTGTGGAAAGAAAAGAAAATAAGATTATAGTTCAATTTGAAAAAGTCACTCAGCGACTGTTCTTGGCTCAAGATTATTTTAAAGCTTTATCCGCAACGAACTTAAAAGCAGCCATAGCTGAGAATAAAGGATTAATGGAAGTAGTATTCGATGTTCGAAACAAGAAGGACTATGAAATTTTAGAAGGTCTGCTGATTTTTGGAGAAAGTTTATTAGAGATAAAAGAGTTGAAAGATGGCAATTCCCTATAACATTTTTCTTCTATAAAAGAGATAAAAATGGTACAATAATAATTTGAGGTAATAAAAATGAGATTAGACAAATATTTAAAAGTATCACGAATTATCAAGCGTCGTACAGTCGCAAAGGAAGTAGCAGATAAAGGTAGAATAAAGGTAAATGGAATTTTGGCTAAAAGTTCAACAGATTTGAAAGTTGATGACCAAGTTGAAATTCGTTTTGGCAATAAGTTGCTACTTGTAAAAGTACTGGAGATGAAAGATAGTACAAAAAAAGAAGATGCAGCAGGCATGTATGAAATTATCAGTGAAACACGGGTAGAAGAAGATGTCTAAGAATATTGTACAATTGAATAATTCTTTTATTCAAAACGAGCACCAACGTCGTCGCTATCTGATGAAGGAACGACAAAAACGGAATCGTTTCATGGGTTGGGTTCTGATTTTGATGATTTTATTGTTCATTTTACCAACTTATAATCTTGCTCAAAGCTATCACCAATTACTCCAAAGACGTCAACAATTATCAGACTTGCAAACTCAGTATCAAACCTTGAGTGATGAAAAGGAGAAGGAGACAGCTTTTGCTACAAAGTTGAAAGATGAAGATTACGCCGCTAAATATATGCGTGCAAAATATTATTATTCTAAGAATCGGGAAGCTGTTTACACGATTCCTGACTTGCTTCCAAGGTGATAAAATGGAAAATTTATTAGATGTCATTGAGCAATTTTTGAGTTTATCTGATGAAAAGCTGGAAGAGTTAGTTGATAAAAATCAATTATTGCGTTTACAAGAAGAAAAGGAAAGGAAGAATGCGTAAGTTCTTAATTATTTTGTTGCTACCTAGTTTTTTGACCATTTCAAAAGTTGTTAGCACAGAAAAAGAAGTAGTCTATACTTCGAAAGAAATTTATTACCTTTCACAATCTGACTTTGGTATTTATTTTAGAGAAAAGCTAAGTTCTCCTATGGTTTATGGAGAAGTTCCTGTTTATGCGAATGAAGATTTAGTTGTAGAATCTGGAAAATTAACTCCAAAAACAAGTTTCCAAATAACTGAGTGGCGTTTAAATAAACAAGGAATTCCAGTGTTTAAGTTATCCAACAATCAATTTATAGCTGCGGACAAACGATTTTTATACGATCAGTCAGAGGTAACCCCAACAATAAAAAAAGTATGGTTAGAATCTGATTTTAAATTGTATAACAGTCCTTATGATTTAAAAGAAGTGAAATCATCCTTATCAGCTTATTCGCAGGTATCACTCGACAAGACAATGTTTGTAGAAGGAAGAGAATTTTTACATATTGATCAGGCTGGATGGGTAGATAAAGAATCAACTTCTGAAGAAGATAATCGGATGGGTAAAGTCCAAGAAATGTTATCGGAAAAATATCAAAAAGATTCTTTCTCGATTTATGTTAAGCAACTGACTACTGGAAAAGAAGCTGGTATTAATCAAGATGAAAAGATGTATGCGGCTAGTGTTTTAAAACTCCCTTATCTCTACTATACGCAAGAAAAAATAAATGAGGGTCTGTATCAGTTAGATACGACTGTAAAATACGTATCAGCAGTTAATGATTTTCCAGGTTCTTATAAACCAGAGGGAAGTGGTAGTCTTCCTAAAAAAGAAGATAATAAAGAATATTCTCTAAAAGATTTAATTACGAAAGTATCAAAAGAATCGGATAATGTAGCTCATAACATATTGGGATATTACCTTTCAAACCAATCGGATGCAACATTTAAGTCCAAGATGTCTGCTATTATGGGAGATGATTGGGATCCGAAAGAAAAATTGATTTCTTCTAAAATGGCTGGAAAGGTTATGGAATCTATTTATAATCAAAACGGATTTGTATTGGAGTCCTTGACCAAAACAGATTTTGATAATCAGCGTATTGCCAAAGGTGTTTCTGTGAAGGTAGCTCATAAAATTGGGGATGCGGATGAATTTAAGCATGATACGGGTGTTGTCTATGCAGATTCTCCATTTGTGCTTTCTATTTTTACTAAGAATTCTGATTATGATACGATTTCTAAGATAGCCAAGGATGTTTATGAGGTTCTAAAATGAGGGAACAGGATTTTTTAAATCATTTTCTCAAAAGAGGATATTTCAAAAAGCATGCTAAAGTGGTGCTAGCTCTTTCTGGTGGATTAGATTCTATGTTTCTATTTAAGGTATTGTCTACTTATCAAGAAGAGTTAGAAATTGAATTGATTCTGGCTCATGTGAATCATAAGCAGAGAGTAGAATCAGATTGGGAAGAAAAGGAATTAAGGAAGTTGGCTGCTGAAGCTGGACTTCCTATTTATGTCAGCAATTTTTCAGGAGAATTTTCAGAAGCGCGTGCACGAAATTTTCGCTATGATTTTTTTCAAGAGGTCATGAAAAAGACAGGTGCGACAGCCTTAGTCACTGCCCACCATGCGGATGACCAGGTGGAAACGATTTTGATGCGCTTGATTCGAGGCACTCGTTTGCGCTATCTATCAGGAATTAAGGAGAAGCAAGTAGTCGGAGAGATAAAAATCATTAGACCCTTCTTGCATTTTCAGAAAAAAGACTTTCCACCAATTTTTCACTTTGAAGATATATCAAATCAGGAAAATCATTATTTTCGCAATCGTATTCGAAATTCTTATTTACCAGAATTAGAAAAAGAAAACCCTAGATTTAGAGAAGCAATCTTAAACATCGGCAATGAAATTTTAGATTATGACTTAGCTATAGCTGAATTATCTAACAATATTGATCTAGAAAATTTAGAGCAGCTATTGTCTTACTCTGAGTCGACACAAAGAGTTTTACTTCAAACTTATCTGAATCGTTTTCCAGATTTGAATCTTACAAAAGCTCAGTTTGAAGAAGTTCGGAAAATTTTAAAAACTAAAAGCCAGTACCGTCATCCACTTAAAAATGGCTATGAATTAATAAAAGAGTACCAACATTTTCAGATTTGTAAAATCAGTCCTCAGGCTGATGAAAAGGAAGATGAACTTGTGTTACACTATCAAAATCAGGTATCTTATCAAGGATATTTATTTTCCTTTGGACTTCCTTTAGAAGGTGAATCAATTCAACAAATACCTGTTTCACGCGAAACATCTATATACATTCGCCATCGAAAACCAGGAGATGTTTTGATTCAAAATTGGCATAGAAAAAAACTCAGACGTCTATTTATTGATTTGAAAATCCCTATGGAAAAGCGAAAATCTGCTCTGATTATTGAGCAATTTGGTGAAATTATCTCAATTTTGGGAATTGCGACCAGTAATTTGAGTAAAAACACGAAAAATGATATAATGAACACTGTACTTTATATAGAAAAAATAGATAGGTAAAAAAATGTTAGAAAACGATATTAAAAAAATCCTCGTTTCACACGATGAAATTACAGAAGCTGCTAAAAAATTAGGTGCTCAACTTACTAAAGACTATGCAGGAAAAAATCCAATTTTAGTTGGGATTTTAAAAGGATCTATTCCTTTTATGGCTGAATTGGTCAAACATATCGACACACATATTGAAATGGACTTCATGATGGTTTCTAGCTATCATGGTGGAACAGCAAGTAGCGGTGTGATCAATATTAAACAAGATGTGACTCAAGATATCAAAGGAAGAGATGTTTTATTTGTAGAAGATATCATTGATACAGGTCAAACTTTGAAGAATTTGCGAGATATGTTTATTGCAAGAGAAGCAGCCTCTGTTAAAATTGCAACCTTGTTGGATAAACCAGAGGGACGTGTTGTAGAAATTGAGGCAGACTATACCTGCTTTACTATTCCAAATGAGTTTGTAGTAGGTTATGGGTTAGACTACAAAGAAAATTATCGTAACCTTCCTTATGTTGGAGTATTGAAAGAAGAAGTATATTCAAATTAGAAAGAACAATTTTTAATGAAAAAACAAAATAATGGTTTAATTAAAAATCCTTTTCTATGGTTATTACTTATTTTTCTCCTAGTTACAGGTTACCAGTATTTTAGTACAGGTAGTGTTGCAGGGAAAAGTGAGCAGATTAATTATACAGAATTGGTAAAAGAAATTACCGATGACAATGTAAAAGAATTGACTTACCAACCAAATGGTAGTGTTATCGAAGTTTCGGGTGTCTATAAAAATCCTAAAACAAGTAAAGAAGAAACAGGAATTCAGTTCTTTTCTCCTTCTGCCATAACAGTAGAGAAATTTTCAAGTATTATTCTTCCTTCAGATACTACAGTATCCGAATTGCAAAAACTTGCTTCTGACCATAAAGCGGAAGTAACTGTTAAGCATGAAAGTTCAAGTGGTATGTGGATTAATATTCTTGTATCCATTGTGCCATTCGGTATTCTTTTCTTCTTCCTATTCTCTATGATGGGAAATATGGGAGGAAATAATAGTCGTAACCCAATGAGTTTTGGACGTAGCAAGGCCAAAGCTGCAAATAAAGAAGATATTAAAGTCAGATTTTCAGATGTTGCTGGAGCTGAGGAAGAAAAACAAGAATTAGTTGAAGTCGTTGAATTCTTAAAAGATCCAAAACGATTTACAAAACTTGGAGCCCGTATTCCAGCAGGTGTTCTTTTGGAGGGACCTCCGGGAACAGGTAAAACTTTGCTTGCTAAGGCAGTAGCCGGAGAAGCTGGTGTTCCATTCTTTAGTATCTCAGGTTCTGACTTTGTAGAAATGTTTGTCGGAGTTGGAGCTAGTCGTGTTCGTTCTCTTTTTGAAGATGCCAAAAAAGCAGCACCAGCTATCATCTTTATCGATGAAATTGATGCTGTTGGTCGTCAACGTGGAGTCGGTCTCGGCGGAGGAAATGACGAACGTGAACAAACCTTGAACCAACTTTTGATTGAGATGGATGGTTTTGAGGGAAATGAAGGGATTATTGTCATCGCTGCGACAAACCGTTCCGATGTACTTGACCCTGCTCTCTTGCGTCCAGGACGTTTTGATAGAAAAGTATTGGTTGGCCGTCCTGATGTTAAGGGTCGAGAAGCAATCTTGAAAGTGCACGCTAAAAATAAACCTTTGGCAGACGATGTTGATTTGAAATTAGTGGCCCAACAAACCCCAGGTTTTGTTGGAGCAGATTTAGAGAATGTCTTGAATGAAGCTGCTCTAGTTGCTGCTCGTCGCAATAAATCGATAATTGATGCTTCAGATATTGATGAAGCAGAAGACAGAGTTATTGCTGGTCCTTCTAAGAAAGATAAGACAGTTTCACAAAAAGAACGTGAATTGGTTGCCTACCATGAGGCTGGACATACAATTGTTGGCCTAGTCTTATCGAATGCCCGTGTTGTTCATAAGGTTACAATTGTACCAAGAGGTCGTGCAGGTGGTTACATGATTGCACTTCCTAAGGAAGATCAAATGCTTCTATCTAAAGAAGATATGAAAGAGCAATTGGCTGGCTTGATGGGTGGACGTGTAGCTGAAGAAATTATCTTTAACGTCCAAACTACAGGAGCTTCAAACGACTTTGAACAAGCGACACAAATGGCGCGTGCAATGGTTACAGAGTACGGGATGAGTGAAAAACTTGGTCCAGTTCAATATGAAGGAAATCATGCCATGTTTGGTGCACAAAGTCCTCAAAAATCAATTTCAGAACAAACAGCTTATGAAATTGACGAAGAGGTTCGTTCATTATTGAATGAAGCACGAAATAAAGCTGCTGAAATTATTCAGTCAAATCGTGAAACTCACAAGTTGATTGCAGAAGCACTATTGAAATACGAAACATTGGATAGTACACAAATTAAATCTCTTTATGAAACAGGAAAGATGCCTGAAACCGTAGAAGAGGAATCTCATGCATTATCTTATGATGAAGTAAAGTCAAAAATGAATGATGAAATATAACCCTGAGAGAGGCGTGACCTCTCTTTTTTGTGCAGTTGAGACGGTAAAGGAGACAGAATAGGCGAAATGGTCCCAATTAAGTTCTTGATTTGTTAGACTGTATCTAGAAAGGGGAACGTTATGTTTAAAGAATTATATGAAGAAGTCCAGGGGATTGTATATAAGTGTAGAAATGAATATCATCTCCATTTATGGGAGCTATCAGATTGGGACCAAGAGGGAATGATTTGCTTACATGAATTGATTAGTAGAGAAGAAGGAATAGTAGAAGATATCCCACGCTTACGTAAATACTTCAAAACTAAATTCCGTAATCGGATCCTAGACTATATCCGTAAGCAGGAAAGCCAGAAGCGTAGATATGATAAAGAACCCTATGAAGAAGTAGGTGAGATTAGTCATCGTATCAGTGAGGGAGGTATGTGGCTAGATGAGTATTATCTCTTTCATGAGACACTAAGAGATTATAGAAACAAACAAAGTAAAGACAAACAAGAAGAGTTAGAACGCGTCTTAAGACATGAACGCTTCCGAGGGCGTCAAAGAGTATTGAGAGACTTACGTATTGTGTTTAAGGAGTTTGATATCCGTACTCATTAGGGAGTCATACAAAAAAACATAAAAAGTTTAAAAAAGTTGTTGACAAGTCAGAAAAAGTCTGTATAATAGTAAGAGTTGAAAATAACAGCTCAGGTCCGTTGGTCAAGGGGTTAAGACACCGCCTTTTCACGGCGGTAACACGGGTTCGAATCCCGTACGGACTATGGTA